>CAWCKG010000028.1:0-30089 GCA_963795785.1 uncultured Actinomycetes bacterium
ATCGACAAGATCGTGTCCCGGGTGGGCCGCCGGGTGGACGAGGCCAGCCCGATGGTGGACGCCCGGCTGCCCGACGGCAGCCGGGTCAACGCGGTGGTCCCGCCGCTGGCGATGGACGGCTCGATGCTGACCATCCGGAAGTTCGCCGCCGACCCCTACCTGGTGTCGGACCTCATCGCGTTCGGCACACTGACGCCGCCGACGGCCGAACTGCTGCGGGCCTGCGTGCGCGGCCGGATGAACATCGTGATCAGCGGCGGCACCGGCTCCGGCAAGACCACCACGCTGAACGTGCTGTCCTCGTTCGTGCCCGACAACGAGCGGATCCTCACCATCGAGGACGCGGCGGAACTGCAACTGCGTCAGGAGCACGTGCTGCGGCTGGAGTCCCGCCCGCCCAACATGGAAGGACGCGGCGAGATCACGATCCGCGAGCTGGTCCGCAACTCGCTGCGGATGCGACCGGACCGGATCATCATCGGCGAGGTCCGCGACGGCGCGGCCCTGGACATGCTTCAGGCCATGAACACCGGCCACGACGGCTCCATCACCACGGTGCACGCCAACTCGCCGCGGGACTCGCTGGCCCGGCTCGAGACGATGGTGCTGATGGCGGGCATGGACCTGCCGCAGCGGGCCATCCGCGAGCAGATGGCCTCGGCGATCGACCTCATCATGCAGCAGGCCAGGCTGAAGGACGGCACGCGGCGGATAACCCACATCACCGAGGTCGACGGCATGGAGGGGGACATCGTCACGCTGCAGGACGTGTGCCTCTTCGACTTCCAGGCCGGGGTGGACGAGCACGGCGCGTACCGGGGCGAGCTGCGCAGCACCGGACTGCGGCCCCGGTTCCTCGGAGTGGCTGGCCGACCGCGGCGTCCACGTCTCGCCGCGGTCCTCGGCCTGCAGGAGAACGTGCGATGAGCGCACGGCTGCTCGTGGTGGCTCGGCCGGCGCCGTGGCCAGCGGCGCCGCGCCAGCGCTATCCGGTGTCGCTGATCGCCGGCGCTCGGCTGCATCTTCCTGGCGCTGTTCCTGGCATTGGCGCGCTGCTGATCGGCATGGTGCGCCCGCGACGACCGGGCCAGGCGGCTGGCGGACGCGGATCGAGCGCTACGGGTCCCGGCACGTGGCCAGCCGTGCCGAGCGGCCGACGGCCCGCGATCGCTGGCCGCCTGATGTCGCCGGTGCTGCGGACGGGCACCGAGGAGACGGCTGGCGACTGCGGCTGGACCTCGCCGGGATCGCGCGGGAGCCCGCCGAGTGGGTGCTGGCCGGCGCCGGCGCGGGCGTGCTGGTGATCGTCGTGCTGACCATGGTCGTCGGCAATGTGCTCGATCGCGGTGGTGCTGGGCGGCGTGGCCGGCTGGCTGGGCATGAAGTTCGCCCTGAACTTCCTGATCCAGCGGCGCCGGGCCGAGTTCGCCGATCAGCTGCCCGACATGCTCCAGTTCGTCGCGGGCTCGCTGCGCTCCGGCTTCTCGCTGGGCCAGGGGCTGGATGCGGCGGTGCGCGAGGGCGCCCAGCCGGTCGCCGGCGAGTTCTCCCGGGCGCTGCAGGAATCCCGGATCGGGGTTGACCTGAGGATGCGCTGGACCAGGTCGCGGACCGGATGGAGTCGGCCGACCTGCGGTGGACGGTCATCGCGATCCGGATCCAGCGCGAGACCGGCGGCAACCTGGCCGAGGTTCTCGGCAACACCGTGGAGACGATGCGCGAGCGCGCCCATGCTGCGAACGGCACGTGCGCGCGCTGAGCGCGGAGGGGCGGCTGTCCGCCTACATTCTGGTTGTCGCTGCCGATCTGGATCGGCGGCTGGCTGTTCCTCACCAGGCGCAGCTACATGCGCCCGCTGTACACCACAACGGTCGGGGATCATCATGCTCGTCGCTCGCCGTCGTGATGGTCGTCGGCGGCGCCCTGTGGATGCGCAAGGTGGTCAAGGTGGAGATGTAGCGATGCCGGCCACGATTCTGCTGGACGGGGTCCTCGTCGGGCTGGCCATCGCGATGCTGGTGGTGGCCGTGGCGCCGGCCCGGTCCAAGAGCGGCGGGATCGCCGGCGCTGCGGCGGTGATCGAGGAGCGCTATGCCCAGCACGCCGACACCGACGAGGAGGCGACTGTGCCGACGCTGCCGCCCTGGCTGTCCGGGATCGGGCAGCGGCTGTCGCCCTCGGGCACCGTCGCCAGACTGCAGCGCAGGCTGGACATCGCCGGCAACCCGGAGCGCTGGAACGCCGACCGGCTGTTCGCGGTCAAAGGCCTGGGGCTGATCGGGCTGGCGGCCTTGGCCTGCTGCTCGGGCTGCACGACCCCAGCCGTGGCGATCCTGGCCGTCGGGCTCGGCGGCGCGGCCGGGTTCTTCCTGCCTGACCTGCTGCTGTACAACACCGGCATCAAGCGGCAGGCGAAGATCCAGCGGGACCTGCCGGATGCCATGGACATGCTCACCATCTGCGTCGAGTCCGGCCTCGGCTTCGACGCCGCGATGTCCCGGGTGGCGCGCAACTCGGAGGGGCCGGTGGCCGCCGAGTTCTCCCGTGCCCTCCAGGAGATCCAGATCGGCAAGTCCCGGTCGCCAGGCGCTGCGCGTCGCTGGCCGACCGGACCACCGTCCCCGAGCTGCGCGCGTTCACCTCCGCCCTGATCCAGGCGGGCGAACTGGGCATCCCGATCGCCGACGTGCTGCGCGAGCAGGCGAGGGAGATGCGGCTGCGGCGCCGCCAGCGGGCCGAGGAGAAGGCGCAGCAGGTGCCGGTGAAGATCCTCTTCCCGCTGATCGGCTGCCTGTTCCCGGCGCTGTTCATCATCGTCATCGGGCCGGGTGCGATCTCGATCATGCACTCGCTCTTCCACGCCTGAGCGGCCGTCATGACCACCGTCACCCGCCGGCGGCGCCGCCCCGACTACGGCAGGCTGATCATGATTCCCGGTGGCGCTGGGCTTCGTCCTTGTCGACGGGGCGGCCCTGGTCACCGGCAGCGGCACGGACCCGCTGCACTGGGTCAGCACCGGGCTGGTCTGCGCCTTCTACGCGCTGATCATCTGGTGCTACCTGCGCCGCGGCCCGGCCAGCGCGACCAGCCGGTCGGTCACCGCCCATGCCGCGGCGGTGACCGCGATGCTGGTTCCGTTCGCCTTCCCGCTGCTGCGCACCGCTTCGCCGGGCGGTATCCAGCAGTGGGCGGGCGACGCGCTGGTGGCGGGCGGCACCGCCTGGGCGGTCTGGTCGCTGCGCTCCCTGGGCCGCAGCGTGTCGGTGCTCGCGCAGGCCAGGGTCCTGGTCGAGCGGGGCCCGTACCGGTGGATCCGGCATCCGCTCTACACCGGGGAGATCGTGTCCTCGCTCGGGCTCGCCCTGCTGGCGGGCAGCCTGGCGGCACTGGCCGTCTGGCTCGGGTTCTGTTTCCTGCAGGCCTACCGCGCGCTGCGGGAGGAGCAGTTGCTCGTGGCGGCCATGCCCGCCTACCGCGGTTACCGGGCCCGCACGGCGGCGCTGCTGCCCGGCCTGTTCTTAACGACGGCAGGGCCCCGGGCGGCTGGCCCGGCCGCAGCCCCGAGTTCAGCCTGAGCTCAGCCCGAGCAGGCGTGCGGCGTTCCACTTCAGGATCTTCGGCCGGACCTCGGGCTTGATGGGCAGCGCCTCGAAATCGGCGAGCCATCGGGTCGGGCGTGATCAGCGGGTAGTCCGAGCCGAACATGACCTTGTCCTTGAGCAAGGTGTTGGCGTACTGGACAAGCTGCGCCGGGAAGTACTTCGGCGACCAGCCGGACAGGTCGATGTGCACCAGTGGCTTGTGCGCCGCCACCGCCAGTGCCTCGTCCTGCCACGGGAACGACGGATGAGCCAGCACGATGGGCAGCCCGGGGAAATCCGCCGCCACGTCGTCGACCAGCATCGGGTTGGAGTACTTCAGCCGGATGCCGCCGCGCCTCGCGGACACCGGCCTGCCCGCGGGCCGGGTCGATGCTCGCGAACGGGATCAGCACGTCCGGATTGTCGGCGGCCGCGACCCCTCGTGCAACTCCGCGCTCAGCGATCCCTGCCCGGACGTGGACACCTCGGCGTGCGTGTGCACGTCGATCGCGGCCAGGTCGTCAACGTTCACGGCACGCTCCTCCCGGCGCGTGACACCTTACTGGCCGGTTACGGGAAGTGCGCACCGGCCGGGCCGTCGGCAAGGATCACCAGCAGGGCGCCGCCGAGCAGGTACGGGCCGAAGCTGATCGCGCCGCGCAGCGTGACCCGGTGGGCGGCCAACAGCACCAGGCCGGCCACCCCGGCCAGCACGAAACCGGCGGCGGCCCCGGTCAGCACGGCCCGCCAGCCCAGCCAGCCCAGCACCAGCCCGGCCAGCCCGGCCAGCTTGATGTCACCGCCGCCGAGCTGACCCGGCCGCGCCAGCCCGAGCAGCAGGTACCCGGCCGCCAGCACCAGGCCGCCGAGCAGCGAGCGCCACAGCGCCGCCAGGTCGTGCCCGGTCAGTGCCGCGATCGTGAGCAGGGCGATCAGCACCGGATAGGCGGGCAGGGTGAGCCGGTCGGGCAGCCGCTGGACGCTGATGTCGATCGCGGCCAGGGCCACGCCGAGTGCGCCGAGAAAGCCGAGTGCCAGCGTGAGCGGGTGCCGGCCGAACCGGCCGGCCAGCAGCGCCAGCACCGCCGCCGTGGTCAGTTCGAGCACCAGGGGGGTGCCCAGGGCGCGCCCGCAGTGCGGGCACCGCAGCGGCAGCCAGCGGCCAAGCTGCCCGTCGCAGCCGGGGCAGGCGGCCCGGTCCGGGGCACCGGCCGGCACCGAGAGCCGGAACACCGGCCCGCGCAGCAGGGCGCCGGCCACCAGGCCCGCGGCCGCACCGACGGCCGCCCACACGAGACTCACGCCACCCCCACGCTCTAGTAACTCACTGTAGTTCCATGTTTACACGAAGCGGCGCGGCATGGGGCGGCGGGGATGGGGTGGCACTCCGGCCCACGTGGTCCCGGCTGCGGTCAGCGGCACGGCGGTGCGTAGGGTGTCCCGGGCGCGTAGGCATGCCACTCGGCGCGGGTCAGCGGCTGCCCGGCCGTCGCGCACACGGCGCGGGCCGCGCTGCTGGCCTGGGTGTCCCAGAGCCAGACCAGGCCGGCCGAGTCCGCGGCGGCCAGCGTCCGGCCGCCGGGGCCGAACGCGACCGAGTAGACGTGCCCGGACGGCCCGGTCAGGGTGGTGATCAGCGCCGGATGTGCGGGATGGGCCACGTTCCACAGCCACACGCTGCCGTCGGTGTTCCCCGCGGCCAGAATGTTCCCGCCGGGGCTGAACGCGACCGAGTACACGTAGCCCGGCCGGCCCGGTGAGCACCGGGCCGACGCGGTACGGCCGGGCCGGGTCGCTGACGTTCCACAGCCGGACGTCCCGGTCCGCGCTGCCGACGGCGAGTATCGTCCCGTCGGGGCTGAAGGCCACCGAGTAGGCGGTGTTGGTCGGCCCGGTGAGCGCGCCGCCGAGTTGCACCGGCCTGGCCGGGTCGGTCACGTTCCACAGCCGCACCTTGTCGTCGGCGCTGGCCGCGGCGAGAACATGGCCGCTCGGGCTGAACGCGACCGAGAACACCGCGTCACCCGAGTCGTGGATGACCGACAGCTGCCGTGGCCTGGCCGGATCGGAGATGTCCCAGAGCCGCACGGTGCCGTCGTCGCTGCCGCTGGCGAGCAGCCTCCCGTCCGGGCTGAACGCGACGAACTCGACCTGGTTGGTGAACCCGGCCGGCAGTTGCGAGGCGGGCTGCGGCGTCCCGAGCGGGATCAGGCGGGGGCCGGGCCGCCACAACTGGAGCCGCCCGTCGCCGTATCCGGTGGCGATCAGGTTCCCGCCGGGGGAGATGGCCACCGCGTTCACGATGTCACCAGGTGCGGGGTCGGGGATTGCCGCGCTGGCGGTCAGTGCGCGGGTGGCGGGGTTCCACACCTGCAGGCCGGTCCCGCCGGCCGCCAGCGCGCCGCCCGCGGGACTGAGCGCGATGCTGTAGACCGGGCCGCCGGTCATCAGGTCCGGCACCGGCAGGTGCCAGGCCCGGACGTAGCCGTCGGCGTCGCCGGTCACGAGCAGGTGCGCGCCATCCCACGCCAGTGAGGTCACCGGCTGCGGATGGGGGATCACGGCGAGCGGGGCGCCGGTCGCGGCGTTCCACAGCCGCACCTGGCCGTCGCTGCCGCCCCCGGCCAGCACCTTCCCGTCCGGGCTGAACGCGACCGCCATGATCCAGTCGGTGGCCCCGGTGAACTTCCTGACGCAGGGCCGGCTTGGCGGGCTTGGTGATGCGCCACAGCCAGACGAGGTCGTCATAGCCCCCGGCGGCCAGTTCATCGCCGTCCGGGCTGAACGCGACCGAGTCCACGGCGCGGGACGGGCCGGTCAGCGGCTGGCCGACGCGCTGTGGCCTGGCCGGGTCGGCCACGTCCCACAGGCGCACCGTCTTGTCCGCGCTGGCTTCGGCGAGCAACTGCCCGTCCGGGCTGAACGCCACTGCCTGCACGTACTTCTTCGCCCCGGCCAGCGGGCCGCCCTCGGGGCGGGGGTGTCGCGGGTCACGGACGTTCCACAGCCACACCGTCGTGTCCGCGCTGCCCGCGGCCAGCAACCCGCCCACCGGGCTGAACGCCAGCGAATAGATCGTGCTCTTCGGGCCGGTGAGCTGGCCGAGCCGCACGGGGTGCCGCGGGTCGGCGACGTTCCACAGCTGCACCGTGCCATCGGCGCCGGCCGCGGCCAGCACCTTCCCGTCCGGGCTGAACGCCGCCGCGTACAACGGGTCATTGCGGCCCAGTTCCGCTACCGTGCCGATCAGTGCCGGGTGGCCGGCCGGGGCAGGTCCCACAGCCGCAGCGTTCCGTCGGCGGCCGCCACGGCGAGCAGCCGGTGGTCCGGGGACACCGCGACGGCCTGCACGTCGGCGTCGGAGTCCAGCATCCGCGCCGCCGCCGGGGCGCCGGACGACTCCAGCAGGCTGGCCAGCGCCCCCGCCGTCGGCGCGATGTGGTAGGCGGCCAGCGACAACTGCGCGGCCAGCGCCGGATCCTCGGGACGGACCTGGTCGGCCTCCACCGCCACCGCCCGCGACTCGGCTACCTCCTTGGCGGTGGTGGCGGCCTGCCGCTGGTGGAACGCGTAGCCGGCCAGGCCCACGGTGAGCAGGACCAGGACGGTCAGTGCGGCCACCAGTTGCCGCAGCCGCCTGGTCCGGCGGCGCGTGGCCGCCTGCTGTGCCCGCTCGTCGGCGATCCCGGCGTCCACGAAGTCCCGGCCGAGCTGGCTCAGCGCGGCACGGTTGGCCTCGCCGGCCATCCAGTCGACGGCCAGCGCGAGCTGGCCGCCGCGCAGCAGCGCCGCCGCCTCCCGCCCGGCCTGCGCCCACGCCTGCGCCGCCACCTCGATGAAGCGCCGGATCCTGATGTCCTCGCGGTCAGCTTCGATCCACCCGCGCAGCCGTGGCCACGCGCCGAGCAGCGCCTCATGGGTGATCTCCGCCGCGGCCCGGTCCTTGGTGACCAGCCGCTGCCCGACGAAGCGCTCCAGCACCGCCGCGGCCGTGCTGGCCTCTCCCGGCAGGTCGCGGAGCGGAAGGCGGGCCCGGGCCTCCCGGCCGTCGTCGCCGATATGAACCAGCCGCAGGAACAGCTGCCTGGCCAGTTCCTGCTCGCCGGCGTCGAGCGTCGCGAACGCGTCTTCCGCGGTCCGCGCGATGGCGTCCCGTATCCCCCCGCTGGCCTGGTAGTCGGCCACGGTGAGCCGGGCCCCGTGGGTGTGGTCCCAGGTGGCCAGCAGGGCGTGGGAGAGCAGCGGCAGCGCCCCGGCCTCGTGCCCGCCGGGCCCCGGTGCGCCGTGCGGGCGCATGTCCTGGAGCAGCACCTCGACCAGGCCGTCTTCGACGTCCCGCCCCGCCTTGCGCGCGGGCTCCACGATCGCCCGGCGCAGTTGCCCGGCCGACATGGGGCCGGCCACGATCTGCCGTTCCTGCAGCGACCGGGCGAGCCCGGGGTAGCTCAGCGCGTGCGCGTAGAAGTCCGCCCGCAGGCCGAGCACCACCAGGGTGTGCTCGGACAGGGCGGACAGCACGGCGACGAACTCCCGCCGCTCGTCCTCGTCCGCCCCCGCGGTGAAGATCTCCTCAAGCTGGTCCACGATGATCGCGGGCGGCTCGTCCCCCCGGGAGGCGAGCCGCGCATACCGCTCCGGGTCCTCGCGCAGCCCCTGGGCCAGCAGCCCGGTCCGCAGCGGGCCCTCGGACCCGGGCCAGGCCAGCGCCGCCAGGTGCCCGGCCAGGGTCTCCACCGGCGCGGCGCCCGGCGTGATCAGCACCACCGGCCGGCCGCCCGGCCGGGCTGAGGTCCGGCCCGCAACCGGGGAACCAGGCCCGCCCGCAGCAGCGAGGACTTGCCGGACCCGGACGGCCCGACCACCGCCAGCGGCAGCCCCGGCGCGCCCGGCCCGGTCGCCAGCCGCACCAGGTGCAGTGCTAACTCCTCGCGGCCGAAGAACCAGGCGGCGTCCTCGGGCTGGAAGCTGGCCAGCCCCCGGTAGGGTGCCGGGCCGGCCGGGGGGCGCCCCGGCGCGCGGCGGACCCGGTTGAGCGCGTCCTGCCAGCGTTCCACCTGCTGGGCGTCGGTGATCCGGCACGCGGCCAGGATGCTGGGCAGGAGGTCAGGCTGGCGGGCGGGCGGCAGGTGGCGTGCGGCGAAGTAGTCCCCGGCCGTGCTGACCGGGATACCGCTTGCCCTCGCCACCTCGCGGATCGTGAGCCCCGCCTGTTGCCGGGCCAGGGTGAGCTCGCGGCCGAAGTCCTGTGGGCAGGCGATCCGCCCCGGATCGGGGACTTCGGCATCCGGTAATGACTGACGCGCCATCGGCTCCCCTCGTGCGCCCCATGGGCCGCCGGCACGGCATGCCCCCGTAGTTGACCTGGGCCCGGATGAGCCGCTGCTGTGCGGACTGGCGGGCAACCAGGTCAGTTCACATCTAACGCCCTATTGGGCCCCCATGGGTGCACTATCGGAGCATGCGTCCGTGGTGCCGGACCGCACCTGGCCGGCTACCGGTGGTGGAATATGACATATGCGTCAGCTTTAAGTGGCGCGGGCGGCCGCATTATGACGTGGGCGTCAGCTTCGAGTGACATATGCGTCAGGTTCGGCGGTCACCTGGGGGCGGGACCGCTGGCGGGCCGTTCTGCGGCCGCGCCCGGTACCCGCCCGGAACAAAAAGACGTTGCGGTGCCACACGCTGCAGCGGGATAATTCAGCGGGCCAGGCTCCCGGCACCAGGGCCGATTCACCGGCCTCGGTGCTTTCCGCCCGGAGCAGGCCCCCCACCTGCGATGTTGCGCGGCAAACCCGCCCGTAGCCGAGCAGGACGGCCCGCCCTCACCCAAATATTCACGGACGCTCAGGAAATGGCTGGGTAAAGACACCGCCGCGGCCGGCGGTTTCCTGGCGGCAGACTTGCGTGCGGCAACTGCCGTAATGTAAATGTCTTTGCCGGGGCCGCCGCCGGGCCGGAGCCTTGCTGGTTCTGCGACATCGGCGTCACCTGACGCCGATGTCATTGTTTGCATTCACCTGAGAGCTGTGAAGGAATAGGGGACGTGACCCGGGATGCGACGCGATCGGACGATGCCAGCGCACCCGGGGCCAGCACCAGTGGGGCGGCGGGGCCAGCAGTAGCCGGCCAGGGTGATCACCTCCCAGGCCGGCGCGAAGGCCGCGGGCGAGAACTTCCCCGTCGCCCTCAGGATGCTTCCGGCCCGCTACCGCCGCCACCTGACCGCGGTGTACGGCTTCGCCCGGTCGGCCGACGACATGGGCGACGAGGCGCCCCCGGCGCAGCGCCTTGCCCTGCTCGACGAACTCGAAGCCGACCTTGGCCGGCTCTACGGGCCCGCGGCCGTGAAGGGGGATGGGGAGGCGGGTGGGGGGCCCCGGCTGCCGGTGATCAGGGCGCTCGCACCGGCCGTCGCGGAGTGCGCGATCCCCGCCCAGCCCTTCCTCGACCTGATCCAGGCGAACCGCCAGGACCAGGTGGTCACCCGCTACCAGACCTTCGACGAACTGCTGGCCTACTGCCGCCTGTCGGCCAACCCCGTCGGCCGCATCGTGCTGCACGTCTTCGGCGCGGCCACGCCGCCCCGCGAAGTGCTCTCCGACCTGGTGTGCACCGCACTGCAACTGGCCGAGCACTGGCAGGACGTGGCCGAGGACCTCCGGGCCGGGCGCATCTACCTGCCCGGCAAGGACCTCGCCGCCTACGGCGTCACCGCGGCCGACCTGGCCGCACCGTCGGCGTCGCCGCAGGTCAGGGCGCTCCTCGCGTTCGAGGTCGGCCGGGCCGCCGACCTGCTCGACGAGGGCGCGCGGATCACCGGCACGCTGCGCGGTTTCGCCCGGGCCGCGGTGGCCGGGTACGTGGCGGGCGGCCGGGCCGCGCTCGCCGCGATCACCGCCAGCGGCTGCGACGTGCTCGCGGCCACCCCCCGCCCGCGCAACCGCCGGGTGGCGGCCGAACTCCTCCGTGCCTACCTGACAGGACGGTGACGTGACCACCGACGTGCGCGCCGCCTACCGGCGCTGCGAGGAGATCACCTGGTCCCAGGCCAGGAACTTCTCCTATGGCATCCGGCTGCTCCCCCCGGCCAAGCGGCAGGCGCTGGCCGCGGTGTACGCCTTCGCCAGGCGCATCGACGACATCGGCGACGGCACCCTGCCCGGCCAGGAGAAGCTGATCCTGCTGGAGGAGGCCCGGACCGGGCTGGCCGCGCTGACGGCCGGCGGCGCGGACGACAGCGACGAGGTGCTCGTCGCGCTGGCCGACGCCGCGGCCAGGTTCGACATCCCGCTGGCCGCGTTCGGCGAGCTGATCGACGGCTGCGCGGCCGACGTGCGCGGCGTCAGCTATCAGACCTTCGACGACCTGCTGCACTACTGCCGGTGCGTGGCCGGGTCGATCGGGCGGCTCTCCCTGGGGGTGTTCGGCACCAGCGACCCGCAGCAGGCGGTGCCGCTGGCCGACTCGCTCGGGGTCGCGCTCCAGCTCACCAACATCCTGCGGGACATCCGCGAGGACTACGCCAGCGGCCGGGTCTACCTGCCCGCGGAGGACTTCGCGCGGTTCGGCTGCGCCCTGGACGCCGATCCCGCCGCCGATCCCGGCCAGGGCAGGCTCACCGCACTGGTGGAGTTCGAGGCGGACCGGGCCCGCGCCTGGTACGCCCAGGGCCTGGCGCTGATGCCGCTGCTGGACCGGCGCAGCGCCGCTTCGGCCGGGGCGATGGCGGGCATCTACTACCGGCTGCTGGAGAACATCGCCGCGAGCCCGGCCGCCGTGCTCACCCGCCGGGTGTCCCTGTCCGCCCGGGAGAAGGCCGCCGTGGCGGTCAAGTCGCTGGCCACGGCCGCGGTCCGGCCGCCGCGCCGCCGGCCAGGCCCGCCCGCCGCGGCCCCCGGAGCCGCCCGGTGACCGGCCAGAAGGTCTCCCCGCACGTGGCGGTGGTGGGCGGCGGGCTGGCCGGCATCACCGCCGCCATCGCGCTCGCCGAGACGGGGAACCGGGTCACGCTGCTCGAATCCCGGCCGCGCCTGGGCGGCGCCACCTGCTCGTTCAGCCGTGGCGGCCTGACCGTGGACAACGGGCAGCATGTGTTCCTGCGCTGCTGCAGCGCCTACCGCGGCCTGCTGGCCAGGCTGGGCATGACCGGCTCGGTGACGCTCCAGGACCGGTTCGAGGTGACCGTGCTGCGCCCCGGCGGGCGCGCCAGGCTGCGCCGCACGGCGCTCCCCGGCCCGCTGCACATGGGCCAGGCACTGGCCGGCTACCAGCATCTTTCTTATGCGGAACGACTGCGCGTGGTGCCCGCCGCCCTCGCCATGGCACGGGTCGACCCGGCGAGCCCCGGGCTGGACGGGCAGCGTCTCGGTGACTGGCTGGCCGCGCACGGGCAGGGCGAACATGCCCGGCGGGCGCTGTGGGACCTGTTCACGGTGTCCGCGCTCAACGTCGCCGGGGATGACGCGAACCTGGCGCTCGCCGCCACCGTGGTGAAGACCGCCCTGCTGGCCGGCCGGGACGCCGCGGACATCGGGATCCCCGCGGTGCCGCTCGGTGACCTGCACGGGCAGGCCGCGGCCAGCCTGCTCGGCCGGCTGGGTGCCCGGGTCCGGCTGGGCGCGAAGGCGGCGGACGTCGAAGCGCTGCCCGCCGGCGGGTTCCGCGTCCGCCTGGCCAGCCGCGGCACGGCCGGGGCACGGCGACGGCGAGGCGATCCGGGCCGACGGCGTGGTGCTGGCGGTCCCCCGGAGATCGCGGCCTGCCTGCTGCCGACCGCGGTGGTGCTGGCGGTCCCGCCCGGCAGGATCGCGGCCTGGGCCTGGCTGCCCGCCGACGCAGGCGGGGCCTCAGGCCACCGCGGGGTCCAGGAGGCGCCCCGGGCCAGCACAGTGGCTGCAGATCGGCACCTCGCCCATTGTCAACGTGCACGTGGTCTACGACCGGCGGGTGACCAGGCTGCCGTTCGCCGCGGCGGTGGATTCGCCGGTCCAGTGGGTGTTCGACCGGACCGGGCCGTCGGGCCTGCGTGACGGCCAGTACCTGGCGATCTCGCTGTCGGCGGCGGACGCCTACGCCGACGTCCCGGCCGCCGGCCTGCGCGAGCAGTTCCTGCCCGCGCTGGCCGAGTTGTTCCCCGCGGCGGCGCAGGCGCGGGTCGTCGACTGCTTCGTCACCAGGGAGCGCCGGGCCACGATGCGCCAGGTGCCCGGGGTGGGGCGGCTGCGGCCAGGGGCCGCGACCGCCACCGCGGGCCTGGTCCTCGCGGGCGCCTGGACCGACACCGGGTGGCCGGACACGATGGAGGGAGCCGTGCGGAGCGGACTGCACGCGGTAAGGGAACTGCGGCGGAGCCTGGGCGGCGCGACGCTGCGCCGGGCCCCTGGCTGGACTGAGCCGGTCCCCGGCGGTCGCACTGGAGCGCAGGCATGACGCCGGTGCCGGGCACCGGCGGCCGGCGGCTCCCCGGCGGTCAGCAGCGGCGCGACGGGGACCCCGGCATGACCGCGGTGATGCCAGCGGGCGTGGCGACCGCGCGGGACCTGGTCGGCCCGGCGATGGCCGCGGCGATCGCCGGGCTCAGCCCCGAGGTCCGCCCGGTCGCCGCCTACCACCTGGGCCTGGCCGGGCTGAACGGGCACGCGCCGGGCAACGGCCGGCCCGCCGGTGACGGTCAGGTGGCCGCCACCGTGCCGCCACCGGCCGACGGCCGGGCCCGGAAGGGGCACCGGCCGGCCGCGGCCAAGCCGGGCGGCACCGGCAAGGCGCTCCGCCCGGCGCTGGCCCTGCTCTCGGCCCGTGCCGCCCTGGCCGCGCCGGAACGCGGGGTCCCGGCCGCGGTCGCCGTGGAACTCGTGCACAACTTCTCGCTGCTGCACGACGACATCATGGACGGCGACACCGAACGCCGGCACCGGCCCACCGCGTGGACGGTCTACGGGATCGGCGCGGCGATCCTGGCCGGGGACGCGATGCTGGCCCTGGCCCAGGACATCCTGCTGGAGGACAAGGCGGCGCAGGGCGTGTGGGCGGCCCGCTGCCTGTCCGCGGCGGTGCAGCGGCTGATCGCCGGGCAGGGCGCGGACCTGGCGTTCGAGCGCCGTGACGACGTCACCCTCGCCGAATGCCAGGAGATGGCCGGGGACAAGACCGCGGCGCTGATGGCCTGCGCGTGCAGCATCGGCGCGATCCACGTCGGCGCGCCCCCGGCGGTGGCGATGGGGCTGGCCGGGTTCGGCGCGCACGCCGGGCAGGCCTTCCAGCTCACCGACGACCTGCTGGGCATCTGGGGGAGCCCGGCGGTGACCGGCAAGCCGGTCCGCTCGGACCTGCGCGCGCGGAAGAAGTCACTGCCGGTGGTGGCGGCGCTGACGGCCGGCACCGCCGCTGCCGCGGAACTGGGCACGCTGCTGCGCCAGGAGGCCCCGCTGTCCGAGGACGACCTGGTGCGTGCCGCCGGGCTGGTCGAGGAGGCCGGCGGCAAGGACTGGACGGAGAACGAGGCCGCGGCCCAGCTCACGGCCGCGCACCGGTGCCTGGCGGAAACCCCGATGCCGGATGACGTCCGGGCCGAGTTCGCCGGGATCGCCGAGTTCATCACCGCGCGGCAGTGGTGAGGGATAGGGGCCCGATGACAGTCACGCACCCGCGGCCGGTCGGCCGCTCCGCTGCCGGGCCGGCCGCGGCGGCGCTCGCCCGCGCCACGGACCACCTGCTCAGCCTGCAGCACGACCAGGGCTGGTGGCAGGGCGAACTGGAGACCAACGTCACCATGGACGCCGAGGACCTGCTGCTGCGCGAGTTCCTCGGCGTCCGGACCGCCGAGCAGACGCAAGGCTCGGCCCGCTGGATCGCGTCCCAGCAGCGCGACGACGGCACCTGGGCGAACTTCTACGGCGGGCCGGGGGACCTGTCCACCACGGTGGAGGCCTACGTCGCACTGCGGCTGGCCGGGCACGAGCCGCAGGCGCCGCACATGGCCCGGGCGGCGGACTGGATCCGCGACCAGGGCGGAATCCCGGCCACCCGGGTGTTCACCCGGATCTGGCTCGCCCTGTTCGGTGAATGGTCCTGGGACGACCTGCCGGTGATGCCGCCGGAGCTGATCTACCTGCCCGCCTGGTTCCCGTTCAACGTCTACGACTGGGGCTGCTGGGCACGGCAGACCATCGTCCCGCTGACCATCGTCGGGGCGATCAGGCCGGCCACGCCGCTGCCGTTTGGCCTCAAAGAACTCTGGCCGGAGGGCGACGCGACGCCGCCGGTGGCACGCCGGTCGGCCGGCTGGGGCGCAGGCCGGACCGGCCGCATCGGCAGCAGGACCGCTCCGGCTGGGCCGCCGTGTTCGGCGGCCTGGACCGGGTGCTGCACGGCTACGAGCGCCGCGCGCACCGCGCGCCGCGCCGGTGCGGGCGGTGCGCCGCGCCGCGATCCGCCGCTGCGCCGAGTGGATCATCGCCAGGCAGGAGGCCGACGGCTGCTGGGGCGGCATCCAGCCGCCGTGGGTGTACTCGCTGATCGCCTTGCGCCTGCTCGGCTACGGGCTCGACCATCCGGTGATGCGGCGCGGCCTGGCCGGGCTGGACCGGTTCACCATCACCGAGGACTCCGCCGAAGGCCCGGTCCGCCGGATGGAGGCCTGCCAGTCGCCGGTCTGGGACACGGTCCTGGCGATGATCGCGCTGGCCGACGCGGGCCTCCCCGCCGATCACCCGGCCCTGGCCAGGGCGGCCGACTGGCTGCTCGCCGAGGAGATCACCGGGCCCGGGGACTGGCAGGTGCGCCGCCCGGCGCTGGCGCCCGGCGGCTGGGCGTTCGAGTTCGACAACGACAACTACCCCGACATCGACGACACCGCCGAGGTCGTGCTCGCGCTGCGCCGGGTGCGGGCCGCGCGGGCCGGATGCGCGCCGGAAGGCGGCCATCTCCCGCGGCCTGGCCTGGATCACCGGGATGGCGTCGCGCGGACGGCGGCTGGGCCGCCTTCGACGCCGACAACACCTCGCGGCTGGTGGCCAAGCTGCCGTTCTGCGACTTCGGCGCGGTCACCGACCCGCCCTCGGCGGATGTCACCGCGCACGTGGTGGAGGCGCTCGCCGCGGCGGGCCAGGCCGGCAGCCGGGCGGCCAGGCGCGGGGTGGTCTGGCTGCTGCGGGCCCAGGAGAGCCGACGGGTCCTGGTTCGGCCGGTGGGGCGCCAACTACGTGTACGGCACCGGCGCGGTGGTGCCCGCGCTGATCGCCGCCGGGGTGCTGCCGGGCAAGCCGGCCATCCGCCGGGCGGTGGCCTGGCTGGAGGCAGCACCAGAACCCCGACGGCGGCTGGGGCGAGGACATGCGCTCCTACGACGACCCGTCGCTGGCGGGCCGTGGCGCGTCCACCGCGTCGCAGACCGCGTGGGCGCTGCTGGCGCTGCTCGCGGCCGGCGGCGCCGGCCCGGCCGCCGACGCCGGGATCCGCTGGCTGGCCGAGCACCAGCGCAGCGACGGCACCTGGGACGAGCCGCAGTTCACCGGCACCGGGTTCCCGCGCGACTTCTACCTCAACTACCACCTCTACCGGCTCGTGTTCCCGGTGAGCGCGCTCGGCCGGTACCTGGCGGGGACGCCGTGACCGCCCCCGGGCGTGGCAGGGCGGCGGCGGAGCCGTCCCCGGGGCGGGAGGCGAGGAGTGCGGCCCCGGCCCGGTGACGGAGGAACCGGGCCGCAGGCCATCGGGGGGTTCCAGGGGGGTCGCCCCCCCAGGCCAGCACTGCTCGCTGCTGGTGTGCTCCCCGCTGCGGCTGGAGGCCCGGGCGGTCCGGCGCGGGCTGCGCGCGGCCGCGCCCGGCGGGCGAGCCCGGCGGCACGGTGCGGGTGACCGGCTACGGCCCGGCCCGCTCCCGGCGGCAGGCGGCCGCCCTGGCCGGCGAGCAGTTCGGCGCGCTGGCCGTCGCCGGGGTGGGCGGCGGCCTGACCGACGACCTGGCTCCCGGTGACCTGGTGGTCGCCACCGAGGTCAGGGACTCCGCCGGCCACGCCGTCCGCTGCCCGGCGGCACCGCTGCTGGCCGGGGAACTGCGCCGGGCCGGGCTGCGCGCGCACGCCGGGCCGGTCGTCACCACCGACCGGCTGGCCGGCGGCGCGGCCCGGCATGCCCTGGCGGCCGGCGGGGCGGTCGTGGCCGACCTGGAGTCCGCCCCGCTGGCCGCGGCGGCGGGCGACCGGCCGCTGGCGGTGCTCCGCGCGGTGTCGGACACTCCCGCGCGGCCGCTGCTGAGCCCGGGGATCGTGACCGGCGGGCTGGCCGCGCTGCGGGCGCTGCGGGCCGCCAGCCCGGTGCTGGCCGCCTGGGCCGCCGCGGCCGGGCCGCGCCGGGTGCTGCTGGCTGGCCCGCGGTCGTTCTGCGCCGGGGTGGAGCGGGCCATCGAGATCGTCGAGAAGGTGCTCGAGCAACGCGGGGCACCGGTGTACGTGCGCAAGCAGATCGTGCACAACACGCACGTCGTCGCCGGCCTGGAGCGGCGCGGGGCGGTGTTCGTGGACGAACTGTCCGAGGTCCCGGACGGGGCCTGCGTGGTCTTCTCCGCGCACGGGGTGTCCCCGGCCGTCCGCGAGGAGGCCGCCCGGCGCGGCCTGGACACCGTGGACGCGACCTGCCCGCTGGTGGCCAAGGTGCACGCGGAGGCGCGCCGGTTCGCGGCCGACGGCTACCTGGTGGCGCTCATCGGGCACGCCGGCCACGAGGAGGTCGAGGGCACGCTGGGGGAGGCGCCGGAGGCGATGGCGCTGGTGGAGAGCCCCGCCGACGTCGCCCGGCTGCGCCCCGCCGACCCGGGCAAGGTCGCCTACCTGATGCAGACCACGCTCGCCGTGGACGAGGCGGCCGAGGTGGCCGCCGCGCTCACCGAGCGGTTCCCGCAGGCCCGGATGCCGGGCAGCGACGACATCTGCTACGCCACCACCAACAGGCAGCGGGCCATCCGGGCCGTCGCCGCCGACGCCGACCTGGTCCTGGTGGCCGGGTCGGCCAACTCCTCCAACTCGGTGCGGCTGGTGGAGACGGCGGAGCGGGCCGGCACCCCCGCGCACCTCATCGACGGGCCGTCCGACATCCAGCTCGGCTGGCTGGCAGGCGTGTCCACGATCGGCCTGACCGCCGGCGCGTCCGCGCCGCCGGCCGTGGTCGACGACATCATCACCGCGCTGTCCGGCCTCGGCCCCGTGGAGGTCACCGAGCGCGTCATCACCACCGAGAACATCCGGTTCGGCCTGCCCAAGGAGGTCCGGGCACAATGACCATGCCACTGCGACAGAGCCTGCGGATCGGGACCTACCTGATGCGCCAGAAGCTGACGCGCAAGGACAAGTTCCCCCTCCTGGTCGAGCTGGAGCCGCTGTTCGCGTGCAACCTCAAGTGCGCCGGGTGCGGCAAGATCCAGCAGCCGCACACGCTGCTGAAGCAGCGGATGCCGGTGGACCAGGCGATCGGCGCGATCGAGGAGTGCGGCGCGCCGATGGTGTCCATCGCCGGCGGCGAGCCGCTCATGCACCCGCAGATCCACGAGATCGTCGCCGAGCTGATCAAGCGCAAGAAGTACGTGTTCCTGTGCACGAACGCGCTGCTGATCCCCAAGCACATCGACAAGTTCACGCCGTCCCGGTACTTCGCCTGGGCGGTGCACATCGACGGGCTGGCCGAGCGGCACGACGAGTCGGTCTGCAAGGAAGGGGTGTTCGACCAGGCGGTCGCCGCGATCAAGGAATGCCAGCGGCGCGGGTTCCGGGTCACCACGAACACCACGTTCTTCAACACCGACACCCCGCAGACCGTCATCGACGTGCTGAACTACCTCAACGACGACCTCGGCGTGGACGAGATGATGATCTCCCCGGCCTACGCCTACGAGAAGGCACCGGACCAGGAGCACTTCCTCGGCGTGACCGAGACCAGGGAACTGTTCCGCAAGGCGTTCGCCGACGGCAACCGGCAGCGCTGGCGGCTCAACCACTCCCCGCTGTTCCTGGACTTCCTGGAGGGCAAGGCCGACTTCGGCTGCACCGCCTGGGGGATCCCGTCCTACTCGCTGCTCGGCTGGCAGCGGCCGTGCTACCTGATGTCGGACGGGTACGTGAAGACCTACAAGGAGCTGATCGAGACCACCGACTGGGACGCCTACGGCCGCGGCAAGGACCCGCGGTGCGCGAACTGCATGGCGCACTGCGGCTACGAGCCGTCCGCCGTCCTGGCCACCATGGGCTCACTGAAGCAGTCGCTGCGCGCGATGCGCGGCGCCTGAGCGGGCCGGCCTGGCGCGCGGCGAGGCCCGGCTCACTCCTCGTCCGGTACGGGGGAAGGGCTGCTCGCACCAGACGACCTTGCCCGCGGGGGTCCGGCGGGCGCCCCACCGGCCGGACAGCTTGCTGACGATCTGCAGCCCGCGGCCGCACTCGTCATCCTTGGCCACGTGCTGGAGCTTGGGCAGCGCGGGTGAGCTGTCGAACACCTCGCACACCAGCGCGCCCTCCTTGATCAGCCGGAGCGTGACCGGGCCCTCGGCGTACCTGATCGCGTTCGTCACCAGCTCGGAGGCCAGCAGCTGGGTGGTGTCCACCATGCTGGCGAGGTCCCACTTCTCCAGCGGCTCGGCCACCAGGGACCGCGCCTCGCGGGCCGCGGTCAGCTCACCGGTCAGCGCCCAGGACGCCTGCAGGCTGCCGTCGATCCGGGCCAGCCGGGCGATCAGCATGGCGATGTCGTCGCGGTGCTGATCGGAGTAGGCGCCGGCCAGGATCGCCTTGCACAGGTCCTCCATCGAGCCGGCCACCGACTCGGCGTCGAACACCGACTGGAGCCGTTTCAGCCCGTCGTCGATGTCCCGGCCGCGGCTTTCCACCAGCCCGTCGGTGTAGAGGACGAACAGGCTGCCGTCCTCGATCTCGAAGGTCCGGCTGGAGATCAGGCCCTCGCCCACGCCCAGCGGCGGTGCCGGGGACACGTCGAGGAACTCGCTGGTGCCGTCCGGCCGGACCAGCAGCGGGGGCAGGTGCCCGGCGCAGGCGACCTCACAGGTGCCGTTCACCGCGTCGTAGGTGGCGTAGGCGCAGGTGGCGAAGTGCGGCTCGCGCTCGCCGATCTTCCGCATGAGCTCGTTGAGGTACTGCAGCGACTCGGCCGGGGACAGTTCCAGCATCGCCAGGGTCTGGATGGCGGTGCGCAGCCGGCCCATGGTGACCGCCGCCCGGACACCGTGGCCGGCCACGTCGCCGACGACCAGGGCCACCCGCGCGCCCGGCATGTTGATCGACTCGTACCAGTCCCCGCCGACCTCGATGAGCGCGCTGCCGGGCAGGTACCGGTGCGTGACCTCGACCGAGGACGGCGCGGAAAGCCCGGTCGGCAGCAGGCTGCGCTGCAGGGTGAGCGCGGTGGCCCGCTCCCGGTTGTACCGCCGGGCGTTGTCGATGAAGATCGCCGCGCGGGAGGCGAACTCCATGCCGATCTCGGTGTCGTAGGCGTCGAAGGAGCGGAAGCCCTTCCGCCGGTTGCACACGATGAAGCCGAGCGTGGAGCCGCGCGCGTTGAGCGGCAGCAGCAGCATGGACGAGCCGGCGAGCAGCTTGGCCATGGGCAGGCGCAGCCACGATTCGGCCATCTCGACCGCTTCGATGGTGGTCATGGCGGGCTCGCGGACCGGCCGGCCGGTGTTCATGCACTCGGTGTAGGGCGACCCCGCCGGGTAGCGCAGCACCTCGCCGGTGGGGAACGTGGCGTCCCAGTCGGGGTTGCTGTCGTCGGTGGCGACCGCCATCCGGCGCAGCAGGTAGGACCCGTCGTTCTGCGGGGCGGGCGGCTCGTCGGCCGCCACCAGGCTCTCCAGCAGCAGCAGGCCGGCCGAGTTGCTGAAGTGGGGGACCACGATGTTGATCAGCCCGCGGGCCATCTGGTCCAGGTCGAGGGTGGCCCCCATCTGCCGGAACGTCTCATCGAGCAGGGCGTGCCGCATCAGCGCGGGGTCAAGGAACTGCTCCACGCTGGGCGGTGGCATGCGCAGGATCGCCAGCGCCGACGGGCTCGCGTCGCTGTCGCCGCGCATCGGCTGCAGCGTGACCACGGTGTCGATGGGGTTGCTGCGCTGCGCCCTGAAGGTGAGCACCGCGGTCGCTTCCCGGCCCCCCTTGACCGCGTCCAGCAGGCTGTTCAGCGGCGTCCCCGTGGGGGAGTTGCCCACGACCAGATCGCTCAGGTGCGTGCCGAGCAGCGAGCCGTTCGGCGGATCAAGGACTTCCTTCGCATTCCGGTCATGCTGAACTACCCGTCCGGCCGGATCTACCCCCAGGATCAGTGTCCGCACGGATGTGTGAGATAGCAGCGTAGTGATCTTTGCACGATACCCGACATTGGCCCGCCCATTCCGGGTGACCTGGATCGTTGCACTATGCCGAATAAGATACTTTTTGGGTCCCGTTTGGCCGCTGGATCGCGTCGTGACGGGGTCCGGGAGATGTCTGACGCGTTACCCGGGGCGGGCGGTAAGGTGCGCGCGGCCCGGTTTCCTGGCGAGGAGGGGGCCATGGCGCAGCGTCCCAGCGGTGACCGTCCTTGGCAGCCTGAACACCGACATCTCGCTCCTCGTGCCGCATCTGCCCGGGCCCGGGGAAACCGTGCTCGCGGCCGCGGCCGCGACCTTCGGCGCGGGCGGGAAGGGAGCCAACCAGGCGGTCGCGGCCGCCCGGCTCGGCGCCGCCGTGTCGGATGGTGGGCTGCTGCGGGGACGACGAGTTCGGCGCCCGGCTGCGGGCTGGCCTGGTGGCCGAGGGGATCGGCGTGACGGGCCTGCGCGCGGTGCCCGGCGTGGCCTCGGGGCTGGCCCTGATCACCGTGGATCCGGCCGGGGAGAACTCGATCGCGGTCGCCGCGGGCGCCAACGGGCTTGCCGGGGACGCGGAGGTGGCGGCGGCGTTCGCGCAGCCATGCGACGTGCTGGTGCTGTCGGCGGAGATCCCCGCCCCGGTGCTCGGCGCCGCGCTCCGCCGGGCCCGGGCCGACGGGGTCGCGACCGTGCTCAACCTGGCCCCGGTTCCCGAGGGAGCGGCCGGCCTGCTCGCCGAGCGCCCGGACTGGCTCGTGGTCAACGCGCAGGAGGCGGCGGCCCTGGCCGGGCGGCGGCCGCCCTGGACGGGCCACGGCCGAGCCGGACGGAGGTCGGCCGCTGGGCCGCTGGAGGCGGCGCTGGCGGCCCTGCGCCGCGGGGCTGCGGCGGGGCGGCCATGTCGTGGTCACGCTGGGCGCGGCCGGAGCGGTACTGGCCGGGCCGTCGGGGACGGCCGCCGTGCCCGGGTTCCGGGTGACCGCGGTGGACACCGTGGGAGCCGGGGACGCGTTCGTGGGTGCCCTCGCCGTCGCGCTGGCCAGCGGCCTGGACCCAGCCGCCGCGGTCACCGCCGCGTGCGCGGCCGGGGCGGCGGCGGCCACCCGCCGGGGCGCCAGGCGGCCCTGCCCCGGCCCGCCGACGTGCTCGCGGCGACCGGGTTCTCCTGGCCCGCCTGAGCGGGGCACGCCAGCGGCCGCGGCCGGCCGGCTAGCGTCCATCGAGCCAGTCACCGAGGCCGTGCGGAGGGGAGTTCCCGTGCCTGAGGCCAGCGGGCCGATCATCGAGCAGACGTCCACCCGGGTGGTCTACGAGACGTCCCACATGCGCCTGCGCGAGGACGGCATCCGGCGGCCGGACGGGTCCGCCGGGACCTACTCGTATGTGGAGAAGCCGGACTTCGCCTTGATCATCCCGGTCGAGAACGACGGCTTCCACCTGGTCGAGCAGTACCGCTACCCGGTGCGGATGCGGTGCTGGGAGTTCCCGCAGGGCACCCTGCCGGACATGGCCGTCGCCGACGACCCGGAGAAACTCGCCAGGGAGGAACTCCGCCAGGAAACCGGCATGACGGCCAGCGTGCTGCGCCATCTGGGCCACCTGCACTGCGCGCACGGGCTGGTCAGCCAGGGCTTCGACGTGTTCGTGGCATCCGGCCTGACGCCCGGCACGCCCGAGCTGGAACTCGAGGAGCAGGACCTGCGCTGCCGGTGGTTCGGCCGCGCGGAGGTGGAGCAGATGATCCGCCAGGGCGGCATCACCGACGACTCCACGCTCGCCGCCTATGCCTTGTTCCTGCTGGCCGGGGACGAGCTGCCAGCTGATCACGGGAAACGACGATGCCCCCGGGAGCTGACGCTCACGGGGGCCCCGTCGACGGTGCTGACGTGCGGTCGCCTCCTCGGCGAGTTGCGCCACGCGGCTCCAGCCGGACGGTATTCCGCGAAGGCTTCTCATAGTTGCGGCCCGGGGCATCCAAGCACGCCAGCGAATGTTCCTAACGCGGCTGCCCGGCACCCTATTCCGCGGCTGCCGCATCGATTCCGGCGCTGGCCGCCGGCGCTCCGCTGCGCGCCTGCGGCGGGCCTGGCCGTCGGTGCACGGCCGTAGGATCGCGGGGTGAGCGACCTGGACCGGGCGGCGGTGCTCGACGCCCTCGACGCGGTGTACCAGAACGTGACCGCCGTGGCCGGCGGGCTCGGTGAGGCGGACCTGATGCGCCCGAGTCGCTGCGCGGCTGGGCCGTGGCGGACGTCCTCTACCACGAACTGCTCGACGCCCGCCGGGCGCTGCGCACGTTCGCGAGCCGCGGACGGCCCGCACACGGGCTGACAGCGGGCGGCGGACTACGTGTCCTACTGGACCGACCATACGCCCCTGACCAGCCGCCGCGCGCGGTGGCGGCGCCCCGAGCATACCGATGCGGAGGAGTCGGCGGCACGACACGCGCGTTATGTCCGCATCGCCGCGGCCGCGTAACGCCGCCGGGCGCGCTGGCCTGGGAAGTGGTCGGAGACCGCGGCTTCGCGACAGCCTCGGTGGCTCCGTTGGCGAGCAGCTGATCGATGATGTCGCCTGAGTCGCTGCTGAAGGCAACCACGGGGATCGACGCGGTGGCTGTGGCGGAGGCGAGCTCTCGCAGGATTTCGCCGCCGGTCGCGTCGGGGAGGCGGTTGTCGAGCAGGATGAGGCCCGGGCTGTTTGACGGTGGCGACTGGACGCCGTCACGGCCGTTCTGGCCACGTGCAGCTCGATCTGGGGGCGGCGCTTGAGCAGCCTTTCGACCAGGTAGATGTTGTTCTCGTTGTCCTCGATGTAGAGCAGGGCGTGGTTCACCGGGTCTGCGTTCGCGGGCTCCTGGACCGGCCCCTGGGGAGGCGCCCGGCGCCGGGGCCGCTCATGCTGGGAGATCCGGATCGCCGGCAGCGCCTGCTGGTCCTGGGCATGGGCGGCGGCGAAGGTGTCGAGCAGCTCGCCGAGTCGGCGAGTTCGATGGGCTTGGTGAGGTAGGCGAGCGCGCCGCTGGCGAGCAGGCGGTGGATGACGCCGTGGGAGGCGTCGGCGGAAAGGACTACGACGGGAATGGCGGCGGTGGCTGGTTCGGCCTTGAGTTCGCTGAGTACCTGGTCACCGTGCAGGTCGGGCAGGTGCAGGTCGAGCAGGATGAGGTCGGGCATGTCCCGGACGGCGCATTCGATGCCGGCCCGGCCAGATGTCTCGGACCGTAGCGTGGTGTTCGGCCTGCCCCTCAGGAACCGGGTCACCACCTCGACGTTCGCCGGGTTGTCCTCGATGTAGAGAACGCTGAGGCTGGCTCCGGCCGGGGCGTGCGGCCCGGCCGCCAGTGGCGCTGGCGCGAGGCCGGGGGCCGGGACGTGGATCAGGTCCGGGGCGCGCGGGAGGCTGACGGTGAAAGCCGATCCCTGACCGAGGACGCTCGATGCGGTCAGCTGGCCGTCGCATGGCCTCGGTGAGGGCACTGGCCAGGGGCAGCCCGATCCCGGTGCCCTCGACCGCGGTCTTTCGGCGCCGAGGCGCTCGAAGGGGATGAAAATGCGCTCGATGTTTTCGGGCGACAGGCCCGGCCCGGTGTCGGTGACCATGATGCTGGCCTGGCCGGTGCCCTCTTCCCGGCAGGAGATCGTGACGGTGCCGTCCAGGTGGTTGTACTTGATGGCGTTGGAGATCAGGTTGACCAGGACCTGGGAGAGCCGCTGCCGGTCGGCGCGGACCGCCAGGGCCGGATGCGCGCAGTCGCTGGATGATCCGGATCGAGCGTTCGGCGGCGATCGGAGCCATCAGCTGGCTGGACTCCTCGATGACCGGGCGGACCAGGACCGGCTCGACGGAAAGGCTCAGGTCACCCGATTCGATCCGGGCGATGTCGATGAGCTCGTTGATCAGCGCGAGCAGATGGCGCCCGGCGCCGAGTATTCGCTCGACGCCGTCACTGTCTTCGTCGCTGAGGTCGGACATCTGCAGGAGCTGGGTGAAGCCGAGGATGGAGTTCAGCGGGGTTCGCAGCTCGTGGCTCGTGCTGGACAGGAACGAGTTCTTCGCCTGGGTGGCCTTCATTGCCGCATCCCTGGCAGTTGTCAGCTCCGCAGCCCGGCTGGCAAGCAGCTCTTCGGCCTTGAGGTGTGACTCGGCGACGCGGCCGATTTCGTCAGCCGCATGGGAGAATTGGTTCGAGCGGCTGTCCCTCGCCCAGCCGGCGCGCGTTCTCCGCGTTCGCGCCGACCCGGCTGGCGATGCCCGAGGTGAACAGGGCGATGCCGGCCAGCCCGGCGAGCAGCGCCAGCGCCAGGCCGGCGATGTCGAGCAGTTTAATCCTCGTCTGCAGCGTGGTGATGTTGATGTCCTGGATGGCGACCAGGGCCGCTGTGCTGCGCGGCGAGGCTGGCGACCTGGCGGCGCAGCAGGTCCATGGTTATTTTCTCGTTTCAGCGCCGGACGGAGGTTCTCGGCTGTGATGCCGCGGCTGATGGCAGCAGCGTAGCTGCGCCAGCTCGGACAGCGCCGTGCCGGTGGTAGCGTCCACCGCCCGCTGCTGGCGGCCGGCACCTTCGATGACGGCCGTCTCCCGCAGCGACCTGCGCTCCGCGCCGATCCGCGTCAGCGTCGAGGTGGTAAGGGGCGAGGAAGAGCGGGTCGCGGGTCGCGGCGTAGCCGCGGATACCCGTTTCCGCGTTCAGCGCGTCGGCGAGGACCTGGCTGGCCAGCGCTCGCCAGGTAACGGGCGTTTATGGCTGACGTTGCGTGCATTGCTTTCACTTTGCTGGAGCAGCAGGTTCGCCGCGGTGATGCCCATCAGGGCGATCAGCGGCACCGCGACCACGATCAGGCCCTTCGCCCGCAGCGACCGGTCGTTGCCAGCGGCCGCGCGCCGGCGCTCGGCGCCTGTATGGCGGTCGCGCCGACGCCTGGTCACGCGTGACCGCTGCCTGAACTGCGCACCGGCTCCGGGGAACTGCCGGGTCGCAGCGAGCCGTTCCGGGCGGCGGCTCATTCGCCCCGCGAGGTGGTTCCGGGCGGCTGGTCCCCTGCGCCGCCCGCCTGGCCCGGGCACTGGGCCCGGACGGCCCCGGCTGTCGTTCGTCGCGAGGCGATAGTGTGTGAAATCCACAGTCGGGAATTGTGAGGAGCGGCTGGTCGTGGCCGGGGATGAATCCCTGATCGGCGCCATTGGTGTTGTCATCATTGCCACCCGCGGCGCCGCCGGTCCCGGTGAGGTCCTGGTCAAAATCCGCGGCGGGTCTGAGGCGTTCATCGCCTGGTCCGCCGAGCCGATTCCCCGGGGCTCGACCGTGCTGGTCATCAACAACCGCGGCACGCGGACGGTCGACGTCAGCCCGTGGATAGACCCGCTTGAGCCCTTTCCCGACGATGTCGTTTGAGGAGCACCACCATGTTCGGATATCGAGTTCCCGCCCCTGACGACGCGATGATGATCTCCGGCGGCAGGCGCCGCCGGGACACCGCGCCGTTCCGGGTGGTCGTCGGCCACGGCACCTTCGTCCTCCCGCTGTTCCGCAAGGCGCGCTACCTGACCCTGGCCATGCAGGAGTCCGAGGTCGCTGAGGCCTGCGTCACCAAGCAGGGCATCACGGTGAACGTCCGGGCCGTGATCGCGTTCAAGGTCGGCAACGACGACGAGAGCATCATCAACGCCGGCCAGCGGTTCCTGTCCGATCAGGACCAGATGTCCACGCTGACCGGCCGTATCTTCGCCGGGCACCTGCGCTCGATCATCGGCTCGATGACGGTGGAGGAGATCGTCACCGAGCGCCAGAAGCTCGCGACCGAGGTCCTCGACGGCTCCAAGGGCGAGATGGCCAAGATCGGCCTGACCGTGGACTCACTGCAGATCCAGTCGATCGACGACATGAACTCCGGCTACATCGACGCGATGGCCGCCCCGCACCGGGCCGCGATCCAGCGGCAGGCGAAGATCGCGCAGGCCCAGGCCAACCAGGCCGCCGCCGAAGCCGAGCAGGCGTCGCAGCGCAAGCAGGCCGAGTACGCCCGGCAGACCGCGGTGGTGCAGGCCCAGTACAAGGCCGAGGTGGACAAGGCGCAGGCCGAGTCGGCGCAGGTGGGCCCGCTCACCCAGGCCCAGGCCCAGATGGGGGTGATCGCCGCCCAGGCGGACCTGGCGCAGCGCCAGGCCGAGCTGCGCCAGCGCCAGCTCGTCGCCGAGGTCATCAGGCCGGCCGAGGCGGAGGCGGACAAGGTCCGGATCCTCGCCCAGGCCGACGCGGAGCGGATGAGCGTCCTGGCCGCCGCCGCGGCCTCCCACGACCGGGTCGCGCTGGACCGCATGATCATCGACCAGCTCCCGCAGATCGTCAAGGAGGCCGCCAACGGCCTGGCCGGCGCGAACGTCAACGTGCTGAACGGCGCGGAAGGGCTGGGTGAGCTGACCGCCGGCCTGGTCGCCCAGGGCCTGACCATCCTGGACTCGGTCAAGAAGAACCTGGCCGGGTCTTCGGCGGTCCGCTTCGGGCCCGATTCCGGTGACGGCGACGGCGACGAGGAGCCCCGTGCGCTGCCGGGCGGCTCCGCCGACGGCCAGCCGGCCAGGTGACCGACCCGGTCAACTGACCGGCGACGGACGACGCGCACGGGGGTAGCGGGGTTCACCTGCCGGGGTAGGCGTGGCCCGCACGGTACCGTCCCGGCTGGCTAAACGCCATCCGGGACAGCACCGACGACCACGCTGCTGCGGTGCCGTGTGCGAGGCTGCGGGGGTGCCGATTCTGGTTGCCGCCTGCGTGCTCGCGGCGGTCGCGTGGGTCTACCTGCTGGTCGCGCACGGGGGTTACTGGCGCACCGGTGCCCGGCTGCCCGCGGGGGGCGGGGGAGCTGAGCCGGGCCCGGGGGAGTGGCCTTCGGTGGTGGCGGTGATCCCGGCGCGGGACGAGGCGGCCATCCTGCCGGAGACGCTGCCCAGCCTGCTGGGCCAGAAATACCTGGGTGAGCTGTCGGTCGTGCTGGTGGACGACGGAAGCTCGGACGGGACCGCGGCGGTCGCCGAAGCGCTCGGGCAGCGCACCCGGCGCGGCGCTCAAGGTCATCCGGGGCGAGCCGCTGGCCGGAGGGGTGGGCGGGCAAGGTCTGGGCGATGAGCCAGGGCGTGGCGGCCGCGGGGGAGTGTGACTACCTGCTGTTCACCGACGCCGACATCGCCTTCGGGCCCGGCACGGTCGGTGCCCTGGTCCGGGCCGCCGTCACCGACGACCGTGCGCTGGTGTCCCAGATGGCGCTGCTGCGCGCGGACACCGGCTGGGAGCGGTGGATAGTCCCGGCGTTTGTCTACTTTTTCGCCCAGCTCTACCCGTTCCGCCGGATCGGCCGGCCCGGGCGCCCGGACCGCCGCGGCCGCGGGCGGCTGCATGCTGGTGCGCCGGAGCGGTCCTGGCGGCAGCCGGGGGCCTGGACCGCATCAGGGACGCCAGGATCGACGACATCGCCCTGGCGCGGCTGCTGAAGCGGCCGCCCGTGGCGGCGCGCTGCTGGCTCGGGTTCACCACGGACGTGCGCAGCCGCCGGCCCTACCTGCGGCTGGCCGAGCTGTGGGACATGGTGGCGCGCAGCGCCTACACCCAGCTCCGGTACTCGCCGGCGCTGCTCGTGGCCGTGCTGGCCGGGCTGGCGTGGCTCTACCTGCTGCCGCCCGTGGCCGCCCTCGGCGGGCTGGCGGCCCTGGCTGGCGGCCGGGGGCACCGGGCCAGCCGCAGCGGTGGCGGCCTGGTGCGCGGTGGCCGGCCTCGCCGGATGGTTCCTGCAGGCGGTGAGCTATGTCCCGGTGCTCAGGTTGTACCAGTTGTCCTGGTTGCGCGCCCCGGGCCTGCCGCTGGTGGCGCTGCTGTACGCCGGCATGACGGCCGACTCGGCGCGGCGGCACCATGCCGGGCGTGGCGGCGCATGGAAGGGCCGGACGATACCCCTCTGACCTGCTGTTTTCCGGAAATCGCGGGCGGCGCACGGGCCCTGGGCGCCGGCCGGCCGGGCCTGGTCCGCCGGAGGGCAGCCTGATCGGGTTCGACCCAGATTGACCCGACTTGTTTCCGCAGCTTGATGTAGATATTGTTGCATGCAGTGACTTCTGAATTACTCATGGTAAGGTGCTGCCTGGATTCAAACGGGGGGCGGGCTCAGCTCTACGCGGAAGCTCTTCGGAGGCAAGTCCGGGACCGGCCTCAGCGGCGCCGCCCCAGGCCAGCACTGGTCACCACTCAGGCCCCGGCAATTCAGAAAAGGAAGGATCCAGATGCCTAGACGCATCACCAAGGCGTTCTTCGCCGCTGCGGCGGCGGGCGCCACCATCACCACCCTGGGCCTCGCGGCCAGTCCGGCGGGCGCGGCGGCCGGGGGAATGCACTTCACCCCGTCCGCACCGGAGGTCGCGACTGACGCGCACGGCACGCCCGGCCCCGTCTGCGGCGCTCCCGCCGACATCACGGGCACGTGGTCGACCACCGACTGCGGCAAGGCCGGGTACGTGGCCACCGGGCGGAACTTCCGCTTCGCATCGGCCCTGGTCACGGTCCCGAACCACACCGGTCTGGTCGCCACGCGACCCGACGATGTACGTGGCGCTCGACGCCTCGGGGGTGAACACGGACTTCGCCCGGGCGGGCGTCCGGCCGTGCACGCACGTTCGTACCCGCGCTCGCAACTGCACCTGCTCCCCAGCGCTGGCGCCAGTGGCTGGCAGGCGTTCGCGATGGTCGACGAGTCCGGGGTAATCACGGTCGGCGACCGTGCCGATCTCGCGGCTTCGGTCGAGGGTGACGGGGTGTTCCTGAGCGTGTACCTGGTGCCCACCGGGCAACTCGGTGCACATCGTGGTTACGCCGCCTACCGGTGCCGTCATCAACAACACCTACGCGGTCGCCGGGCCGGTCTACACCGACGCCCAGGCGTTCGCGGACTGGACCACCGACACCACGCAGCCTGCGCCGGTGCCGCCGGCTGATGACAAGTTCCGGGACACCCAGTTCTTCCAGGGCCGGTTCACCACCGTCCAGCGGCGCCCAGGGCACCTTCAAGGGCCCGTGGACGCTGACCGCGGTGGACGCCACCAGCAACGGAAGCCTGCCGCCGACGGGCACGCTCATCGCCCAGCCGAGTTTCCTGTGGAACGACGGCAGCGGGTT
>CAWCKG010000029.1:0-98749 GCA_963795785.1 uncultured Actinomycetes bacterium
CTGATGGCCACGGGGCTCACGTTCGGGTCCATCGCCGCGCTGTTCGGGCTGACCCACCACCTGATCAACCAGGCCCAGTACACCGAACTGGTGACCGTGGTGATCCTCTCGGCATTCGTGCCGACGATCATCGCGCAGCAACTGTTCCGGCCGGCCATCGTGGACAGCACCGAGGAGGAGGCCCTCGGCGAGGAGGACATCTCGATCATCCGCCACTAGCCGGGCTCGGTGCCCGGTCCCGGCACATGGCCATGTGGTCGCAGAGCACCGTTTCCAGCGCGGCCGGGGAGTCGCCGGACAGCTTGTCGCCGTCCCGCGACGCCCACCACATCCCGCGGCCGAACCAGATCCGGTACCACTCCCCCCACCGGTCGGTCAGGCGCACCAACTCGCTGCCCCGCTCGCGCTCCTCGTGCTCCTCCTGCGGCGTCATAGCTAGCGTCATGTCACGGTAGAGCACGCTAAGCACGCTACATGTAGCGGTTTGTAAGGGCAAGGTAAGTTCTGCCCATGATCGAGCGCGCGCGCCACATCCCGCCATGGATGCAGCTCAGGGGTATCCTGCGGAGCGGATCGAGTGCGGGGAACTGGCCCGGTGCGAGTGCATTCCGTCGTGACGATTCACCAGGAGTACGGGTCGCCCGGAGACGGTCCGCAAGGTGCTGACGCAGCAGCGGGAGAGGGCCTGATCGAGACCGCTCCCGGCTGGGGCACATTCGTGGCGGAGAAGCGCTGACGGGGGTGGGTGCGGCCATGGGTGACGAGGTTGAGGCGGAACTGGCCGGGCGGCCCGCGCTGCTGCGGGATGCCTCTTCGCGGGCGCTGGCCTATCTGGGCGGGCTGGCCGACCGGCCGGTGGCGCCCTCCCCGCGGACGTGGCCGCGCTGGACCGGCTGGACTTCGCCCTGCCCGGGGCGGGCCTGGACGCCGGCTCGGTGCTTGGCCTGCTCGACGAGTACGGCTCGCCGGGCACCGTCGCCAGTGGCGGGCCACGGTACTTCGGTTTCGTCACCGGCGGGGCACTCCCGATCGCGCAGGCCGCGGCCTGGCTGACCTCGGCCTGGGACCAGAACGCGGCCCTCGCGGTGATGTCGCCGACCGCGTCGGTGCTGAACCGCGTGGCGCTGCGCTGGGTCACCGAGTTGCTCGGGCTGCCCGACGGCACCGGCGGCGGTTTTGTCACCGGTGCCACCATGGCGAACGCGACCTGCCTGGCCACGGCCAGGGACGCCGTCCTCGCCGCGCACGGCTGGGACGCGGCGGGCCAGGGCCTGGTCGGCGCCCCGCCGGTCACCGTGGTGGCCGGTGCGCAGGCGCACACGACCGTCCGCAAGGCGCTCGGCCTGGTGGGCCTTGGCCGGGACCGGGCCCTCCTGCTGCCCGCCGACAGCCAGGGCCGGATCGAGCCGCGCGGCCTGCCCGCCATCACCGGCCCCGCGGTGGTCTGCCTGCAGGCCGGCAACGTCAACACCGGAGCCAGCGACCCGTTCCCGCCGCTGATCGACTGGGCACACGAGCACGGCGCCTGGGTGCACGTGGACGGCGCCTTCGGGCTGTGGGCGGCGGCCTCCCCCGGCGTGGCCGGCCAGGTCGCGGGTGTCGCGGGCGCGGATTCCTGGGCGACCGACGCGCACAAGTGGCTGAACACGACCTACGACTGCGGGATCGCCCTGGTCGCCGATCCACGGGCGCTGCGTTCGGCGATGGAAGCGGCCGCCGCCTACCTGCCGGAGGACGCCGCCCTGGAACCCATGCACGTCACCCCGCAGTCCTCCCAGCGGGCCCGGGGCGCGGAGGTGTGGGCGGTGCTCGCCGCCCTCGGCCGCGACGGCGTCGCCGACCTGGTCGGCCGGACCTGCCGGCTGGCCCGCCGTTTCGCCGACGGAATACGCGCCGCCGGGTACACCGTGGCCAACGACGTCGTGCTCAACCAGGTCATCGTGGACTTCGGTGACCCGGCGCGGACCGGCGCCATCATCGCCGCCGTCCAGGAGGAGGGAACCTGCTGGTGCGGGCCGACCGTCTGGCAGGGCCGCGCGGCGATGCGGGTCAGCGTCAGCGCCTGGAACACCACCGAGGCCGACATCGACCGCAGCGTCGCCGCAATAACCGCCTGCGCCACCCGCTAGCAACCTTTGTCACGGACGATCACCCCGCGAAACGCGGGCAATCGTCCGTGATCATGGATCCGGATGCCCGGCGGCGGCCAACGGCCGCCAGACGCGGCACCGGTACGCTAGCTGGTACGGCATGCCGGAAAGGCGGGCATATTGGCAGTCGCGTGGGAGCACGATAACGGCGCGGGCCAGGGCGAGCCGTTGCTGTTCGACACCAGCGTGGCCCACTGTGCCCGGGTCTATGACTACTGGCTCGGCGGCAAGGACAACTTCGCGGCCGACCGCGCGGCCGCCGAGCAGGCAATCCGGGACTGCCCGGAAATCGTGCCGACGGCGCGGGCCAACCGCGGCTTCCTGGCCCGGACGGTGCGGTTCCTGGCCGTCGAGGCCGGGATCCGGCAGTTCCTGGACATCGGCACGGGCATTCCCACCGAGAACAACACCCACGAGGTCGCCCAGCGCGTGGCGCCCGGCTCCCGGATCGTCTACGTGGACAACGATCCCCTCATCCTCGTGCACGCCCGGGCACTACTGGCCAGCCACCCCGACGGCGCCACCGCGTATGCGGAAGCCGACCTGCGGGACCCGGAGCGGATCCTGGACCTGGCGGCGGGACTGCTGGACTTCCGCCGCCCGGTGGCCGTGCTGCTGCTCGCGATCCTGCACCACGTCGACGACGAGGATGACCCGCACAAGATCGTGGCCACGCTGATGAACGCCGTGCCGCCCGGCAGCTATCTTGTCCTCTCCCATCCGGCGAGCGACATCGGCCCTGAGGCCGCGGCGAAGATGGCGCAGCGCCTGAACGAGATCATGGCGGAGAAGATCACCGCACGGGACCGCGCGGCGGTCGCACGGTTCTTCGGCGGCCTCGAACTGGTCGCGCCCGGCCTGGTGCGGGTATCGGACTGGCGCCCCCCGGCCGACTCCGACCCGGGATTCCCCGCCGCCATCTGGGCCGGGGTGGCGTACAAGAAGTGACCGGCCCGGCGGAACCAGCCCGGCAGGGATGACCCGCGGTCAGGCGTCGAGCAGGTTGGCGATGATCTCGGCGCTGGCGGCCGGGGTCGCGGCCTCCATGCAGATCCGCTCCATGACCCTCAGGTAGCTGTCCACCGCGTCCGGCTTGTCCAGGTAGAGCGCGCTGGTGAGCTGTTCGAGGTAGACGACGTCGGGAAGGTCCGGCTCGGCGAACCGCAGGATGCTGAACGGCCCGCCAGCGGCGGAGTGGCCGCCAACCTGGAACGGGATGACCTGGATGGTCACGTTCGGGCGCTGCGCCATGTCCGCGAGGTGCTTGAGCTGGCCGCGCATGGTGGCCGGGCTCCCGGCGGGCCGGCGCAGCACCGCCTCGTCGATCACGGCCCAGAAGTTCGGCGGCTCCTCCCGGTCGAGCAAAGCCTGGCGCTGCATGCGCAGCCGGACCCGCCGCTCGATCTCCCTGGCCGATGCCGCGTCGTGGCCGAGCAGCGTCACGGCACGCGCGTAGTCCTCGGTCTGCAGCAGGCCCGGGACGAACTGGACCTCGTATTCCCGGATCTGGGTGGCGACCTCTTCCAGGCCGACGTACGCCTCGAACCAGTGCGGCAGCACATCGTTGTAGTCGTGCCACCATCCGGGCGCGTTCGCCCGCCGGGCGAGCGACCGCAATGTCTCGCGCTCCTCCTCATCTGTCACGCCATAGAGCGTGAGCAGATCGGTGATGTCGCGGTCCTTGAAGCCCACCCGGCCCGTCTCCAGCCGGCTGATCTTCGAATGGGATGCACGAATCCTTTTCCCGGCATCTTCGAGCGTGATTCGCTTGGCCTCACGCAGGCGCCGAAGCTGTGCACCGAGCAGAATGCGCAGAACTGTAGGCCCCCCCGCGGCCGGGATGACCATAGCCCCGGCCTGGCCGCCGACCGGTTCGGCAGCTTTGATCATGTGCCCTCCCGCCAACGTCCGACCCCGGAAGTCTCCCACGCGGCGCGAGTGTGCGCCATAACCGGATTCAGGGAACATCTCACCGCCAGACGACTGCAAACCATTGCAGGTCATCCGGGCACCGCGCCGGGCCGGCTGGATCGCCGCTGGCAGGCGGACGGCCGGCTAACGCTAACTCAACGGCGCCCTCGCGCACGCCGTGCAGGAACCGCTCCCACGCGGCCCGGGTAAACAGCAGGGCGGGCCCGTCGGGGCGGTGGGAGTCGCGCACGGCCACCTGCTCCCCCGGGAGCCTGGCCATTTCCACGCAGTTACCACTGGGATTGCTGTGACGACTCTTCCGCCATTTCGCGGCCCGCAGCTGTGCACGCAGCAACTGTGCGGGCAGCACGGGGCTAGGCACCAGATCCACCGTTCATCTCTTTCTGCGGCCGACGCCAACCCACGGGGTCTCTTTCCGCCGACTGCGACTTGAAACGGGCGATTCCCCGGGCTCCGTTGCGCGGGTCAGGTCGCGAGTTCGCTGCTCATGTGCAAGTGCACTTGCATCTGCACATCCGAAGTGGCATCGTAGCTGATGCGCTGACCGGTGGCGGACGCGCCCAACCTCCAGGCTCGGTGGTCCATCCATGTACCAGGGACGTCAGGCGGCTCCCGCCCAGGCCGCGGGCGATCGCTACGGCTCCATGCAGGCCGCGGGCTCCGCGCTGCCCGGAGCCGGGCGGCGGCGCCGCATCGGGCTGGCACCCGTACCGGAATCCGCCAAGGCCGCCCGTGAGTTCACCGTCGCTACGCTGCGCAGGTGGCAGCTGGACGCACTGATCGAGGACGCTGTCGTCATCGCATCGGAGCTGGCCACCAACGCGATACGGCACGGAACCCCCACCGCCAAGGGGGACGCCGCGGGCGAGGGTGAGAACGGGCGCGTCGAGCTGAGCTGGTGCCTTCAGGCCAGCCGCCTGATCTGCGTGGTCACCGACCAGACGGGTACGCCGCCGACCCTGTCGGCCAGCGACCCTGAAGCCGAGTCTGGCCATGGCCTGCAGATCGTGGGCGCGCTGGCCGTTGCCTGGGGATGGACCATCCTCGGCACCGGAGAAAAGGCCGTCTGGGCGGCCCTGGAGCTGCCAGGGCTCACCGACGCCACCGGCAGCGCGCCAGCCCAGACGACAGGTGCCGCTAGTCCAGCAACCGTGCACGACATGCGAGCTGCAGGGCGAGCCGCTGATCCGGATCGTCGAGATCGGTCTCCAGCAACTCCGTTATGCCGCGCAGCCGGTTAGCCACGGCGTTGCGGTGCAGGTGCAGCTTCTGTGCGGTCCTGACGATCGAGCCCTGCTCGTCCAGGTACGCGGCCAGGGTCCGGATCGCCGTGTCGGCGCGGGCCGGGCCGAGATTCTCCAGCGGCGCCAGCTGATCGCGCACCGAGGCCCGCGCGGTGTCGGACGCGTACCACTCCATCAGCATCCGCCGGACGCCGACCGCGTCGTGCGCGGCCACGCCGGCGGGCTTGAGCGCGGCCCGCGCGGCGAGCAGCGCACCCCGCGCCTCGGCGGCCGACGCGCGCAGCCCGGTCGGGCCCTCGTGCGGCGCGCCGACGCCGGCCCGGAACCGCAGTGACGGCAGCCTGCCCCTGATGGCGTGCAGCGCACGCTCCGCCGACCGGGCCGCCCTGGCGCCGGCCTGCGGCCCCGGGTTGGAGGTGGTGACCCGGACCAGCACGATGGCGCGGGCCATCCGGGATAGGTACCAGGTCCCGCCGGTCGCGGCCACGGCCTGCAGCGCCACCTGCCCCGCCGCCTCCAGGAGTTCGAACCGCTGCACCTCGTCGCGCCCGGACTGGTCAAGGTCGTCCGCCTCGATCCGGACCACGACATGCCAGCCGGTGACCGGAATCGCGAGCGCGCGGGCACGCTCCAGCAGGTCCTCGTTGATCGCGGTGTCCGTCATCAGCAGTTCGGCCAGCAGTTCGCTGCGGGACCTGACCGGCGTCTCGTGCGCCCGCCTGGCCAGGTCGAGGAGCCGCCCGGCGGCCAGCGCCGCGGTGTACAGCACCAGCCGCACGCGCCACCCCGAAGTCGCCGTGCGCATCCGGCGCGACGAAATACCCTTCCGGCGTCTCCCCGACCACGACCGGCGCGATGACCTCGGCCGCCGCGGCGGCCGCCGGGCCATGCGCCCCGGCCCGCCGGCTCGGAGCCGGACCCGCCGTTCGCGGCCGAACGGCAGGCGGTCGGCAGTGGCGGCACCGGAGAGGCCGTCGCCCGCCCAGGGGCGGAACTCGATCGGCGTGCCCAGCGCCTGCGCTGACCGCCGCCCGCAGGTCCTCCAGGCCGCCGCCTGCCGACTCGGCCGCCAGCACCGCCTCCAGGCCCTGCTGAGCCCGGCCCAGCGCGCGCTCCGCGCCGCCGCCGATCTCGCGCATGATCGCCTGGACCAGTGCGGCAAGCTCCAGTTCCGCTGGGATGGAGATCAGGGCGATGTCGGCCCTGGCGGCGATGTCCCTGGCCGTCACGGTGGGCTGCCACGGTTTGGCCGAGAACGCCGCGACGGCCGCCACCCGGTGCAGGGCTCCCCAGCGCAGGGCCATGTCCAGGCGATAGTCGCTGATCTCGGCCGACGCGAACTTGGACAGGATGACCAGGCTCTCCGCCGGGGCCTGGTCCAGGTCGGTGAAGCTCTCCGCCAGCCGGACAAGGGTGACCTCGCGGTCCCCGCCGCTGGTGCTGACGCGCCGCAGCCCGGCCAGCGGCGAGCTGGCGAGGATCTCGTCAATGGAGGGCATCGGGATGACCACCTTTTTACGCGTCAGAAGGCCCACCTTATGCGGAGCGCACACCCTAGTCACGATCGTGGTGCAATATGCCCATTCCCGGCGGGGACCGGCGGCTGCGAGCCTTGCGTTACACCCGCGTAGCCCCGGCAGCATCAGCTGCGCACGTCGCCAGCTTGGGAGTGCAATGGATTGTGACAGCGCCTCGGGCGCCACGGCCGTTGACGAGGCCCCGGAATGGTGGCCGTACGCCCCCGAGTTCCCGCACTGGCATGTCTGGCGCGGCGTCGCCGGCCTGCTCTACGCGCGCCGTCCCAGGTCGAGCCCGCCGAAGGTGGTCCGCGGCAAGGACCTGACAACCCTTCGCGATCGGATCATCAGCGCCGAGGTCGCCCGCTGACCTTATGGCCGCGCGCCATGGTGGGGGGCCGTTCGCCGCCCGCGTGCCCGAAAATGGCGCCAGACAGTGATCTGGAGACGGTGGCGTCTGCTAACCAGCTTCGGGAATCATGGGAGGGCACCAAAAACGTTTGTATCGTGCTGAAGAACGAACATCTGATCATGAAGACGACTGCTCGAGGCTGACTCGCTGCGCGCCCTGGCGCGCGGCTGTGCGGTGCTCGGCGCCGGCGGCGGCGGCGATACCCATATCACCCTGCTTCAGGCGCTGCAGGCGACCGAGGACCACGGCCCGGTCCCCCTGGTTGACCTGGACGAACTGCCCGACGACGCGCTGATCATGCCGTGCGGCGGTATTGGCGCCCCGACGGTGACCATCGAGAAGCTCGAGAACGGCAACGAAGGTGAGCGGCTCAGGGAGGAACTGGAATTCCTGACCGGGCGCCAGGTGGCCGCGCTCATGGCCGGCGAGATCGGCGGCGGAAACGGCCTGCTGCCCATCACCTGGGCCGCGGCCATGCATCTGCCCCTGGTGGACGCCGACGGCATGGGCCGCGCCTTTCCCGAGGTACCGCAGGTCACCATGCAACTGGCGGGCATCTCGCCCAGCCCGGCGGTGATGACGGACGAACGCGGCAACCTCATCGTGTTCCAGCACGATCTCCGGTCAGTGGATGGAGCGCCTGGAGCGGGCGGCCGCGGTCGAGTTCGGCGGCGCCGCGTCCTCCACGGAGTTCTCGCTGACCGCGGCGCAGGCGCGCACCGCGACGATACGGGGCTCGGTCTCGCTGGCGATCAGGATCGGTGCGGCGATCGAACGCGGCCACGGGTGACCCGGTGGCCGCACTCATCGCGGAGATAGGAGCATTCCGCCTGGTCAGCGGCAAGATATCCGACGTCGAGCGGCAGACCCGGGGCGGCTGGGTGCGGGGCAGCGTGGTCGTCGACGGGCTCGGCGCGGACGCGGGGCGGCTCATCAGGCTTGAATTGCAGAACGAAAACCTCGTGGCACTGGAGCGCGGCCGGGTACTCGCCTCCGTGCCTGACCTGATCACGGTGCTGGATGCGGAGACCGCCGATGCCATCGCGACCGAGCGGATCCGCTACGGGCAGCGGGTCACGGTCATCGCGTTCCCGTGTGATCCGGTGTGGCGAACCGAGAAGGGCATCGCCGCCACCGGCCCCCGTGCGTTCGGCTACGACTTCGACTACCTGCCGGTGGAGGGGCTTGCCAGTGCAACGACCTGACTGCCGCCTGGGCATCGACCGGCGGTACCAGCACCGACGCGGCGATCGGCACCGGCGCCATCGCGCGATTCCCCGGCGAGGCCGGCGACTGATCATGAAAAGACTGCTCGACCCCGACTCATTGCGTGCCCTGTCCCGGGGCTGCGCCATACTCGGCGCAGGCGGCGGGGGCGATGCGCACGTGACACTGCTGCAGGCGCTGCAGGCAACCGAGGACTTCGGGCCGGTCTCCTTGGTCGATCTTGGATGAACTGCCCGATGACGCGCTGATCATGCCGTGCGCCGGGATCGGTGCCACCACGGTCATCCTGGAAAAGTTCGAGAACGGGGACGAGGGAGAACGGCTCCTGGAGCATCTGCAGTTCATGACCGGGCGCCGGGTGGCGGCGCTGATGGCCATCGAGATCGGCGGCGGGAACGGCCTGCTGCCCATCACCTGGGCCGCGCGGATCGGGCTGCCGGTGGTGGACGCCGACGGGATCGGCCGCGCGTTCCCCGAGGTCCCGCAGGTCACCATGCATCTGGCTGGTATCCCGGCGAGCCCGGCGGTGCTGACGGACGAACGCGGCAACCTGGCGGTGTTCCGGACGATTTCCGGCGACTGGATGGAGCGCCTGGAACGGGCGGCCGCGGTCGGAGTTCGGCGGGTCGGCATCCGCGGCGGGGTTCTCGCTGACCGCGGCGCAGGCGCGCACCGCGACGATACGGGGCTCGGTCTCGAAGGCAATCAGGATCGGTGAGGCGCTCGCGGGCGCGACGAGCAGCCCGGTGGCCGCCGTGATCGCGGAGATGGGCGCGTTCCAGCTGGTCACCGGCAAGGTGCTGGACGTCGAGCGGCACACCACCAGTGGGTTCGTCCGCGGCAGCGTGGTGATCGAGGGCCTCGGGGAGGACGCAGGCCGGCTGATCCGGCTGGAGTTGCAGAACGAGAACCTGGTGGCGCTGGAACGCGGGCGCGTGCTCGCCTCGGTGCCCGACCTGATCACGGTGCTGGACAGCGAGACCGCCGACGCGATCGCCACCGAGGTGATGAGGTACGGCCAGCGGGTGACGGTGATCGCTTTCGCCTGCGATCCGGTCTGGCGGACCGAGCGCGGGATCGCCGTGGCCGGGCCGCGGGCGTTCGGCTATGACTTCGATTACCTGCCCGTGGAGGAGCTTGCCGATGCCCGTGCCTGAACACCGCCTCGGCATCGACGTCGGCGGCACCAACACCGACGCGGTGATCATGGACCGCGCCGACCGGATCGTCGCCAAGGCCAAGGTGCCGTGCACGCCCGACATCACCGGCGGAATCACCAGGGCGATCGACACCGTCCTGCACGCGCCGGGGGCGGATCCGCGGCGGATCAGCCACGTCATGCTGGGCACCACCCACGCGACCAACGCGGTGCTGGAGCGCCGGAACCTGCGACGGGTGGCGGTGATCAGAATTGGCGGCCCGGCCACCCACAGCGTCAGGCCGATGTTCGGGTGGCCACGCGACCTCACCGACACCATCTCGGTCGGGGCGACGATCGTGGACGGCGGCGTCGAGTTCGACGGCCGGGACCTGTCCCCCCTGGACACCGACGCCATCGCCCGGTTTCTCGGCGAGGTCGGCGGCGCCGCCCAGGGCATCGTCATCACCAGCGTGTTCGCCCCGGTCTCGCCGCGGCACGAACTGCTGGCGGCCGAGATCGTCAAGCGGGAACTCGGCGAGATCCACGTCTCGCTCAGCCACGAGATCGGCTCGATCGGCCTGCTGGAGCGGGAGAACGCCACCATACTCAACGGGGCACTGGCCGGGGTCGCCCGCGACGTGGCCGAAGCGATGCGGGCCGCGCTCGCCGTGCACCACCTCGAGCCGACCAGGTTCTTCGCGCAAAACGACGGCACCCTGATGGGCCTCGACCATGCGCTGCGGTATCCCGTGCTCACCATCGGCAGCGGGCCGGCCAACAGCGTCCGCGGGGCCGCGTTCCTCACCGGGAGCTCCGACTCGCTGGTGATCGACGTCGGAGGCACGTCCACCGACGTCGGCGTGCTGGTCAACGGCTTCCCGCGGGAGTCGTCCCAGGGCGTGGAGATCGGTGGCATCCGGACCAACTTCCGGATGCCCGACCTGGTCACCATCGCGCTCGGCGGCGGCACGGTGGTCACCCAGGATCCCGGCGGGGTGCGGCTCGGGCCGCGCAGCGTCGGCTATCTGCTCACCCAGCAGGCCCTGGTCTTCGGCGGGACCATGCCGACGCTGACCGACAGCGCGGTCGCGGCGGGCCGGGCGGACCTGGGCGACGCCGGGCGCACCAGCCGTTACCGGCGGATGCTCGCCGAGGCGCTGGCCCGCGCCGACGTCATGCTCGCCGAGGCGATCGACCGGGTGAAGACGTCCAAGGAGGATCGCGCGCTGGTCGCCGTGGGCGGCGGCAGCATCCTCGTCCCCGACAACATCCCCGGGATCAGCGAGGTCATCCGGCCCGAACACTTCGACGCCGCCAACGCCGTGGGAGCTGCCATCGCCTCGGTCAGCGGCCAGGTGGACCGGATCTTCCACATCGGGGAGGCCGGCCGGCAGGCGGTCCTCGACGAGGCGCGCGACGAGGCGCGCGAGCGCGCGGTCGCGGCGGGCGCCGACCCCGGCACGGTGCAGATCGTCGAGCTGGAGGAAATCCCGCTGGCTTACCTCACCACTCCGGCCAGTCCGGGTGCGCGCCAAGGCCGCCGGCGCGCTCGGCGGATTGCCGGAGCACCAAATCGGGGCGAACCTGTCCCGGCAGGCACGGCTGGCCGGGGCCGCCGAGCAAGCGGCCGAGTCACTGTAAGGACCACGGAGGCAACCATGAAGCCCCACCGCGCCTTGCCGATCGCGTCCGGCTGCGCACTCGCGCTGCTGCTTGCCGCCTGCGGCGGCTCGTCGAGCTCGCTCGGCTCCGCAGCAGGCCGCCAGCCAGGTGTTCACCTACGACACGACCGCCACGGTCATGGACGACGGCTGGGATCCGGCGACCGAGTACTCCGACGGCATCATCGCGATGAGCCAGATGTACGAGACGCTGACCCGGTACGACGCGGCGACGCACCGGGTCGAACCGCTGCTCGCCACCAGCTGGTCATCCGCGGACGGCGGCAAGACCTGGACGTTCCACCTGCGGCACGGCGTGCACTTCCACACCGGCCGGCTGATGACCGCGCAGGTCGGCGAAGGCGGCCATCCTGCGCACGATCAAGCTGGGCGGCGGCGCCGCGTACGTGTGGGGCGCGGTGAACACCATCGACACCCCCGACCAGTACACCCTCGTGTTCCACCTGAAGTACCCCTCGCCGCTCGACCTGGAGGCGTCGGCCTCCTACTCGGCCTACATCTACGACACCCAGGCGGCGGGCCCCGGCGGGAACCTGACCAAGTGGCTGAACACCCCGCACGACGCGGGCACCGGCCCCTACGAGCTGCAGACCTGGAACAAGGGCCAGGAGTTCGAGGTCATCCTCAAGGCCTTCCCCGGCTACTGGGGCGGCTGGAGCGGCCCGCACTACAAGAAGGTCGTGTTCCGGGTGGTGACCGCGGACACCACCGCCGCCCAGCTGCTGCGCTCGGGCGCGGTCGACTTCGTGGAGCAGATCAGCCCCAGCATCTGGAAGTCGTTCCAGGGCAACCCCGGCATCCGGACGGTGGCCTCGCCGTCCTGGCAGAACCTGCTGGCCCAGCTCAACGCGAAGTCGCTGAGCCTGCCGGTGCGGCAGGCCATCCTGTACGCCATCGACTACCCCGGGATCATCGCGGCGCTGCAGGGCGCGGCCTCCCCGTCCAGCGGCCTGGTCCCCGCCGGGCCTGCTCGGCCACTCCACCAACCTGCCGAACTACACCTACGACCCCGCGAAGGCGAAGCAACTGCTGAACCAGGCCGGGTACGGGCCGGGCAAGAAGGCGCTGAACCTGTCGCTCACCTACACCTCGGGCGACTCGAACGAGCAGGTGGTCGCGGAGCTGATCAAGTCGGACCTGGCGAAGCTGAACATCAACCTGAGCACCCAGTCGCTGGCCTGGCCGACGCAGTGGGCCAAGGCCAAGTCCGCCAACGCGGCCAGCCACCAGAGCATCTTCCTCGAGTACTGGTGGCCGGACTACGCCGACCCGTACACCTGGTTCACCAACCTGCTGCAGACCCAGAAGCAGCCGTACTTCAACCTGTCCTACTACTCCAACCCGACGCTGGACGCCCAGATCAACCGGGTGGAGTCGGTGGTCGCGACCAGCCCCGCGGCCGGGGCGGCAGCTGTACCGGACCATGCAGGCGGAGACGCTCCAGCAGGCGCCGGTCGACGCCCTGTACAACGTCAACTACCAGTACGCGATGCGCAGCTCGTTCACCGGGTTCCAGGTCAACCCGGCCTACGCGAACGTGGTCTTTGCCTACAACCTCAGGCCCACCGGCAGTTGATCGTCTATGTCGCGCGCCGGGTCGCCACGGCGATCCTGGTGGTCGCGGGCGTCGTCGTCCTGACGTTCGTGATCGCCCGGGTCGTCCCGGGTGACCCGGCCGCGACATGGGCCGGGCCGCACGCCTCGGCGGCCCAGATCGCCGCGGCACGGCGGTTCCTCGGGCTGGACCGGCCGCCCGCCGTCCAGCTCGCCTCCTACTTCGGCGGCATCCTCACCGGCAACTGGGGCGTGGCGATCCACACCCACCGGCCGGTGCTGTCCGACATCGGGCAGGCCGCCCCCGCCTCGATAGAGCTGGTGACCGCCGCGCTGATCATCGCGCTGCTGGTGGCCGCTGCCGCTCGGGCTGATCTCCGCGCGCTGGCCGGGGCGGGCCTCCGACCACACCATCAGGGCCGGCTCGATCCTCGGCGTGTCGATGCCGATCTTCTGGCTGGCGCTCATCCTGCAGCTCGTCCTCTCCGACCACCTGCACCTGCTGCCCCCGGCCGGCGAGTTCTCCCCCGGCCTGCTTTTCAGCCACCCACTGAGGAATGTGACCGGATTCGGCCTGATCGACGCGCCGCTCACCGGCAACTGGCCGATGTTCGGCAGCATCCTGGGCCACCTGCTGCTGCCCGCCCTGGTCGTCGCCGCCTACCCGGCCGGGCTGCTCACCCGGATGATCCGGGCCCAGGTGCTCGACACGATCGGCGACACCCACGTGCAGATGGTCCGCGCGCTCGGCTTCCGGGAGCGGGCGGTGTACGGCCGGTTCGCCATGAAGCTGGCGTGGAACCCGGTCGCCGCGACGCTGGCGCTGGTGTTCGGCTATTCGCTGGTCAACACGTTCCTGGTCGAGGCGATCTTCGACTGGCCCGGCCTCGGCGAGTACGCGACGGCGTCGATCCAGACCCTCGACACGCCCGCCATCCTGGGCGTCACCTTGTTCATCGCGCTGGTGTACGTGGCCGCCAACCTGGTCGTGGACGTCGTCCAGGCCGCGATCGACCCGCGGATCCGGCTGCGATGATCGAGGCACCCGCACCGCTGCCCGCGCAGGCCGCCACCGTGCCGCGCGGCGAGGCGCTGCGCCGCGGGCTGCGCGCCAACCCACTGCTCGTGCTGGGCGCGGTGCTGTCCCTGCTGGTCGTGGTCGTGGCGCTGCTCGCCCCGGTGCTCGCGCCGTTCCCGGCCGACGCCGGCTCGGCCACCCACCCGTTCGCGGTGCTGCGCCCGCCGTCGGCCCAGCACTGGTTCGGGACCGACAACGTCGGCCGGGACATCCTGTCCCGGGTGATCTACGGGACCCGGGTCTCGCCCGTGATCGCGATCTTCGTGCTGCTGATCTCGTGCGCCATCGGCATCCCGCTCGGCGCGGCGGCCGGCTACTTCGGCGGCTGGCTGGACGAGGTGATCATGCGGGTCACCGACGTCTTCCTCGCCTTCCCGCCGCTGCTGCTCGCGCTGGCGCTGGCCGCCGTGCTGCCGCCCAGCCTGACCACCGTCGTCATCGCGATCTCCGTCACCTGGTGGCCCTGGTACACCAGGCTGATCCGGGGCCAGGCCGCCTCGGTGGCGGGCCGGCCGTACGTCGAGGCGTGCCGGGCGCTGGGCATCCCGTCGTACCGGATCCTGCTGCGGCACATCCTGCCCAACTCGATCACGCCGCTGATCGTCCAGGTGTCGCTGGACTTCGGCGGGGTGATCCTCACCGTGTCGGCCCTGTCGTTCCTCGGCCTCGGCGCCCAGGACCCGACCCCCGACTGGGGGCTGATGGTCGCCGAGGGCCAGAACTACTTCACCACGGCCTGGTGGGTGGTCACCTTCCCCGGCCTGGCGATCCTGGTGACCGCGTTCGCCTTCACCCTGCTCGGCGACGGCCTGCGGGACCTGCTGGATCCGAAGCGGACGTTCCTGCCATGAGGCTCGCGATCACCGGGCTGCAGATCAGCTTCGGCACCCGGCGGGTGGTGGACGTCGACGAACTGCACGTCGGCGCGGGCGAGATCGTCGGGCTGGCCGGGGAGAGCGGCTCGGGCAAGTCGATGACCACGCTCGCCGTGCTCGGCCTGGCGCACACCGTCGGCGCCACCGTCCGCGGCAGCATCACGCTGGACGGCACCGAGCTGACCGGCCTGTCCCAGCGCGAGCTGCGGGAGCTGCGCGGGCGCCGGATCGCGGCCATCTTCCAGAGCCCGGCCGCCGCGTTCAGCCCGGTGTACCGGGTCGGCCGCGTGATGCACGGCGCGCTGCGGCTGCACGGCATGACCAAGAGCGAGGCGGCCGGGGCGGCCAGCCGGGCGATGCGCCAGGTGCTGCTGTCCCCCGGGCTGCTGGAGCGGTACCCGTCGCAGCTGTCCGGCGGCCAGCTGCAGCGGGTCGCGATCGCCATCGCGCTGGCGCTGCGCGCCGAGGTGCTGCTCGCGGACGAGCCGACCAGCGCGCTGGACGTGACCGTGCAGGCCGAGGTGCTGGAACTGCTCCGTGAACTGCGCGACCGGGAGGGCATGTCGGTGCTGTTCATCAGCCACGACCTGGCCGTCGTCGCGGAGCTGTGCGACCGGGTGGCGGTCATGCGGCAGGGCCGGATCGTGGAACAGGGCCCGGCGGCGCGGGTCCTGTCCGCCCCGGCCGACCCGTACACCGCGGACCTGCTCGCCGCGGTGCCGGTGATCAGGGCGGAGGCGGGGCCGTGAGCGCCGCGGCCAGTGAGCAGGACCGTGGCGGGACCGTGAGCGCCGCGGCCGGGGCGCAGGACGGGACCCCGCTGCTGGACATCAGCGCGCTGGCCGTCCGGTTCGGCCCGGTCCGGGCGGTGGACGGGGTGAGCCTGCGGCTGCCCCCCGGGCCGTGCGGCCTCGGGCTGGTCGGGGAGAGCGGCTCGGGGAAGACGACCATAGGCCGGGCCGCGCTGCGCCTGGTACGGACGGCCGGCGGGACGATCCGTTTTGACGGGAACGACATCGCGGGGCTGCGCGGGAAGGCCCTGCAGGACTACCGGCGGGCCGCGCAGATCGTCTTTCAGGATCCGGACGGGGTGCTCGACCCGCGGATGCGGATCGGCACCACCATCACCGAGGGACTGGTCGCGCACCGGATGGCGGGCCGGCGGGCGGCGGCGGAGCAGGCCCGCACCCTGCTGGCCGAGGTCGGGCTGGACCCGGCGTTCGCGGCCAGGTACCCGCACCAGCTCTCCGGCGGGCAGCGCCAGCGGGTGTCCATCGCCCGGGCCCTGTCGGTGCGGCCGAGGCTGCTGGTGCTGGACGAGCCGACCAGCGCGCTCGACGTGCGCGCCCAGGCGGCCATCCTGGCCCTGGTCGGGCGGCTCCGGGCCCAGCGGAACCTGGCCTACCTGCTGATCACCCACAATCTCGCCATCGTGAGCGAGCTGTGCGAGCAGACCGCCGTGCTGTACCTGGGCCGGGTGGCGGAGAGCGGGCCCACCGGCGCGCTGCTCGCCCGGCCCGCGCACCCCTACACCAGGGCGCTGCGCTCGGCCGTGCCGGAACTCGGCAGCGCCAGGGCGGCCAGGGTGGTGCTGCCCGGTGAGCCACCGGACGCGGCGCATCCGCCGCCGGGCTGCGTGTTCCATCCGCGCTGCCCGCTGGCGGTGGACCGCTGCCGCGGCGAGGTCCCGGTGCTGCGGCCGGTCGGGCCCGGCCGCCTCGCGGCCTGCCACCGCGCCGAGGAGGTGCTCGCGGCGGGATCCGGTGCGGCTATGCCCGGCGCATCGCCAGGCCCGGCGCCAGCCAGTACGGCGGAAGGTAGCCCGCCAGGTTCGACAGCGGCAGCACCTCCGGCCTGAGCTGGATGCCCAGCTGGCCCGCCATGAACTCGCGGCGGCGGCCGATCCGGGCCCACGCCTGCGGGTACCGGTCCGCAAGCTCGGTGCGGGCCGCCTCGTCGGCCAGGGCGACGCCGTCCTCGATGTTCGTGGTGTGGTACGCCGTGCCCGTCGCCGGGATGATGTCCAGCTGCAGGGTCATCCCGGAGCCAAGCACCACGTCCGACCCGGCCCACACCGGTGAGCTGGGCCACTCGTCGAGGTGGATGAAGTGCCCCGGGTTGAGCTGCACGCCGAAGAACGGGTCGCCGAGGTGCCGGCGGACCAGGTCGAACAGCTCACCACCGGTGACGCCGATGCCGACCGTCTCGTACCAGTCGCAGGCGCACGCGAAGTAGGGCGCGACCAGCCTGCCGACGTAGTCGCCCGCCCCGGCGGGCAGGTCCCCGGCCGAGGCGGCCAGGAAGCCGCCGCGGGCGATGTTGCTGCCCCAGTACCCGAGGGCGGCGCTCATCGGGTCGCCGCGGCGCAGCCGCCGCCCGGACGAGCTGGCCAGCCCGAGCGCGGCCCGCTCGCCGGACAGCACCATCGGATGGTAGGAGAACGGCAGCCCGATCGGCCGGAACTCGGAGAACGCCTCGAACTCGGTCATGCCTGGCTGCACCGCGAGCAGCATCCGGCGCATGGCCGCCGAGCCGTGCGTCGCCGCGAACTCGAAACACGCGATCTGGTCGATGTCGTTGCGTCAGGCGCAGCCCGGATCCGGGGCGGACGAAGATCGCGGACGCGTTCACCGGCTCGCAGCCGAGTGCCCGCAGCACGGTCACCAGGTAGGCGGGCACCTCGATCCAGTCCGCCGCGCCCGCCTCGTCGTCGGGGCCGAAGTACTTCCAGCCCGCGATGCCCACCCGCTTCGCGCCGGAGCCGGCCCCTCCCTCGCGACCGGCCCCGGCGCTGCCCACGCCAGCCTCGGCCAGCAGGCTGCCCAGTGGCCTGCTGTCGGCCCTGGGCTGGTTGACCAGGCTGAAGCTCTGGTACCGGACCACCTCGACCCCGGGCGGCACCACCGCCGCGTAGGCGACGCCCTCGTTGCCCACGAGCAGCACCGGCGCCCGGCCCGGCACGAGGATGAGCAGCGCCTCCTCGAACCTGGGGTCGAAGCGGGTCAGGTAGGACAGGTTGGCGAAGTGCTCCCGGTCGGCGTAGACGAGCAGGGCGTCCAGCCCGGCCTCGGCCGCCGCGGCGGCCGCCGCGGCCAGGCGCGCCTGGTAGGTCTGCGTCGGCACCGACGGCTCGGTGGACGGCAGCCCGAAATCGGGTACCCCGATCTCGGCAAGCTCGACACCGGCCGCCCGGGTCACGCGCCGGCCTGCGGCGCCGGGCCGGCGGGCGGCGCGGGCGCGTCCCAGTCGACGTCACCCTCTGCGTCGCTGCGCTGGCCGACCAGCACCGATGGCGCCGCGGCGCAGCACGCCGGGATGGCGCCGCTCCCGCCACTGCATGTAGCCGAAGCCGACGATCAGCGCCGCGATGAACACGTACGGCGTGATGTCGAACGGCCATGCGGGGCGCGGGTAGACGGTCACGAACAGCACCGGCAGCAGCGCCAGCGTGCCGATCCACGGCAGCACCCCGTGCCGCCACACGTTGTAGTCGGCCGCGGTGCTCGCGCCGGATGTAGGCGGTGAGCGCCAGGTTCGCCATGACGTAGAGGACGATCACGGCCAGCGTGGTGACCGTGCCCAGGAACCCGAAGATGTCCGCGGGCTGCAGCAGCAGGCCGACCAGCAGGATCGCCACGATCCCGGAAAGCTGGATGAACGCGATCGCGAACGTCGGCGTGTGGTGCTTCGGGTGGATCCGGCCGAACTGCGGCGGCAGCGTGCCCGCCTGGCCCATCGTGTACATCACCCGCGACGCCGCGTTCGTGCAGGCCAGCCCGACCCCGACGGCGCTGTTGATGATGGCGATCACGACGAACCACCAGCCGGCGCCCCACAGTGCGTGGCCGAGGACGTAGTACGGGTTGGCGTTGGACGCGAACGCGGCCATGTTGCCGGTGCCCCAGCCGATGGCGCTGGCGTAGGACGTGAAGATGTAGAAGCCGCCGATGGCGAACAGCGAGACCATCACCGCGCGGCCGATGAACTTGCCCGGCCGCTGCGTCTCCTGGGCGAGCGGCGCGGGCGCCTCGAAGCCGCTCAGCGCCAGCACCGAGAACACCATCCCGGCGAGGACCCCGCCGAAGCCGTGCGGCGCGAGGCTCGGCTGCAGCGGCGCCGTATAGGAGGACCCGTGGCCCGGGTTGACCAGGAAGGTGAGCGCCAGCGCGAGCATGATGAGCATCTCGATCGCGCCGAAGATGACGGTGGTGCGCATGGACAGCCGGATGCCGAAATGGGTCAGCACCCACACGATGCCGAAGGTCGCCAGCGCGAAGATCCACCACGGGATGTCCACGCTGAAGGCGTCCTGAATCGTGGTCGAGACCAGGTAGCCGAGGAAGCCGATGGCCCCGGCCGGGCCGATGATGTCGTAGATCAGGTAGCTCCACGTCGTCATGAAGCCGCTGCGGTCACCCAGCCCCCTGGTGGCGAAGGAGTAGTAGCCGCCGCTGGACGGCATGTACTGGGAGAACTGGGAGACCGTGTTCCCGATGAAGTAGCAGACGATCGTCGTCAGCAGGAACGAGATCGGCATGGCCGGCCCGGCCTTGAGGGCGATGATCGGGAACGTGAAGACGATGTTGATCGACGGCGCGATGTGCGTGATGCCCTGGAAGACCACCTGCGGCAGGTCCAGGACGTTGCGCCGGAGCCGGGCGGTGGGTGGCGGTGCTGGCCATTTCGGCGGTCACGGGAACCTCCCTGACAGGGGGCCGATATGGTTCCGTACGGTTACGCAATCGGTTTCGCAATATTACGAATCGGCTGAACATGCCGTCAATAGCCGAGATTTGTGCGCTACGCCGGCCGTGCCTCGCCCCGGCCTCCACGGCACCGCTGATTACCTAACTAGCTAGTGACGTCCGGCCTGGGCGCCGAGGTACGCTCGGCTCATGACGCTGCGGACCGCTGGACGCAACCGGCCGCGCAAATTGCCCGGTCGCGTGGTCCAGGAGCCCTAGATGGCGACGATCCAGGACGTGGCCAGGACGGCCGGCGTGGCCGCCTCGACGGTGTCCCGCTACCTCAACGGCCAGCTCAAGGTCACCCCGGCCACCGCGGCCCGGGTGCAGGACGCGGTGGCCAGCCTCGGCTACGTGCCGAATGCCCAGGCGAAGAACCTGGCCAGGCGCCGCTCGGGGGCCATCGGCTTCGTCGTGCCGGAGATGAGCAACCCGTATTTCGGCTCGATCGCGGACCATGTGGTCGAGGAGGTGGAGCGCCGCGGCCTGATGGTGCTGCTCTGCTCGACGCGCAGCCAGGCGGTGAAGGAGTCCAGCTATATCGACCTGCTCGCGTCCGGTGCCATCGACGGGATGCTCTACCTCGGCTCGTTCCGGTCCAACGTCCGGCTGGCCGCCGCGATCCGCGGCGGGCTGCCGGTGGTCGTGGTGGACGAGCCGATCGCGGGCCTGCCCGAGGTGCACAGCGTGGTGATGGACGACTACGCCGGCGGCTACCAGGCCGCCAGCTACCTGGTGGCACTCGGGCACCGCCGGATCGCGTTCGTGTCCGGCCCGGCGGAACTCGGCTCGGTGGCCGAACGGCGGCGCGGCTACTGCGACGCGCTGGTCAAGGGCGGCATCGACCCGGACCGTCAGCGCAACCTGCCCGGCCACTTCACCGAGCAGTTCGGGGCCAGCGCGCTGCCCCGGCTGCTCGCCGCGCCCGAGCCGCCCACCGCGGCGTTCGTGGCCAGCGACTACATCGCCCTCGGCATTCTGTCCGCCGCCGAGACACATGGCATCCGGGTGCCCGAGGACCTGTCGGTCGTCGGCTTCGACGACATCAGGTTCAGCGAGTACGTGCGGCCGCGGCTGACCACCATCAGGTCGCCGGTCGAGCGGCTCGCCCAGAGAGGCGTGGCGTTGCTGTTCGACCTGCTGGCCGGGACGGCGAGACGCGCCGCGGACCGAGGTACTGCCCGTGGAGCTGATCGTCCGGGAGTCCGCCGGTCCCCCGGCCCCCGCACCGTCCCCCGGCTTCGCTGCGCCTGCGAGCCCACCGCCCGCCGCGCCCACCGCCCCCCATTCCCCCGTGCTGCCCCAGGAGAGCGAGGTCGGCTGATGCGGGTACTGCTTTGCGGCGAAAGCTGGGTCACGCACAGCGTGCACATCAAGGGGGTCGATTCGTTTAGCACAAGCAGTTACGTTGAAGGCGCCGACCACCTGCGCGCCGCTCTCGCGGGCGCGGACGTGGACGTGGACTACCTGCCCGGCCATCTCGTGCCCGGGCAGTTCCCGGCCACCGCCGGGGAGCTGGCCGGCTACCAGGCGGTCATCCTCAGCGACATCGGGGCCAACAGCATCCTGCTGGCCCCGCAGACGTTCGAGCAGTCCCGGCCGGCCCCGGACCGGCTCGCCGCGGTGGCGGAGTACGTGCGCGGTGGCGGGGGGCTGCTGATGGTCGGCGGCTACCTGTCGTTCGCCGGCATCGAGGGCAAGGCGCGCTACCACGGCACGCCGGTCGAGGACGCGCTGCCGGTGCTCATCAGCGCCGTGGACGACCGGGCCGAGTGCCCGCAGGGCGTGGTACCGGAGCCGGTGGCCACCGGCCACCCGGTGCTGCGCGGCGTCCCGGTGCCGTGGCCGGCCGTGCTCGGCTACAACCGGGTCACGCCACGGGAGGGCGCCGAGGTCGTGGTGCGCTGCGGCGACGACCCGCTGGTGGCCTGCACCCGCTACGGCGCAGGCCGCAGCGCGGTGTTCACCTCCGACTGCGCCCCGCACTGGGCGCCGCCGGAGTTCATGGACTGGCCGGGCTACGGCGTGCTGTGGCCGAACCTGATCCGCTGGCTGGCCGGGCGAGGCGTAACCCCGGGGTTGCGCGGCGCGCGATAACGCGCTTGACCCTGACGTAACGTCAGGCTGCACAGTGGTGCCGTGAACGGTTACACGGTCGGCGCGGTGGCCCGCCTGGCGCACGTCTCGGTGCGGACGCTGCACCACTACGACGGCATCGGGCTGCTCACGCCCAGCGCCCGCAGCCAGGCCGGCTACCGCCTGTACTCGCAGTCCGACCTGCACCGGCTGCGCCAGATCCTGTTCTACCGGGAGCTGGAGTTCGGGCTGGAGGAGATCGCGGAGATCCTCGCCGACGCGTCCGCCGGGACCGACGACCACCTGCGGCGGCAGCACCGGTTGCTGCGCCAGCGGCGCGCCCGCGACCAGGCACTGCTGGCCGCGATCGAAAAGGAAATGGAGGCCAGGAAGATGGGCATGTCACTCACGCCGGAGGAGCAGTTCGAGATCTTCGGCACCGACAAGCTGGCGGAGTACACCGAGGAGGCCAGGCAGCGCTGGGGTGACACGGACGCCTGGCAGCAGTCACAGCGGCGCACCGCGGCCTACACCAAGGACGACTGGATCGCGATCAAGGCCGAGTCCGATGCCAGCATCAACGGGTTCGCCGATGCCCTGCGCGCCGGTGAGCCGGCCACCGGAACGGTCGCGATGGACCTGGCCGAGGCGCACCGCCGGCACATCTCGCGCTGGTTCTACGACTGCGACTATGCGGCGCACCGCGGGCTGGCCGACATCTACACCGCCGACGACCGGTACATCGCCACCTACGACGAAATCGAGCCCGGTCTGGCCCTGTATGTCCGGGATGCGATGTACGCGAATGCCAACCGAGGGCAAGGTCAAGGTCAGGTCCAGGTTCGCTGAATCGGGCGATTTGCTTGCCAACGCCCAGGTACGTCCTCCAGGGTGGTCAAGGAAACAGCCCATTGTGTCAGCGCGGCGCCCCACAGGGTGCCGCAAATCCTCCTTGGGAGCGACATGCAACGACGCATTGCCAGCCTGTTCGCAGGGCTCGGCGCTTACGGTAACCTCGGCCCTCGGGCTGGCCGGGGCTACCGCGCTCACGGCGGCCCCCGCGGCCCAATCCGTACCCATTCCGGTGCCGCTGATCCACGTGCTGAGAAACGCCTCGTTCGCGACACCGCCGACGACGGCGCAGTGCGAGGCCCAGCTGGACATCGCCTGCTACTCGCCGGCCCAGTTCCAGAAGGCGTACGACCTGGGACCGCTGTACAAGGCGGGCGACAACGGCAAGGGCGAGACGATCGTCATCGTCGACTCCTTCGGCTTCCAGAACATCCAGGAGCGAACTGGCCACCTTCGACAAGGGCTTCAAGCTTCCCGCGCCGCCCAGCTTCAAGATCATCCGGCCGGTCGGCAAGGTGCCGTCGTTCAACCCGACCAAGCGCCCGCAGATGGTCGGCTGGGCGCAGGAGACGTCGCTGGACGTCGAGTACTCCCACGCGATGGCGCCGGGGGCGAACATCCTGCTGGTGGAGACCCCGGTCGCGGAGACCCTGGGCGTCGCACGGCTTCCCGCAGATCGTCAAGGCCGAGAACTACGTGATCAACCACCACCTCGGCACGGTGATCTCGCAGAGCTTCGCCGCTCCCGAGGAGACCTTCCCGAACGCGGCGTCGATCATGAAGCTGCGCAGCGCCTACGTCAACGCGGCCAAGAACGGCGTGACCGTGCTGGCGGCACCGGCGACGCCGGGGCCTCCGGCGCCAGGACCCTTACCCCGCAGGGTTTCGCGTCCACGTACTTCCTGCACCGCGGTGGCCGACTGGCCGGCCACCGACCCGCTCGTGACGGCGGTGGGCGGCACCCAGCTGCACCTGGACGCCGCTGGCAACGCGTTCGAGCCGGCCACGGTGTGGAACGACACGCAACCTGTTCGGCTCACCGGCCGCCAGCACCGGCGGGATCTCGACCGTGTTCCCCCGCCCGGCCTACCAGGACAGCGTGTCCGGCGCGGTCGGCAACTGGCGCGGCGTCCCGGACATCTCGATGAGCGCGGCCGTGGACGGCGCCGCGCTGGTGTTCCTCGACGCCGAAGCGGCGCAGGGCCCGGCGGGCTTCTACCTGATCGGCGGCACCAGTGAGGCCACGCCGGAGTTCGCCGGCATCGTGGCGATCGCCGACCAGGTGGCCGGGCACGGCCTTGGCCTGATCAACCCGGCGCTGTACCGGATGGAGGCGGCGCACGCCGCGGGCATCGTGGACGTCACCGGCGGGCACCAACACGGTGACCTTCCCGCAGAACGGCAGCGTGCACACGGTGCTGGGCTGGGACGCGGTGAAGGGTTACGACCTGTCCAGCGGCGTCGGCACCATCGACGCGGCGCAGTTCGTGCCGGAACTGGTGGCGGCCGTGGACGGCAGCCACTGATCAGCGGTTAGCGCGCGACGGGGCGCGGCGGGCAGGTTGCCCGCCGCGCCCCTTCGCTTGGGGTGCTCCGCCCGTCAGGCGGGGGACCAGCCGGGGTCGCGGCCGGCCATGGCGACGACGCGGTCCAGCAGCGGCGCCTCGTCCAGCAGGAACCGGGCCGGGCCGAACGCGACCTCCGGGCCCGCGGGCGCGTCTTCGCTGGCGAACATCTGCAGGAAGCTCAGCGCGGCCGCCAGGATGTCGGGCTCGCAGGCGTACGGCTGCCCGCTCGCGCGGGCCACGTCCCAGCCGTGCACGGCCAGTTCGTCGGCCAGCACGAGGCCGACCACCCCGGCCGGGGTGTCGTCTCCGGCGATCCGGGTCATCCCGGCCCACGCCGCCGGATCCGCCCAGGCCCCGGCCAGCGCGATGAGGTCACGCGGGATGCGCTCGCGCCAGTCGTCGCCGAGGCAGCGACGCGTCCCCGGGCGGGGGCGGGTCCGTGTAAGCGCTGCGCTCCTTGCGCGCGGCAGCGGTGAACGCGAGGGCGACGCCGCCGACATGCTCGATCAGGTCACCGAGCGAATAGGCCGGGCACGGGGTGGGCCGGCCCAGGTCGTCGTCCTTGACGTGGGCTACCAGGTCGGCGAGCCGGCGCGCCGCCGGGCCGAGGTCTGCTGCGTTCTGGGGTTCAGCCATGGTCATAGACAGTAGAACGACTCGGGCAGCCCGGACTCATCGGCTCCGCCTCCGCTGGCCGCTGCCGCCGAGTGCGTCATGGTCGCCGGATGGCGCGCCGCCGAGTGCCCGCCACGGAGGCGCCGCGCTCGGTCCGCCACGGGCCCTGCGGCTCACGGCTCCCGGTGCTGGCCCTGGGCCGTGCCGGTGAGGCTGGCGAGCAGGCTCGCGGCGGCGACCTCGAACCGCGCGGTGTCGCCGTAGGGCCTGGTCACCAGCATGGCGCCCTCCAGGCCGCTGACGATCATCCGGGCGGTGTCCCTGACTGACCCGGCGAAAGCCAGGGTGCCCTCCTCGCGGCCCTGTTCCAGGACCGCCGCCAGCCAGGCCTCGTTCTCGTCGAAAAACCCGAGCACCGCGGTCTTCATCGGGGACGGGCAGGGTCGGGTACTCGGCCGCCAGCATGCCGCAAAGGCACATCCTCTGGTCACTCAGCACGTCGGCGTACAGCTTCGCGTAGGCGGCAAGCTTGGCGGGCGCGGCCGCGCCACCGGTGTCGACCTCGGCGAGCGCCTGGAGAAACCGCGTCGCGTAGCGGCTGATCAGCGCCTCGCCCAGGTCGGCCTTGGTGGCGAAGTGATAGTGCAGCGAGGCCTTGGTGATCTGCAGTTCCGCGGCGATATCGGCGTAGCTGAACCCGTTGAATCCGCGCACCTGGACCAGCCGCTCGGCCGCGTCCAGGACCCGTCCTGCCGTGGACGCCGAGGGCGCCCCCGCCGCGCCGCTGCGCCCGCTCGTGCCGCCGTGCCGCTGACGCCGATCCGTGCCGCCGCGCTGCTGACGCCGCTCCGTCCCGCTGGCGCTGCCACGTCCGCCGCTGCCGTCATCAACCTGCCCTTCGACCCTTGACCACTGACCTATTAGTAGGTAAGTATTTGACCTATCAGTAGGTAGAATACCTGAGGAACCGGCCACCGACGGGGGCGCCATGTCTGACATCGCCGAACTTCACGCCAGGCGCTGGACCACACCGGCCGCGTCGTCGCCGGGATCAGCCCGGCCGGTGGGAGGCCGCCACGCCCTGCACCGCGGGACGTGCAGCGGTTCCCGGCGATGCCCGGCCAGCGCGGGTGACGGCGATGACCACCGGGCCCGTCTCCGAGGTGCTCGCCCGCGCAACGGCGCTCGAATCGGTCCATCCCGCCGATGCCCGGGCCGGCGCGGACTACCAGCGCATCGACGCCGACGGGCAGGCCTACTTCCTGAAGCGGCTCAGCCCGGCAACCGACTGGATCATGCGGGCCATGGGCGACCACGTGCATCGCCCGTACCTGGTGTGGCGCGCGGGACTCATGGACAAGGCCCCCGCGTGCATCGATCACACCGTGGTGGCGATGGAGGTGGCCGGCACCGGCGACGAGGCGGTGCTGAGCGTGCTGATGCGCGACGTCGGCGGCTGCCTGGTACCGCCCGGCGATGCCCAGGTGCCGATGGCCCAGCACGCGGGCTTCCTGGCGCACATGGCCGAACTGGCCGCGGCGTTCTGGGGCTGGGGTGACGACATCGGCCTGACCACCATGGCGCAGCGGCTGCGGTTCTTCGCCCCGGACAACATCGCCGCCGAGCTCACCGCAGCCGAGGTGCCCGGCCCGATCGCCGCGGCCGCCGAAGGGTGGCGGCTGCTGCCCGGGCTGTCCGCACCGCTCTGGGACCTCGCGCGGCTGGTGCACGAGCGGCCCGAGGTGGTCGCCGCGCCGCTCGGCCGGACACCGCACACGTTCCTGCAGGGTGACTGGAAGATGGGCAACCTGGGCAGCCACCCGGACGGCCGCACGATCCTGCTCGACTGGGCCTACCCGGGAGCCGGGCCGGCCTGCTGGGATCTGTGCTGGTACCTGGCCCTCAACCGGGCCAGGCTGCCGGAGCAGAAGGAAGCCGCGATCGACCGGTTCCGTGCCGCGCTGGAGGCGTGCGGCATCGCCACGGACCCCTGGTGGGACCGGCAGCTCGACCTGTGCCTCATCGGCATCATGGCCACGTTCGGCTGGGAGAAGGCCCTCGGCGACGCCGCCGAACTCGACTGGTGGCAGGACCGGGTCGTCCGTGCCGCGGAACGGTGCGGGATCGCGCCCGGCGGGTGAGCCCGTGCCCGCGGATCACTATGCCCGGTCCGGCCCGCGCTGGGCGCTCGGCGCCGAACTCGTCTACCGGCCCATCGCCGCCGAGCTGGTCGCCACCAGCCCGCACCGGCTGACCGGCCGTACCGTGCTGGACGCGGGCGCCGGCACCGGCGCGGCCACCGCTGCGCTACGGCGCCGTGGCGCCCGGATCCTCGCGATCGACCTGTCCCCCGCCATGCTGGCCTGGCAGGCCGCGGCCCGGCCGCCGTGCGCCGTCGCGGACATCCGCTCCCTGCCACTGCCAGCCAACTGCCGTCGACGACTCCGTGGCCGCGTTCGTGCTCAACCACCTGACTGACCCGGCCACCGGCCTCGCCGAACTGGCCCGGGTCACCCGCCCCGGCGGCGCCATCCTGGCCGCCGTCTTCGCCAACGACAGCCGCAGCGAGGCGCGGGACCTGATCGACGCGGCAGCCGCGGCGGCAGGCTGGACCGTCGCCCGCGTGGTACCTCGAGATGAAGACCACCGCGGTACCGATCCTCGGCACCGCCGCCGCCATGGCCACCGCCGCCCGGGCAGCCGGTCTGGCGCAGGTGCACGCCGAGCAGCGGGCGGTAGACGTCGGCATCACCGAGCCGCGCCAGCTCGTCCGGTACCGCCTCGGCCACCCGGCGTTCGCCAGCTGGCTGGACGCCATCGGCCCGGAACGCGCCGCCGCCTTCGCCGCCAAGGCCGAGCACGCGGTCGGCGATGCCATGGAGCCGTACCGGCCCTCCGTTGTCTTCCTCCGTGCGGTCACGAGGCCCGGCCGGCCCGGCCAGCCATAGGCACGGGCCCAGCCCCCTGGTCGGCCGGTGGGTGACCTGGTCGCGGAGTTCTGTCCGCGACCAGGTGAGCCGCCGGACGGCCATTCCCCCGGCCCGAGCCGGACCTCAGCCACAGCCGCCAGCCAGCAGCCGACCGCCTCGCGGCTGGTTTTGTCAGACATCGGAGCGTACGGTGGAGAGGCGTTTCGAACTGGTGTTCGTATCAGGATTCCACTTCCCATGCTGGTCGTACGTGTGTTCTAATAACAGGCATGGTTCAGGCCGTGCCCGCAACAGAGATTCGGTCGGCCGGTACCCGGCCAGGCGTCCCGGCGTGGCGTGCCACGTCACGGCCTGGTGCTGCCACACCGGCCGATGACCGGATCCTCCGGCATGACGGTCCGCACCGTCAATCCGGGGCTGGTGCGGGATGCCCGGCGAAACAGGGGCGCGGGCGGGGCATGAGCCTCGCCGGGCTGCCGGGCATCCAGGACGGCAGCGCCGGCGGCCTGCCGCACGCTGCGGGCCCCACCGCGAGCAGGAGGGTCGTCCCGCCTGGCACAGGACACACGCCAGAGGTGAGTCAGTGAGCACCTACCCCGATCACATCCTCCGTCTGGGCAGCCAGCACCTCGCCGAACTGAAGAGGAAGGCCGCCGAGTTCGAACGTCAGTTGTGGGACGCGCACGAGTCCCTTGAATACGAGATGGCCCAGTCTCCGTTCGCCCCCGACGCAGCGGACGACGCGCGGCAGGAGGACCTCCGCTGGGCCCCGGACGAGCCGGACCCCGCCGGCGCGCCCCCGGCCGTGCGGGCGCCGGCCCACGAGCCCGCGGAGCCCGGGCCCGGCGGCCCGGCGCACTCCCCCGAGGAGCGCACCGCCGATCTGGTCAACCACGGCCGGCCGCGTGCCAAGCGCCGCCACCGGCGGCGTGGGCTGGTGCTGGCCGCGGTGACCGCGGCGGCCGTGGCCGCCCTGGTCACCGTGCTCGTGCTGGCCATGTCCCGGCCCACGCCGTCGTGGCCGGCCAGCGTGGCCAAGGTGCAGCGTGAGATCGCGGTCGCGTGCCAGAACCCCGATGTGCAGTCCGAGCCGAGCCAGGTCAACTTCGCCTGTGACCGGGGAACGCGGCAGATCCTCTGGGTCTTCTCGCTACTGACCAGCGGCAACAACCCGGACTACGCGTCGATCAAGAGCGGGCGGCAGGGCCTGGAGCCGATCACCCCGGCGCAGGGCGGCGAGGTGGCATGGTCACTGAACCTTCATCACCCCTACGACCCGGCCAACCCCATCGACAGCCTCGAAGTCGCGGCCCGTGCCATCAACAACATCATCGGCGGTGCGACGCTGACCGCGGCGAACGGGAAGCCGGTGGTCCAGGCCGGCCTGGAGAGCGTCTCGGCGAACTGTGCCCGCTACACCGGGTCGGCCGCGGTGACCTCGCGGAACGGCTTCCCGGACCGGTGCACCAAGCCGATCAGCAGCGCGGCCGGGCAGGCCTACCTGGTATCCGACGTGTTCCAGAAGTGGGTGGTGGGCGCACCGCCCAGCGCCGCCCAGGATGCCGCGGTGCTTTTCCAGAACTCGAAGAACCCCGGAGATCCGCGGGTCCGGGCCATCCTCCGCTCCCTGCAGGCCTCGAAGCTCGCCGGCTAGGCCTCCGGCCGACCGGCCCGATCCGCACCAAACCCCGTCACCGGCATGGAGGTGTTCACGTTGTCCCCCGCGGCCAGGCCACAGTGGCAGCAGGCGACCGCGCTGATCACCCTCGGCGCGGGCGGCGTCGTGACGGGGCTTTCCTTCGTGCCGAACGCGCCGGCCGACCTGACGTCACCGGCCAGCCTGCCGATCAAGCTCGTCGCCCTTGAGCGCACGGCCGCGCCGGCGCCCGGCAGCGACGGGATGCTCCGCGCGGCCATCGTGCACACCGCGCGCCATTTCCTGCGCCTGGCCGAGACCCGCAGCCCCGCCGAGATGGAGGCACTGATCTGGCGGCACGCCAGCACGGACGGCGCCGACCACGGTCCCTCGTGCGCGGCCTTCGCCAGCCTGATGCTGGAACTGGGATCGCACATGGCCGGGCTGGAGAGCTGGGTGACCGGCGGCAGCTCCTACCCGTGGCCAGTGCACTCGTGGGTGGACGGCCGGGTCGATCCCAACCCGGCGTCGCCGAGCGTGGTGTCGGTCCTGCAGGACGCGCGCACGCACGGCCGGTGGCGCCCGCTCGGCGACGGCTATGCCCCGCAGCCCGGCGACTGGGTTCTGTTCGAGGGGCACGTTGAGGTGGTCACGAAGTACGCCGCCGGCGTGCTGCACACGATCGGCGGCGACTCGGGGCCCAACCTGTCGGTCAACGCGCACGAGTACCCCGGCCCGCTCGCCGGCCAGGGCGTCGCCGGATTCGTGGACAACGGGGTCGGCATGTCGGCGGGGCCCGGCCAGGACGCCGGGCCTGCCTCGCACGGCGGCCACGCCCACCACGCGCCGGCCGCGTCCGGTAGCCCGGCAGCCGCTCCGGCCGCGTCCGGCAGCCCGGCAGCCGCTCCGGCGCGTCCGGCAGCCCGCAGCCGCTCCGGCCGCGTCCGGGACCGGCGGCCGCTGGCGCTGGGGCCGGTGCCGGCTCGGGAGCCGCCGACGGCGTCCGGCCTGGAGCAGCTACCAGCTCCTCGACCGTCACCCGGCCCGGCGCCACCGCCGGGCCCGTCACTACGGCCGACGCCACGACGCAGCAGCCTGAGCTCGCACCGCGCGCCATTCCCGCCCCGCGGGCCGTCCCGCGGTCACGGTATGCGTCGCAGTCCCGCGCCCTTCCCGCGCAAGGCGCTCAGCCTGCCGCAGACGGCGAGCACGCCTCGGGCATGGTGCCCGACGCCCCGCGCCGAGCACGCCGCGCACGTGGTCTCGGAACCGCGGCGGCCGCACCGGCACGTGCCCCGGATCCTGGCTGCCCGTACCGGGCGGCAGCCGCGCCGAGACGGCGAGCGGCCGCATCGTCCCGGCCGCGGCCAGGCAGCGACCGCGGATGTCCCGGCCACCGGGCTGCGCCCCGCCGCGTCCAAGCACGCCCGTCCCGGCGAGGCGGTCATTCCCGGGCTGTTCAAGACCCGGCACCATCCGGGTGATGCCAGCACGCTCGCGCCGTACCACCGGCACGATCTGGCGCCGACGGCGCCCGCGGCGCGCGCCCGGCACGGCGGCCCAGCAGGCCTTCATCAACCAGGTCGCGCGCGGTGCCATGGCGACCCAGCTCAAGTACGGCGTGCCCGCTTCGGTGACCATCGCCCAGGCGATCGACGAGTCCGGCTGGGGCCAGAGCGTCCTGGCGAGCAACGACCACAACCTGTTCGGGATCAAGGGCACCGGGCCCGGCCGGCAGCGACGAGCAGCCGACGCAGGAATACATCAACGGCCAGCTCGTGAACATCTCCGCGTCGTTCCGCATCTATCACGACGTCGCGCAGAGCATCGACGCCCACGCCAGGCTGCTGGCGCGCAGCGGCGACTACGCCACCGCGATGGCCGAGAAGCGGAACCCGAACGCGTTCGCTCAGGCACTGACCGGCGTGTATGCCACCGACCCGGCGTACGGCGCGAAGCTCATCCAGCTGATGCAGCACTACGACCTGTACCGCTACGACCGGGCCGCCACGCACGTCAGCCCGACGGTACCCGGCACGACCGCTCCCGGCACGACCGCATCCGGCACGACCGCATCCGCCACGCACCGCATCCGGCACGACCGCTCCGGCACGACCGCATCCGGCACGACCGGCACCGATCGCACGGCGCACAGCGGCCAGAGCCGGCCGCGGCTCCCGGGGCCGCAGCCGCCGCCCGCGCGTGCCGGGCACCGGGCGCACCATGCCTCCCGCCCAGCTCACCCGATCCGCCCGCGCCAGCCCGGCAGCCGGCCGCATCCGGCCCAGTCGCCGCTGCCGCCCGGCCCGGTCCCCCGCCAGATCTCCCCGGGCCCCGGTCAGCCGCCCGCCGCGCCAATCCCTGGAGCAACGGCGAACCCGGCACACTCACCGCAGCCCGGCCCGGCCGTCGGCCAGGCACATGCCGCACATCCCGACCCGGCGACCCACCCGCCGTCCACGCCCGTCCCAGGCCGCTCGGCCCGGCCAGGTCCCCTGGCCCACCCGGCGCGCGCCTCGGCATGTGTCACCCGCTGCGGACCTGCCAGCCGACTCGCGGCCGGCCCAGGCAACCGGCCTGGCCAGCGGGTCCGCCGACGCGGCCATCCCAGGCGTGCCGACCGCTGCCACGCACCACACCGCTGCACCGCGCGCCGCCGCTCGGCACGCCGCCACCCGGCCGCATGCGCCGCCGCACACCGGACGCTTCTGTGCCGCACGCCGGCACCGGCCCCGCCGCTTCATCACGCACCGCCTCGTCGGCGCACGCGCCTTGTCGCACCGCCGCTTCGTCGCACCGCCGCTTCGCGCACCGCCGCCTCGGCGCGCGCTGCCTCGTCAGCGCTGCTTCGTCGGGCGCCGCTTCGCAGCGCCGCTTCGTCGGGCACCGCCGTGCCGCGCGCGGACTGGGCGGCGCTGTACCGCACGCCGATGCACCTCGCACCGCCGTACCGCACGTCGCAGTGCGGCACGGTGGCCAGAGGCAGCCGCGCAGGTCCCCTCGTCAGCCGCGCGGGCCAGTACAACGGCGGCCCCGGTACCGCCGAAGTGACGACTCCGGGTCATGCGGCCGTGGGCCCGGTCGCAGCAGCCCCCGGTGCGGGCACAACGGGCAGCGCGGCGATCCCGGGCATCCCACACCGCGGTCAAGGCGGAGACCTGGGCCACGTGCGCCACGCTGGGCCCGCCGCCACGAGCGGCGTCCCTGCGGCGACCCTGTCGTCCGGCGGAAGCAGCATCCCGGGGGTGCCGGGCGGCCCTGCTGCTGGGCCCGACACTCATTCGGGCGCACCGGCCCGCCACACCTCGTCAGCGGGCACCACGGCGCCAGCATCGGGGGCGCACACACCGGCGTCAGGGGCGCAGCCGCCAGCATCGGGCAGCACGGCGCCACCGCCATCCGGCCCCGCGCCGGCATCGGGCAGCGCGATCCCGTCAGGCGCCGACCCGGCCGCCATCGGCGGCGCGATCCCGGCAGCCGCCCGGTCGGGCCAGCGCGACCCCATCGGCAGCCAACCCGGCACCGCGGCTCGGGCAGCGCGACCCCACCGGCCAGCCCGCCCGGCACCGCGGCCGGTCCATCGCCGCACCCCATCGGGCAGCCAACCCGCGCCCGCCCGGCACCGGCGGCCGCGAACCCACCAGCATCCAACCCGGCCGCCGGGCAGCGCGATCCCATCAGCCGGCGACCCGGCGCCTCGCACCGGCCGCCGCGACCCCGTCGGCGGCCAACCCGGTGCCCATGCCGGTCAGCCCGGCGCCAGCGTCGGCAAATGGGTCAGGACCCGGCGGCGCCGCCGTTCCCGGGCTGGTCAACGGTTCCACGGCGACCACGCCAGCGGCCCCGCCGGCCAGCGAGCGACGGAACCGCGACGGTGGCGCCCCAAGCGGCAACACGGCCCCGGCCGTCAGCCCGGCGCACGCTGGCAGCGCCGCACCCTCGGCCCGCGCGGCTGTCAGCGGTGCCACGCTGACCGTCTACCACGCGCACATGCCGCCGTCGGTCCGCGAGGCGTTCGTCACCTCGGCCAAGATGCCGCTGACCCGCGCCGAACCGCTCTACCGCGACGTGGCCAGCCACACCGGCATCCGCTGGGAGATCCTGGCGGCCTGCGACTGGATGCAGTGCAAGGCCCGGCACGGCTATTCGCCGGTGTACGGGGAGAAGCTCGGCACGCTCAACCCGGACGACAGCTGCTACCGGACCAGGTCGGCGGCGCTGCAACAGTGCGCCGACGACCTCGTGCACCTGGCCCGGTCGGTCTATCAGCTCGACATAGCCACCAGCCGGGAGCTGTCGGTCCGCGACCTCGCCAAGGTCTTCGCCGCGTTCCGCTGGGGCGGCCTGCTCAGGCAGCACAACACCTCGGCCATGGACTTCCCGTATTCGGTCGCGGGCCTCACCGCGGACCACACCCATATGCGCTGGCCCAACATCGACGAGCGCAATGCGCCGGACAAGCCGGGCAGCCGGTTCCGCCAGCCGTTCGGGGCGGTGCCGGTCGTGCTGGGCCTCCACTACCAGGCGCTCATGTAGCGGCTGGTAGCGGAGACCCGAAGAAGAAGGTGGATCACGGTGATACGTTTCCTCGCGTTCCTGGTCGGGATGCTCAGCGGGGGCAGGCCGATGCGCCCGGAGCCAGCCTGGTACGGAGCCAGTTATCCGGGCCCGGGAACGACCGGCCCGGTGGACACCGACCCGTACCGGCCGGCCGTACCGACTGGCCGGCCGAGCCGACTTGCCCGGCCGCACCGCACCGCTGCCCCCGTGGCCACCACAGCCGGACCGCGGCGGCGGCCCGCCGGGCCCGGGCGGCCCGTGGGGAGATGCCGCGGCCGCGGCGGCGGCCGGAATCCCACGGCTGGTCACCTGGAGCGCGGTGCTGGTCGTGATCGGCCTGATCTTCCGCCGCGCGATCGCCTCGGTGGTCCTGGTGGCCCTGTCCGCGGCGCTGCACCTGGTCGGGGTGAACGTGCACCTGCCGCACATCAAGTTCGCCTGGCCGTGGCAGACGATCACCGCGGGCACCACCACGAACACCGATCTGGGGCCGTGGGTGCTGCAGAAGATCGAGGGGATCTCCAAGCCGGCCCTCGGCCAGGTGAGCTTCAGCTTCTACTTCACGCACAAGGTCGCCAAGAACATCGGTCCCTGGCCGTGCTGGTACGCGAGCACGTTCTATGCGGTGGGCCACGCCGCCGCCACCGTGGACCTGAACCCGGGCCCGTCGTGGTGGAAGCCGTCGGCCGGCCACTACCAGCTCCAGGTGCTCAGCCGTCCGGCCGGGGACAAGCCCGGGCACGTGGCGGTCAGCATGGTGCTGCCGAAGCCCCAGCTGCCGCAGTCGGCTCACGACGTGACGATCGACAACATCCCGTCGCGGCCGATCGACACCCAGCACAGCTGGACCTATCCGGGGCTCGGCTGCGGCCTGATCATCCGCCCGCAGTTCGCCCAGGCGGTGCTCTACTCGCAGGCCCAGTACATCGCCTACTACAAGGCGACCCATGTCACACAGGTCACCGGGCCGCTGGTGCGGACCGCGGAGAGCCAGGCGCTGCAGACGATCAGGAACAACTTCATCCAGCCGACCGTCAATGCGTTCGGGTACATGCTCGACCGGTTCACCCTGCGCTGGGCCGGGTCCTGACCGGGGCGGCGGCGCGTCTCAGTCCGGCGCGGCCCGGGCAACCCAGGTGAGGCTCCCCGCCTGGGGCAGCTGCTGCGAGATGGCGTCGGCGACCTGTGCGCCGAGCGCGTCGGCGGCGCGGGCGGTCAGGTCCGGATCCACCCAGCCCTCGATCTCGACGCGCAGCGTCCGGCCGGTCCAGCGGGCCCGCGCGTGGGCGTGGATGACGCCGGGCACCGACCCGGCCGCCGCCTCCGCCGCGGCGAGGTCGCCGGGATCCACGCCGTCCGCGAGCCGGTGCATCACGTCGCCGGTGACCTCGACGCCGACATGGCAGATGAACACCGTGATAGCGAGCCCGGCGACCGGGTCACCCCAGGGCTGGCCGAGTGCGACCGCGATCAGCCCGGCAAGCGCCCCGGCCGACGACAGCGCATCGAGCCAGGAGTGCCGGGCATCGGCCACGAGCGTGGCGGAGTGGATCCGCCGGCCCACGACCAGCTTGTACCTGGCCACCACCTGGTTGCCGATGATGCCGAGGGCAGCGCCGGCGATGCCCGCCGCCACGTGCACGGTATGGCCGTGGCTGATGAGCTTGCGGACGCTCTCGTAGCCGGCGAAGGCGGCGCTGGCCCAGATGACCACCGCGATGCCGACACCGGCCAGGTCTTCGGCCCGCTCCAGGCCGTAGGGATAACGGTCGGTGGGCGGGCGCCGGGACAGCCGGAACCCGAGAAACACCAGCGCGCTGGTGGAGACGTCGGACAGGTTGTGGATCGCGTCGCCGAGCAGGCCCACCGAACCGGTGAGCAGCGCCAGGAGCAGTTCCACCAGACCGGTAGCGGCCAGGCCGATCGCGCTGACGCCGACGGCACGGTTCGCGGCCCGGCGCTCCTGGGCGTCGTCCCGGGTCCCGCGGAGCGGGAACGCGGCCGCCGGGTCCCGTGACCCGGTGATCTTGTGCATGCCACCAGGTTATGGGCAGGGCGTGCCGTGCATGTGTAAATACCAGCCAGCTGAGCACTATCCGTATATCAGAGGTTACAGAGGGTAGCTGAGATATGAGCTGAAGGTCCCCATATGACCGCCCCTGGCCGCTGAGACGCGGGGAGGCGTCCATGGGAACCGTGACCACCAAGCAAGCCCAGCGCGATGGGACCGTGCCGGGCCCGGCCGGGGCACCCGGGGCTCCGCCAGGCATCCCTGCTGCACTGATGCGCCCGCCGTGCGATGTCGAGATCCTCATTCCAGCCAAGAACGAGGCACGCCGGCTGCCACACGCGCTGTTCCGCATGATCCGCTACCTGGAGCAGCAGCCGTACTCCTGCGCACTCGCGGTGATCGACAACGGCAGCGTGGACCGCACGGTCAACCTGGTCAAAAGGCTCGGCGCCGGGCGCGTGCCGATCCACCTCGTCGGGTGCGCCGAGCGCGGCAAGGGCGCCGCGGTGCGGCGTGGGGTGCTCACCTCCAGCGCCCGGTACGTCGGCTACATGGATGCCGACCTGGCTACGCCGATCGAGACGCTCGACTTCATCGTCCCGCTGCTGAAGGGCGGCTACGACGCGGTCATCGGCTCGCGCCACATCGGCGGCGCCACCCTGGCCGAGCCGCAGGCCGGCAGCAGGGTCCTCGGCGGCGCGGTGTTCCGGTTCCTGGCACAGCGCATCCTGCCCGGCATCGAGGACAGCCAGTGCGGCTGCAAGTTCTTCACCGCGGAGACGGCCCGGGCGGCCATCCGCGACCTGCGGGTGACCGGGTTCGCCTTCGACGTGGAACTGCTCCGGGCCGTCCTGGCCCTGGACGTGAACATCGTGGAGATCCCGGTCGTCTGGTCCGACCAGGAGGGCTCCACGCTGAACGGGCTGCGCGACGGCATCAAGGCCATCGCCGACGTGTTCCGCCTGGCCCGCAGGAGCGCGTCGTTATGCGCGGGCTGGAACAGATCGCCGGGATCCGGCTGCTGTTCCTGAACTGGCGCGACCTGGCCAACCCCGAGGCTGGCGGCGCGGAGGCCTACACGGAGGAGATCGCCCGGCGGTTCGCCGCCGCCGGCGCGGAGGTCACGCTGTTCACCGGGAAGTACCCGGGGGCGGCACCGTTCGACTGGGCGCATGAGTACCTGGTGGCCAGGGAGGGCGGCCGGTACGGCGTGTACCTGGCCGCGGCCAGGTACCTGCGCAAGCACGGGCGGTACTACGACGCGGTCGTCGACTTCCAGAACGGCATCCCGTTCTTCTCACCGCTGTTCGCCCCGGCCGGCACCGTCGTGGTCTGCGTGGTGCACCACGTCCACCAGAGCCAGTTCGACATGTACTTCCAGTGGCCGATGAACCAGGTGGGACGGCTGCTCGAAGGCCGGGTCAGCGCCAAGGTGTACCAGCGCACGCCGTTCGTGGCGGTGTCCCCCTCCACCCGGGCCGAGATGCGCCGCCAGCTCGGCATCACCGCGCCGATCCACATCGTGCCCAACGGTGTCCGGGCCATGCCGCCGGTCACCGTGGCGCGGTCGCAGACGCCGGAGATCGCCGTGGTGACCAGGCTCGTGCCGCACAAGCGGCTGCACCTGCTGATCGAGGCGATGCCGTCGCTGCTGCGCCGCTGGCCGGACCTGCAGGCGTACATCGCGGGCGACGGGCCCGCCCGCGCGCAGCTCCAGGCCGAGGCCCGCCGGCTCGGCCTGGAACAGCAAGTGAGCCTGCCCGGCCGGGTGCCCGAGCAGGTCAAGGCCGACCTGCTCAGCCGGGCCTGGCTGACCGTGGCGCCGTCGCTGGCCGAGGGCTGGGGCCTCACCGTCATGGAAGCCAACTCGCTGGGCACGCCCGCGGTCGCCTACGACGTCCCCGGCCTGCGCGACTCGGTGCGCGACGGGCTCACCGGATGGGTCTTCCCGGCCGACCGGGACCTGTCCATACCGCTGGCCAGCGCGCTCGCCGAGCTGTCCGAGCCGGCCCGGCGGGAGGCGATGGCGGTGGAAACCAAGCGGTGGGCCGGCAGGTTCAGCTGGGACGCCAGCGCGGACCGGATGGCCGGGGTGCTGCTGTCGGAGATCGGCCGGGCCCGGCTGCGTACCGGCTCCAGGCGCCAGGACAGCGACCTGTCCACGGTCGCGTGGTGGCCGCCCGAGGACGCCGACGCGGTGGAGGAACCGGTGCGGCAGGGGCTGCGGGTCACCGACGTGCTGCGGCGTGACGAGGACGGCATCAGGGTCCTGTTCACCGGCTGCGACGAGATGACCGCTGCCAGGGCGCTGGAGCGGGTGCCGGTGCCCCCGGCGAAGCTCTACCTGGCGTCCACCGTCCAGGTGCTGTGCGCCAGCGGCGAGGGCGGCCTGGAGTGACCCTGGCCGATCACCGGGAGGAGTCCGCCGCGGTGCGCGGCGCACGGTGGGTGACCGTGGCATTCCTGGTCGTCGGCGTCCTCAACTACCTGTACGCGCTGGTGCTCACCCGCCTGCTGAACGTGGCCCAGTACGCGACCTTCGCCGCCGGGCAGGGGCTGCTGCTGTGGGCCACCACGGTCGCCACCGTGTCGGTGCCCTGGGTGCTGGCCCAGGCGCTGGCCCGGTCCGGTTCGGACGCGGAGCGGTTCGCCGCGACCCGGTTCACCATGCTGGCAAGCGCCGGCAGCGGGCTCGTCGCGGGCGCGGTCGTCTGGGTCATCGCGGTGCAGTTCGCCAGCACCCCGGCCGCGCTGGCCCTGGCGGTCAGCGCCTTCATCATCTTCCTGGGCACCACGACCACCGGCTGGTTCCAGGGGCATGAGCGGATGCGCGCGCTGTCCGCCCTGTACGTCGGCGAGAACGTGCTGAAGAACGCGGCCGGGCTGCTGCTGGTGACCGTGGCCGGGCTGGGCGACACCGGGGCGCTGGCCGGGTTCGGCATCGGCGGGCTGCTGCTGCTGGTCTGGTGGCCCCGGGTGCCGCGCCGCTCCACCCGGCCCTGGCTGGCCGCGCTGGCCAGCCGTGACCTGTGGCACCGCGCCCTCGGCATCGCCGCGGTGCAGGGGCTGGTGTCCCTGTTCGCCGCCATCGACGTGGTGTTCGTCGCCGCGCTGCCGGAAAGCCGCGCACTCGCGGCGAGCTACCAGGTCAGTGCCGCGCTGTCCCGGGCGCCGCTGTTCGTGGCCGGCGCTGTCTCGACGGCGTTCTTCCCGGCGCTGGCCAGGAGCGCCGGCGGGGGCGTTCTCGCCGCCCGCGCGATGCGCATGTACGCGATGGTGGCGCTGCCGCTGGCCACGATCCTGGCGACCACTCCCGCGCCGGTGCTGACGGCGGTGTTCCCGGCGCAGTACGGCGCGATGGCCACCCTGCTCAAGTTCACCGCCGTCGCGGGGCTGGCAGCCGGCGGGATCAACATGCTGGCCACGTTCTTCCAGGCGGTGTCCGACTACAGCTGCGCCTGGTGGCTGCTCGCCGGGCTGGCCTGCTACGTCGCGGCACTGCTCACCGGATGGGCGGCCGGCGGGATCACCGGGCTGGCCATCGGCTCGGCCCTGGGCGCCACCGCGGCTCTCGGGCTGCTCGGCTACCGGTTCCACCGGCGGCTCGGCCCCGGGCTGCTGGCCAGGCTCCCGGTGGCCGGGCCGGTGATCACCGCCGTGGTGCTGATCGTGCTGCGCCGCTACCCGGTGCCGTGGCTGCTGGCCGCCGCCGCCGTGGGCCTGGTCGCCGGCGTGCGCTTCCTGCGTCATCCCGGGGCGCCGGAACCGCCGGAGCCGCCGGGACCGCCGGGACCGCCAGGAGCGCCTGGCCGCTCGGGGCGCCTGCCCGCAGGAGGGAAACCATGAAGGTCAAGGAGCAATCAGAGGCGTCGCTGCTGACCGACGCCGTGTGGCGCGGCAGTGCGCCGGCCGCCACCAAGCCGCAGCTGCGGGCAGCGCTCGCGCTGGCACGGCGCAACCACGTGGAGGGCCGCCTCGCCAGCGCGTACCCGGAGCAGCTTTCGCACGTGGCGGCCGAGGTCCGGATCGCGCGGGGGCTGTTCGCCCGCAATCTCGCCCAGGTGACCGGCCGCCTCGGCGCGGCGGACATCCCGGCCGTGCTGGTCAAGGGGGACCTGCCCGACGACTGCGTGCGCAACGACTTCGACCTTGTGGTGGCGGAGCGGCACTGGGACGGCACGTTCACCGCGCTGGCCGGCTGGTACGTGCACAGCTCCACCTACTGGCTGGAGCGCACCACCAAGGCGCTGCTGTTCCCCCCGGTCGGGCCCGCGCTGCACCTGCACACCGGCATCTCCTGGTTCGGCGTGCCGGTGGTGCCGACCGAGGAACTGCTCGGCCGGGCCGAGCGGCAACGGCCACGGCTGCCTGAGCCCGGCACCGGTTGACGAGCTGCGGATCTGGCTGGCCCACGCCATGTTCCAGAACCTGGCCCTGGACCTGTCCGAGCTGTTCGCCGTGCGGGACCTGCTGCGCCCGGAGCTGATCGAGGCCGGCCGCGAGGCGGCGGCCAGGGAGGGCTGGCGGACCGGGTACGACGTGGCGGTCGCGGCCGCGCGCTCGGCCATCGACCGGCTCGACGGCGGGGCCCCGCTCGGGCTGCCGGTCCCGCTTCCGCTGCCGCTGTCCCTGCGGGCGGGCGCGGAGCACGCCTACCACATGCACCTGCGCGGGCAGCACCTCGCCGCCTCCCGGGCGGCGGCGCTGCGGGTGGCCCTCGTAGCGGCCAAGCAACGGCGCCGGATGCTGACGCGATGAACCGCGTGGTGATCTCCAGCTTCGACAACCCCGGCAGCCGCCACTACGCCGGGGGAGGCAGCGCCGTCGTCGCCCTGATGGCGGGATGGCTGGGGCGGGACTACCAGGTCATGGTGGTGACCGCGGGCCGCCGCCGCGGGACCGAGCTGCGCGGCGGGGTGCGTTACCGGTACCTGCCGGTTGCCTGGGCCGGCCCGCGGGCCGGGCAACTGCTGTTCCACGCGCTGCTGCCGTTCGCGGCCAGGCGGATCCCGCACGAGCTGTGGATCGAGAGCTTCACCCCGCCGTTCTCCACCAGCTTCGTGCCGCTGTTCTCGCCCGCGCCGGTGGTCGGGTTCGCGCAAAATCTGTCCGGCCGGGAGATGTCGCACCGGTACAAGCTCCCGTTCTTCCTGATCGAGCGGCTCGGCCTGCGCTGTTACCGCGACGTTGTGGTGCTCAACCCCGCCGACGCGCAGGCCGTCCGCCGCTGCAACCCGTCGGCCACCGTCCGGGTCATCCCCAACAGCGTGGACCTCCCGCGAACTGGACGAGCAGGAGTTCGGCCACGGCGAGCACATCCTGTACCTGGGCCGCGTCCAGGTCTGGGAAAAGGGTCTGGACCTTCTGCTGGCCGCCTACGCGAGCAGCCGGGCCGGCCTGCCGCTCGTGATCGCGGGCGCGGGCACCAAGCGCGAGGAGAGGCAGCTCACCGCGCTGCTCGCCGCGGCCGGCCCCGGCGTCCGGTGGGTGGGCCCGGTCACCGGCGAGCGCAAGGACGCCCTGCTCCGCAGCAGCGCCCTCGTGGTGATGCCGTCACGCTCTGAGGCCTTCGGCATCGCCGGGCTGGAGGGCATGGCCTACGGCAAGCCCGTGGTCCATTTCGGCCTGCCCACCCTGGACTGGATGAGCGGGGACGTGTCCGTCCCGCCGTTCGACACCGGCGCCCTGGCCGCCGCGCTCGCTGAACTGGCCGCGGACCAGGGGCGGCGGGCCGGCCTGGGCCGCGCCGCGCGCACCGCCGCCCGCCAGTTCGGGCGCGACGCCATGGCGGAGCGATATCTCACCCTCGTCCGGCAGCTTCTCGGCCCGCCGGACGAGGCTGGCCTGGTGCCGGAGGGCAGACCATGAACGCCAACCCACTGGAGGCGATCCTGGAGCGCGGGGGCCCGCTCGTCGTGCTCTCCCCGCACCTCGACGACGCGGCGCTGTCCTGCGGCGCCATGATGATCCACGCCTGCCAGACGATGCCGGTGACCGTGGCGACGCTGTTCACCGAGGCCGGCCAGCCGCCGTACACGCTGTCCGCGCGCCGGTACCTGCACCAGGTCGGGGCCAAGGACGCGGCGGCGCTCTACCGGCAGCGCCGTGCGGAGGACCGTGCCGCCCTCCAGCCGCTGGGCATCACCTGCGTGCACGCCGGCCTGGTGGACGCGCCGTTCCGCCGGCCGCCGGGGGCACGGGCCAGGTCGTGGTGGGCCCGCCTGATGCCGGAACTCGCGCACATCTACCCCATCTACCGGCTGAACATCACCTCCGGGCGGATCGCGAAGGCCGACGCGGGCACGCTGCGGGAGGCGGCCAGCCTGGTCCAGCGGCTGGCCGCCCCCGGCCCGGCCCTGGTGCTGGCGCCGCTGGGGGTGGGCCGCCACGTGGACCACGTGCTGGTGCGCACCGCCGCCGAGCGCAGCGGCGCGGACATCGCCTACTACAGCGACTTCCCGCACAACCAGCACCACACGGCCGACCGCGCGTTCATCAGGCGCAACGGCCTGGTGGAGGCGCGCTGGCCGCGGTCCCTGGAGGCCAAGGCCGAACTGGTCCGCGCCTACCGGACACAGACGGGGGCGCTGTTCCCCGGCGGGCGGATCCCGCTCGTCCCCGAGATCTTCTTCTTCCGCCCGGGGGAACCGTCCGGCGCTCCGATCCGCGGGGCGGACGGGTGACGGCGGCCAGCGCCGTCCAGGCTGCCCCGCAGGCAGGCCCGGCCGCCCCGGGCAGGCGGGCCCTGGCCTGGGCCGCGGTCGCGGCGGGCCTGCTCGCCGCGGTGGTCAGGCTGGCGCTGATCCCGCGTTCCTTCGACCTGTTCGGCGACGAGGTCATCTACTCCGACCTGGGGCACAGCGTCACCAACGGCGGGTTCCCCCGGCTGCAGGGACCGTTCTTCCTGCACGGCCCGGTCTTCTTCTACCTGGAGGCGGGCTGGATCCACCTGGTCGGCTGGCCGGCCGACGTGGTCGTCCGGATCGACCAGATGCGCGTCCTGAACGCCCTGCTGGCCGGGGCCACCGCGGCGGTGCTCGTGCTGCTCGCGGCCCGCGCCGGGTCGCTGCGCGCGGGCCTGGTCAGCGGCCTGCTGTTCGCCCTGGACCCGTTCTGCATCCGGCAGAACGACCGGGTGCTGCTGGAGACCGCGCTGCTGCTGTGGGTGCTGCTGGGGTACCTGGTGCTGGCCCCGCTGGCCCAGTCCCCGGAGCCGCGGCACGCCCGGGCCCGCGCGGCCGGCGCCGGCCTGCTGTTCGGCGCGGCCTGGCTGACCAAGGACGAGGGCGCGCTGCTGACCGTGCTCCCGCTGCTGGCCGCGGCCGTGCTGCGGTGGGGGCCGCGCCGGTCGCTGAGCCTGCTCGCCGCGGGCGTCGCCACCGCCGTCTACGCCGCCTATGTGGGCGTCGTCGCGCTGGGCGGCGAGTGGAGCACGTGGTGGTTCGCCAAGACGGCGGGCGCCCGCCGGATGCTCGGGATGACGCAGATCACCGGGTTCAACAGCAAGGGGGCGCCGTCCCTGGTGGCCCGCCTCAGCGCGGAGGCCAGGTTCTTCGGCACCTCGTACCTGCTGCTGCTGGTGGCCGTTCCCGCGGTGCTGGTGCTGCTGCGCCGTGGCCAGCTGCCGCGGCTGCTCGCGCTGTTCTACCTCGCCGGGGCGGCCGCACTCGGGTACGCCGTGACGCTCGGCACGCTGGAGGAGAACGAGCTGTACCTGCTGTTCATCCCGAGCCTGCTGATCCTGCCGGTCGCCGCCGTGCTCTGGCTGCGCGGGCCCCGCGGCCGGGCGGGACCGGGCAGGGCGAAGGCGTGGGCCGGTGCCTGCACCGCGGCGGTCGCGGTGCTGGCCTGCGTCAACCTCTCGACCTGCGTGGTGTGGCTGATCCAGCCGGACAACGGGATCCAGCGGCTGCGCCAGTACATGGCGGCGCACATCCCCGCGGGCACCACGGTCGCCTCGGTGGACGACAGCCCGCCGCTCACCGCCGGCACCACGTTCTGGGCGCTCAGCGACCGCTACACCGTCGGCGCGTGGGCCAGCGCCGCCGACCGTGCCCGGCACCACGTCCGGTACGTGGTCATCCCCTGGCTGGAGATCGGCCAGGGGTACTCCTACCTCACCGAGGCGCAGGCGCACAGCCTGGTCCGGGGCGCCCGCCTGCTGTTCTCGTTCCACGAGCGCACCTACGGCGACCTCGCGCTGTACCAGATAGCGCTGCCCGGGCAGCGCGCCGGCCACGGGCCCGGCGCCGCAAAGCCCGGGCGGGTAGCTCACGAGGCGCGGGCGAGGATCGCGCGCAGGTCGCCGGCGCTCAGCGTGATGGGGTTGCCCCGCATGCTGCTCGACCGCTGCGCCTGCGCGGCGATGCCGTCGGCGTGCTCCGGCGCCAGGCCGAACGTGCCCAGGCCGGGGATGCCCAGCAGCGTGACCGTCTCCCGCACCCAGGCCACGCCGTCCTCGATAGCCGCCCCGGGGTCGCCGGTCAGCAGCGCCGCGGCCTCGGCGTACCGGGCCAGGGCCGGCTCGCCCGGCGCCCCGGCGGCCCGCAGCGCCGCCACGTTCACCTCGATGACCGGGGCCAGCAGCGCGGCGCAGGCCACGCCGTGCGGCACCGCGACGGTACCGCCGAGCACCCCGGCCAGCCCGTGCACCGCGCCCAGCTTCGCGTTGGCCAGCGCCATCCCGCCCGCCACGCTGGCCACCGCCATGTCGGCCCGGGCGCCGAGGTCGGTGCCGTCGGCATGGGCCCGGCGCAGCGCCGCCGCCGCCCGGCGGATGCCCTCCCTGGCTACCGCGTCGCTCAGCGGGCTGGCCCGCGGGCTGACGAACGGCTCCAGGCACTGGGTGAGCGCGTCCATCCCGCTGGCCGCGGTGACCCCCGGCGGGCAGGACACGGTGAGCAGCGGGTCCACCAGCGCGGCCAGGGGCAGCATCGCCGCGCCGCGCAGGCTGGCCTTGACCTGGTGCTCCGGCGAGGCCAGCACCGCGTTCGCGGTGACCTCGGCGCCGGTCCCCGCGGTCGTGGGCACCGCGACGCACGGCACCGAGGGCCGGGTGATCGGGCGGCCGCCGCCGATGACCTCCAGGTAGTCCAGCGGGTCGCCGCCGTTCCCCAGCAGCATGGCGGCCGCCTTGCCGGTGTCGATCACGCTGCCGCCGCCGATCGCGGCGACCACGTCCGCGCCGTGCTCCCGGGCCGCGGCGACCGCCGCCCGGGCCAGGTCCACCGTGGGCTCACCGGCCACCGGGAACACCACCGCGGGCAGGCCCAGCCCGGCCAGCAGGCCCGCGTGCCGGTCCGGGCTGGCGCCGGTGCAGACGAGCGCCCGGGTCCCGTATCCGGCCAGCAGCGCGGCCAGTTCGGCCGACCGCCCCGCGCCGACGATGACCCGGCCCGCGGTGGCGAATTCGAACGCCTCCATGGCCGCGCCGCTACCCGGGTCCCTGGCCGACCGCCCAGTCGCCGCTCCCGGCCGGGAAGACCGCCGAGAACCTGGTCGATGCCCGCGGCTGCGCCATCATCTCGGCCACGGCGTCCCGCCAGGTCGCGTAGTGCGGTTCCTGCTTGTGCGCCGCCGCCGCGCCGGCGTCCCGGTAGACCTCCACCAGGACCACATGGCCGGGGTCGTCGTCGTCCTGGATCACGTCGAACCGCAGCACCCCGGGCTCGCCCAGCGAGGCCCGGGCGTTGACCAGCGTCGCGGCCAGGAAGTCCGCGGTCCGGCCTGGCCGGACCCGGACGTGCACGTGCACGATCAGCATGGCCAAATCCTTGCACCACGGCCCGGCCCCGCCCCGCCGCGCGCCCGCGGCAGCCGCCCGGGTCCCTACCATGGGCGCATGGCCGAGCCGAACTGGCTGAGCGCGGAGGAGATGCGGGCCTGGCAGGCCTTCCTGGCCGCGGGCGCGCTGCTGGACCGGCGCCTCGACCAGCAGCTCAGGCAGGAGGCCGGGCTGTCACACGCGCAGTACGAGATCCTCGTCCGGCTCGCCGCGTCCGCGGGCGGCGAGCTGCGGATGACCGACCTGGCCGGCGCGCTCTACACCACCAAGAGCGGGCTGACCTACCAGATCACCCAGCTGGAGAAGGCGGGGCTGGTACGGCGCGGCACCGCGCCCGGCGACGTGCGCGGCGTCGTCGCGGCCCTGACCGACGCGGGCCGCCGCCGGCTGGCGCAGGCGGCACCCGGCCACGTCGCGGCCGTCCGGGCGCTGCTCATCGATGTGCTGACCGCACAGCAGCTCACGGCGGTGGCCGACGGCCTCGGTGCGGTCGCCCGCCGCCTGGGCGCCGATGATTGAGGTCACGCTAAGGGGGCAGGGAGGAACCGTACGCAACACCCCGGAGGTTTTCCATGGCCCGCACGAAGACAGACCGCAACGCCACCCCGGCGGCTGCCAGCCGGTTCTGGCAGCGCGCGCGCCAGACGGCGCAGGACGCCAAGCCGGTCGCCGCACAGGTGAAGCCGCTCGCCAATGACACCAAGGCCGCCACCGGCCGCGGGCTGCGCAAGGCCCAGGCCTGGGCGGCACCGCAGGTCGAGCGCACCGGGCAGGTCATCCAGGACACCGTCGCCCCAGCCGCCCGCCGCGGGGTGCGCCGGGCCCGGGGCTGGGCAGCACCGCAGGTCGACAGGACTGGGCAGGTGATCCAGGACACCGTCGCCCCCAAGGTCGCCGCCGCACTGCACGCATCCGCACAGCGGCTGGACCCGGGCAAACCGAAGCGCCATACCTGGCGCAAGGTGGCCGGCATCTCAGCCCTGCTCGCGGCGGCCGGCGCGGCCGTGGCCGCGCTGCGCAGCCGCACCGCGCCCAGTCCCCCGCCGCCGGCCGACGAGGACGAGCCCGCTCCCGTCAGCACACGGCCGCCGCCGACGGCGCGGCGAAGAAGCCGGCCCACACCTCCTGACCCTCGCCACCGGCGATCCTGCGGCCGGCCCCCGGACATGCGTTACGCACCCCGGGGCCGGCCGCTTGCCATGCCCACCCGGTTCCGCGGCTGAGCCGACGGCATACGAGGCGGAGCCGGGCACATGGCGGCTTGGGCCGAAATCGTGTAATACGAAATCGTAGTAAGTGCGGCCGCCGCGCCCGCCATGGCGGCTCCCGGCCGGATCGCCCGGCCATCGTTAACCCGGCTGTAGCACGCCGGTCATGCCTGCGGCACACGTTCTCCCCCATCCTGATTACCAGGGGCTCTACCAGGGGAAACACCAGATTGGCGGCGCAGGGGGCGCGCCGGGAGGGAGCGGAAGAAATTGATCAAGGTGGCGAAGCCTACCCGCGGCGGCACGGTGCGGGTCACGTTCGAGCTGCCGGCCGCGGAACCCGCGGGGGCCGTGTCCGTGGTGGGTGACTTCAACGGCTGGGATCCCTACGCCCACCCGCTCCGCAAGCGGGGCAACGGGGCCCGCAGCGCCGTGGTCAGCGTCCCCGCGGGCAGCACGCTGCACTTCCGCTACCTCGCCGAGGGCGGGGTCTGGTTCGACGACGACACCGCGGGCGCGCGGGACGCCGAGGGGGCGCGCCTGACGGTCCCCGGCTGACCGGCATCCCCGGGCCGCAGGGTAACCGGGGGTGAGAACATGCGGTGCCGGTCCGGGCGCGGCGGCTGGCCTCGGGAACGTTTTGGGTTGACGCTGCGGTGGCTGTCGATGCCGGCCGGGTCGTTGTGTACGCGCGGGTGTGCGCGCACGATCAGCGGGCCGATCTGGACCGGCAGGTGGCGGGGGTGACCGGGTGGGCCACGGGCAGCGGTGACGAGGTGAGTGAGGTCACGTGCGGGCAGGCTCGGGGATGGAGGGGAACCGGCCGAAGCTTCGCCGGATTTTGCCGGATCGGTCTGTGATGGTGGTTGTCGTGGAGCACGGGGATCGGCTCGCCGTTGTGGCGTGGAGCAGCTGGAGTCTGCGCTGGCCGCTGCGGGCAGGCGCGTGCTTGTTGTGGACCCCGGTGAGTCGGCCGATGACCTGGTGCGGGACATGATCGAGGTGCTGACCTCGATGTGCGCGCGGTTGTATGGGCGGCGCGGTGCGAGGGACCGCGCCTGCGGGTGGTCGCTGCGGCTAAACGCGGCGACGGCGCCGAGGCGGCCTGAGGGTGCTGCAGGCGTACCGGTTCGCGCTGGATCCGACTGCGGCGCAGCAGCGGGTGCTGAGTTCGCACTGCGGCGGCGCGCGGAAGGCGTTCAACGAGGGTTTGGCGCAGGTGAAGCGGTGCCTGGACCAGCGCGACGCGGAGCGCAGCTACGGCGTCCCGGACGGGCTGCTGACCGAGGTGCCGTGGACGTTGCCGGCGCTGCGGCGGTGGTGGAACCGGGCCAAGGAGGAGATTGCCCCGGGAACCTAGGGCGGCGGGGGTAACCCGGGGGCTGAGACATGCGGGCCGGCCCCGGCCGGGAAGCTTGGCGCGGCGTTTAACCCGGGCCGGCCGGAGCAGTACGAACGGCAGCGGTTTGGCACCACTTTGTCCGTTCCGGCTCGTACTGGGGTGCTTATGCGTCGCCTGGCCTGCGTTTCGGTCCTGTCAGCCCTGGCCGCGGTGGTCGCGGCCGTCGCCATCCCTGGCGAGCGCCGCGCCGGGCGCGGCGGCGGCCGGGAAACAGCCGACCGCCGTAGGCACCGGTGGCGGTGCCGCCTCCATGGACCTGAACGCCAGCGAGGCGGCCATCTCCGTGCTCAGGCACGGCGGCAACGCCATCGACGCCGCCGTCGCGGCGGCCAGCACCATGGGCGTGACGATCCCGTTCGTGGCCGGGCCCGGCGGGGGCGGCTTCATGGTGATCTACCTGGCCAAGACCCATCAGGTCGTGACCATCGACGGCCGGGAGAACTGCCCGGCGGCCTGCACGCCGACGATGTTCACCGACCACAAGACCGGCAAGCCGATGGACTACTTCTTCGCCTCGGACCAGCCGCTGGCCACCGGGGTGCCGTCCATGGTGGCCACCTGGGCGAAGGCCGTCAGCAGCTACGGCCGGGAGAGCCTGGCCACCGACCTGCAGCCGGCCATCAGCGTGGCCGACCGCGGCTTCCGCGTCAACGCGGACTTCCGCCAGCTGGAGCAGTCCGACCTGCCCGAACTGCGGGCCTACACGGCCAGCCGCAAGCTGTTCCTCACCCCGGGCGGCAATCCGCTGCCGGTCGGCTCGGTGCTGCGCAACCCAGACCTGGCCAGCACCTACCGGCTCCTGGCGAGCCACGGCCCGTCCTATCTGTACGACGGGCCGCTGGGCCGGGCCATCGTCCAGGCCGACGACCATCCGGCCCTCGCCCCGGGCGGCAGCAAGGTGGTCAAGCTGCGCGGCATCATGACCACAAGCGACCTGCGCGCCTACCAGGCCCGGATCCAGGCGCCCACCCACGTGCGCTACCGCGGCCTGGACATCTACAGCATGGCGCCGCCGTCCAGCAGCGGGACCACCGTCGGCGAGGCGCTGAACATCCTGAGCGGGTGGAACCTGTCCGCCGAGCCGCGTGCCACGGCGCTGTTCCACTACCTGGAGGCCTCCCGGCTGGCCTACGCCGACCGGGACGCCTGGGTGGGCGACCCCCGCTACGTCGGCGTGCCGGTGCACTCGCTGCTGGATCCGAGGTTCGCCGCCACCCGGCGCTGCCTGGTGCACCACACGGCGCTGACCTCACCGGTGGCGCCCGGCGACCCGTTCCCGCCGTACCAGAAGTGCAAGAACCAGCCCGCCCCGGCCCCGGCCGCGAACGAGGGCATGCACACGAACAACATCGTCACGGTCGACAAGTGGGGCAACGTCGTCGGCTACACCAACACCATCAACTTCTTCGGCGGCAGCGGTGAGACCGTGCCCGGTTACGGGTTCCTGCTCAACAACGAGATGACCGACTTCGACTTCGCGCCGCCCGCGCCCGGGGCCTACGACCCGAACCTGCCCGCGGGCGGCAAGCAGCCGCGGTCGAGCATGGGCCCGGCCATCGCGCTCCAGGACGGCAAGCCGGCCTTCGCCGTGGGCGCGGCCGGCGGCGCGACGATCATCACCACGATCCTGCAGATCATCATGAACCACGTGGACTTCGGCATGTCGCTGCCCGCCGCGCTGGCGGCGCCCCGGGTCAGCCAGACGAACTCGCCGACGTCGCTGGCCGAGCCCGCGTTCTACCACAGCGCCCTCGCCAAGCAGCTGACCAGCCAGTTCGGCGAGCAGTTCACCCTGGCCACCGGGCCGATACTCCCGCTGGACCACTATCCGGGCGACGCCACCGGGCTGGCCTTCCTCGGCCATGGGCAGATCCAGGCGGTGGCCGAGCCGGTCCGCCTCGGCGGCGGCAGCGCACTGGTCGTCCACCCGGCCCCCTAGCCCTCCCCCAGGACCATGGTCACGGACGATTTCCCGCCCGTTCTTCGCGGGGAATCGTCCGTGATCATGGTCGCCAGGCCGGTGGGGCGGTTTCGGCACCGGCTGGCGGTGTGGGCGATGGGGCTGTTACTGCTGGGTAGGTATGGGGCAGTATCTGGGGGGTGGGCAACTAAAGAAACGGGATGAGCGATGAGCACCCAGCAGACAGGACCGAGCCGGAACGTCGGCGAGCGCGAGGCGCGCCAGGTGGCGGAGGAAGCCCGGGAGTCCGGGTGGCAGCAGCCCAGCTTCGGCAAGCAGCTGTACCTGGGTGACTTCCGGCTGGACCTGATCCACCCGCATCCCCATCCGGACGCGGAGGCCGTGCGCCGGGGCGAGGAGTTCTGCGCGAAGATGCGGGAGTTCTGCGAGGCCTCGGTGGACGGCGCGCTCATCGAGCGGGATGCCCGGATCCCGGATGAGGTGGTCAAGGGACTGGCCGCGATCGGGGCGTTCGGCATGAAGATCGCGCCGGAGTACGGCGGGCTGGGGCTGACCAACCTGTACTACAACCGGGCGCTGATCATCGCCGGGTCCGCGTCGCCGGTCCTGGCGGCGCTGCTGTCGGCGCACCAGTCGATCGGGGTGCCGCAGCCGCTCGCGCTGTTCGGCACCGACGAGCAGAAGCAGCACTACCTGCCCCGCTGCGCGCGCGGCGAGATCAGCGCGTTCCTGCTCACCGAGCCGGACGTGGGCTCGGACCCGGCCCGGCTGAGCACCACGGCGACGCCGTCGGAGGACGGCTCGCAGTACGTGCTGAACGGCGTCAAGCTGTGGACCACCAACGGGGTGATCGCCGACCTGCTGGTGGTGATGGCCCGGGTGCCGAAGAGCGAGGGGCACCGCGGCGGGATCAGCGCGTTCGTGGTCGAGGGCAACGCGCCCGGGATCACCGTCGAGCGGCGGAACGCGTTCATGGGCCTGCGCGGCCTGGAGAACGGGCTGACCAGGTTCCACGAGGTCGTGGTCCCGGCCACGAGCCTGATCGGCAAGGAGGGCCAGGGCCTGAAGATCGCCCTGACCACGCTGAACACCGGCCGGCTGTCGCTGCCGGCGAGCTGCGTCGCGGCCGGGAAGGTCGCGCTGAAGATCTCCAGGGAATGGTCGCGGGAGCGGGTGCAGTGGGGCCGTCCGGTCGGCGAGCACGAGGCGGTGGCCACGAAGATCTCGTTCATCGCCGCGACCACCTACGGGCTCGAAGCGGTGGTCGAACTGTCCAGCCAGCTTGCCGACGACAAGCGCAACGACATCCGCATCGAGGCCGCGCTGGCCAAGCTGTACTGCTCGGAGATGGGCTCGCGGATCGTGGACGAACTGGTGCAGATCCGCGGCGGCCGCGGTTATGAGACGGCGGAGTCGCTGGCCGCCCGCGGCGAGCGGGGCGTGCCCGCCGAGCAGATGGTGCGGGACATGCGCATCAACCGGATCTTCGAAGGCTCGTCAGAGATCATGCGGCTGTTCATCGCCCGGGAGGCGGTGGACGCGCACCTGGCGGCGGCCGGCGATCTCATCGAGCCGGGAGTGCCGGCCGGTCAGAAGGCCCGGGCGGCGGCCAAGGCGGGCGAGTTCTACGCCAAGTGGCTGCCCACGCTGATGACCGGCCCGGGTCAGCGGCCCAGGGCCTACAGCGAGTTCGGCCCGCTCGCGGAGTACCTGCGCTACGTGGAGCGGGCCAGCCGCAAGCTGGCCAGGGCCACGTTCTACGGGATGGCCCGCTGGCAGGGCAAGCTGGAACGCAAGCAGGGCTTCCTTGGCCGGATCGTGGACATCGGCGCCGAACTGTTCGCGATCAGCGCCACCTGTTCCCGGGCGCAATTCGACGCGACCAGCGGGACCGAGCGCGGCCCGGTGTCGTTCGAGCTGGCCAAGGTGTTCTGCGCCCAGGCGCGGCAGCGCGCCGAGGAACTGTTCACCCAGCTCTGGTCGAACACCGACGCCAAGGACTCGGCGCTGGCCCGGCACGTGCTCGCGGGCCGCTACACCTGGCTGGAGGAGGGCATCATCGACCCGTCGATACCCGGGCCGTGGATCGCTTCCGCCGAGCCGGGCCCGTCCAAGGCGACCAACGTGCACCGCCACATCGGCTGATCCGCGCGCCGCTCCGCACCCTCCCGCCGTCGTGATCATGACTGTGGTGTCGTTGGAGTGACACCAAACTCATGATCACAAACGGGCCGGGGCTACCAGCGGCCCCGGTGCACGACCTCGCCGAAGGGCCGGCGTTGGGGGTTGCGGATGGGCGCCAGCGGCCGGTCCGCGGGGTAGCCGAGCGAGATGAGGAAGGCCCAGTCGCGGTCGTCGGGGAAGCCGAGCAGGCCGCGGACGAGGGCAAGGTCGGCGATGCCCGCGTGGCAGCTCCCGACGCCGAGGTCGGCGGCCGCCAGGGTCATCGCCATCACCGCCTGGCCCAGGTCGAACTGGGCCCGGCCGAACGGGTTGTCCGCCGCGGGGCCGATCACCACGATGGCCGCCGCCGCGCCGGCCAGGTGACCGGCGCCGGGCCCGGCCTTGGCGAGCTCGCTGAGCTGGCCGGGATCGGTGACGAGGATGAAGTCCCACGGCTGCCAGTTCCGTGAGGACGGCGCCCGGCGCCCGGCCTCGAGTATCTGGTCCAGGTCCGCCGCTGGCACCGGACGGTCGGCAAAGGAGCGCACGTTGCGGCGGGCCGTGATGGCCTCCCAGGTCTGCATGACGGTCTCAACGCACCGGGCGCCGCGTTCATTCTCGGGCCGCCGTTCGCGTTTCCCTGGCCCCGCAGGCTGGGCAGATCCGGGGCCCTAGCCCGAGTTTCCAATGATCATGCTCCTCGCCAGGGTGTTTCGCCTGGTCGGGATGGGTTTACGGGGTTGCTGGCGCCTATGACCTAACGGCGGGGGCGTAGCGGTCCAGCCGGAAGATCTGGCTGAGTTTGTCCTGGGTGCTGGTGGTCTGGGTGAGCATCCGGCGGGCTTTGGGCCTGCCTCGTGCGGCGGGGTAGATCAGGATGGTCTCGCCGATGCCGGTGAGCTGGGTCAGCAGCTCGCGGACGGAAATGCGCAGCCCGGCGCGCCGGGCCTGCAGGCGCATCAGGTGCGCGATGTGCAGGGCCAGGACGCAGGTGAAGACGTGGACGTGGATGTTGTGCTCGGTCCAGTGGAACATCGGGGAGAACGACACCGCGTGCGGGTCTTTCATCTGGCGGAAGGAGAACTCGGCTTCGGACTGGGACCGGTAGCCGGCGATGACCTCGGCGGCGGGCCAGTCGTCGTGGTCGGTGATCAGCACGTGCTTGCCGAAGATCTCCTCTTCCAGCGCGGCGCGCGCGGCGGCGTCGATGGACCAGGCAAGCCGCAGGTCGCGGGGGGTATCCCCGGTCAGCTGCCAGGTGATGACACGGCGGACCCAGGCGTCATGGGTGATCGTGGCGATCTCTGCCTCGACCTTGTCCCGGGCCCGGCGGGTCTTGCCGCGGGCCAAGGTGGCGGCCAGCTCGTCCAGCTGCCTGGCGGCCTTGGCCAGCGTGGTGCCGTCGAAGCCGCGGGCCTGATGCTGGTGCAGCTCGGGGGAATGGGTCAAGATCGCCCGGCGCTCGGCGCCGTAGATGACGCGGCGGGTGTCGTAGGCGGTCAGCTGGCCGAACTGGTCCTCATCGACGACGGTGCGGGCGGAGGCGGGCACGGCGAGCAGGTCACGGCAGTCGCTGGCCGGGCACCGAGCCCACGTAGTGCAGGTTCGTGCCGGCCAGCAGCGCGAAGTTGGCCTCGGAGTTCTGCCCGGCGTCGAAGACGACGGTCATCTCGGTGCCGTCTTGCCCGGCCGCGGCGGCCAGGGCGGCATGCCGGGCGGCCAGGGCGGCGATCATCTGCGGGAACTGGGTGACGTCGGGCTTGTTGCCGGGGTAGGCATGCGACAGCAGCGGGACGCCGCCGTCCCGGGTGACCACCAGGCCCAGGCCGACCAGCCGCAGATCGGCGCGTTTCTGCTTGGCCTTGCCGCGCTGCGCGATCGGCGCCCGGGCGTTGCCGGTATCGATGAAGGTGGCGAAGTTCGTCATGTCCAGCGCCACCGAGCTGGTGTCCAGCCCGAACCGGGCGCACGCCGCCAGCGCCAGCTTCTCCTCGATCCGCGGCAGCGCCTCCAGCGGCACCGCGTGCATCGCGTCCCAGAACCGGCGGTGGTCCAGCGCCGAGACCGGGATCTTGGTGAACCGGTCCGCCGCCGTGGTGCGCCACCAGTCCGCGAAGGCCGCGCTTGGAACACGGATCGGTCACCCGGTTCAGCGCGGCCAGCGCCAGGTAGGTGCCCGGTGACAGCGGCAGCCCCGGCGGCCTGCCCCCGCACGCCTCATCGATGATCGCGGCCACGCCCAGGTCGGCCAGCAGCCCCCACGCCGCGGCCACCGCCCCGAAGTCCAGGTGCCGGATCCGCTCGGGCAGCATCCGCCTGCTCGCGGGCATCCAGCAGCGCCTCGATATCGGCCGCGGTGCCCACGTACCGCTCGGAGACCATCTTCGGCTTGCCGTCCACCCAGCCCATCTCGCGCAGGTACCAGTACGGCTTCCCGCTGATCACCTTCTTGTACAGGCTCGCCATGAATTTAGGTCATAGGTCAGATCAGAGGCGCAGTCAAGCACCGCAAGCGCGTGTCACAAGGGAAAACAGGCAACCCAAGGGCCAGCCGGGACCTCACTCGAGAGTCAGAAGAGTCGCGGTAGGGACCGCCCTCGCGGGCGGCCCCCCGTACGGATCCCAGCGTGCGGAGTTACCGCACTGGGCTCTTATCTTGGGTTCTAGCGGCAAAGCGTTGATTGGGCAATGGATGAACAATACGGGCTGGGGGAATCCATCGGGTGGCGAGGTGATGCATACGCCTCCAGTTGAGGCGGGTCGTCTGGCTGCGTCGCCGGAGCGATTGGTGCCAGAGCCATGTCGCCTGGGTGCGGAAGGCATGCACAGGGCATGCAGTTGGTGGGCACACCGTAATACGCGTAGTGTCCGCGAACGACGGCTGTCCAACCAGCGTCCTTGCTGCGCAATGGGCTGATGCATGCGCCGCATGAGTGGTCTTTGACCTCTGCAAATTTTACCCGCATCGGGCACGAGTCGGTCTTACGACGCATCCAGAACTTCCCGTCCTTCGAGGTCGCGCAGAAGTGCGTAAACCCGAGGAAGGTGAAGGTTGACGGTTTGCCCTCGCCTCGATGCTGCCCGGTGCCGGCGGCATATCGCCCGAAGGCGATGAGGCGAGTTTTCTCGGGGTGCAGTTCGAGTTTGAAGTGCGCGAATCGTTCACGCAACTCGCTCGAGGAACTGACTGGCGTCGGAATGATGTTGGAATCCGACAAGGAAATCGTCAGCGTAGCGCACGATGATAACATCACCGTGAGCATGCCGACTTCTCCACTGCTGGACCCACAGGTCAAGCGCATAATGCAAATAAATGTTAGCCAACAACGGCGAGACCGTCGCCCCTTGCGGGGAGCCATCTTCGTACGGCAATCCTTTCCCTGTCTTCGATCACTCCGGCTCTCAGCCACTTCTGGATGAGCCGCAGTACCCGAACGTCCGCAATGCGGTGCTCGAGGAATTTGACCAACCACCCGTGATCGATGGCGTCGAAAAAGCCACGGATGTCTGCGTCGAGCACCCAGTTCACCTTCTTCTGCTGATTCCGGCCGCCAGCGCGTCGAGCGCATCGTGCGGATTGCGTCCTGGCCGGAACCCGTAGGAGAAACCGAGGAAGTCGCTCTCATAGATCGCATTCAGCACCTCCACGACGGCACGCTGGACGATTTTGTCCTCCAGCGTGGCAATGCCGAGCGGGCGTTGTCGTCCGTCCGGCTTTGGGATGTACACCCTACTGGTGGGCTGCGCTCGATAGCGCTCCGCGTGCACCCGAGCGTGCAGGTCCTTGGAGATCTCTCCTCCAAGTGCTGCCCGTAGGGCTGCCATGTCACCCCATCAACGCCCGGCGCCGCATTCGCTTGATAGCGCGAAGTAGGCAGTCCCGTAGACGGCTCCGGGGTCACGTGGTGCAGGAGCGCGGTGAACCGCATCTTCCTTATCCGTCAGCGCTGCCTTGCGCACACGATCAAGCGCACTGGGACACGTCAGATGCCGGCTCTGAGTCCGGGGCGTGTTTTGCCTGCTCGTGTTCCCCTTGATCGGATCCCTTCCCTCCACAGCCTCCGCCGCCGGATCGCTCCGGCATTGTTCGGCGCGCTTCGCAGGTACTACGGGGCCGTCCGACTTCCCGCCAACGTGCATCTTCGGCGTAAGGCTCAATAGCCTTCCCGAAGCGGCCCGCTGCACGATCAGCTGTCGGGCGGTCAACGGGATCTCCCGGTTCTCGCGCATGGAGGTTCCATACATGCATCGGGTCTGCGACCGCGCAGGGCCAGCAGGTGGCTCGCGCTATGCGTCACCTGTGGTATTGCCTTCCGCTTCACTGAACAGCGTCGGCACCCTGGATTGACGGATTTCGCGGCTCGATGCCGAGCCTGCATGTGCCCCTGTCAACGCTTCGCGTACAGCCTTACGGGTGTCCGACGCATGACTCGGGGTCATCGTGGGTTCGCTACACCCTTCGATGTCAAGACTCTTTCATCTCTCTCCTTCATGCCGGTTTATCCCGGCGCTTTCCCATGATCATTGGAAACTCGGGCTAGCGGGCGGCGGGGGCGGTGGCGAAGTCCCAGATCGCCCGCAGCAGCAGTTCCGGGGCCTCGATCTGCGGGAGATGGCCGGCGGCGGGCAGCAACTGGAACCGGGCGCCGGGGATGGCGGCGGCGTAGGCGCGGCCGTAGGCGGGATCCACGATCTGGTCGGCGTCGCCCCAGACGACCAGCGTGGGATGCCCGATCGCGGCGAGGCGGGCCCGCAGGGACGGATCGGTCATCCGCTGCCCGGCGTAGACCTGCAGGGCGGCACGGTTGGCGGCCATCCCGGCCCGTTGCGCGTCGGTCATGGCGTCCAGGTCGATGCGGAAGGCGGCCGGGTCGTGGTAGGACAGCCGGGCCAGTTCGTCCATGCTCAGCGGGAAGATGTCGGCGACCGGGTGGCCCTCGACCTCGATGCCGGCCGCGTCGGCCAGCACGATCGCCGCGAATCCGCGGACTGCCGAGCAGGGCAAGCTCGGCGGCGATCCACCCGCCGATGGAGTTGCCGATCACGGTGACGTCCTGCAGGCCGAGCTGGTCGAGCAGCTCGTGGTAGAGCGCGGCGAGCCCGGCGATGCTGGCCAGCCCGTCCGGCCGCGGGGTGCCGCCGAAGCCGGGATGGACTGGCGTGACCACGCGGGCGGGTCCCTGGGTGGCGAGCAGTTCGGCGAAGCCGGCCACCGTCTGCGGCCCGCCGCCGCCGTGCAGCAGCAGGAAGGGGCGGCCCTCGCCCCGGTCGTCGACGGTGAGTGCGAGCGGCCCGGAGCCGGGCAGGTGCAACGGTGAGCGTGCGGGTGGTCATGGCTCCTCCTAGGAGGCGTAGTCGGTGGCGGGCACGGTGTCGTAGCGGGCCATGACGCCGATGACCGCGTCGCCGGTCGGCGGCTGGCCGGCCGCGATCATGTCCCGCAGGTCGCGGAAGTACTGGACGTAGAGATCGGGCGTGAACGTGTTGAGCAGCACCGCGGGCTCGTCACCAGGATTGGCGAAGGTGTGCGGGGCTCCCGGCGGGACCATCACCAGGGTTCCGGGGCCGGCGTCATGGGACTGGTCCCCCACGGTGAACCTGGCCGTGCCGGAAACGACGTAGAACCCCTCGTCGTGGCGGCCGTGCCGGTGCTGCGGCGGGCCCTCGGTGTGCGGGGCGATGGTGATCTCCCCGATGCCCAGCCGGTGGTCCGTGGTACTTCCGTCCTCCAGGATCCGCATCCGCACCGGGCCGGTCAGCGTCTGCTCGCCGCCGTCCGGGCCGACGATCGAGATCTCGGTCATCTGAGGCTCCTCGTTTTGAATCTCAAGCTCTTGTGAGAGTGGGCTCTCATTAACTGTAGGGAGCCCGGGCCCACTATGCAAGTTAACTCTCATAATGAGAGCTTGATTGACTTATGGTGGTCCGGGCGCGACGATGGGCTGATGGACAGCGAGGCCGGGGCCGGCCGGGTCAACCAGAAGGAGCGCACCCGCCGGGCCATCGTGGCGGCGGCCCGCGAACTCATCCGCGCGGGCGGCGAGGTGACGATGCCCGCGGTCGCGAGGTCGGCGCTGGTCTCGGAGGCCACCGCCTACCGGTACTTCCCCGATCTCGCGTCGCTGCTGCGCGACGCGCTGGCCGGGGTGTGGCCAAGCCCGGAGACGGCTCTGGCGCCGGTCGCGGGCTCTGACGATCCCGCCGAGCGGGTCGCCTGCGCCACCGAGGCGCTGCTCCGCCACGTGCTCGCCTACCAGGGCGGGGTGCGCGCCATGATCGCCGCCACCATCACCCGTCCCGGCATGGCCGCGCCGCGGCCGGGGTACCGGTTCGGGCTCATCGACTACGCGCTGCGCCCGCTGGCGGCGGACACCGCGGGCCTGGCCCAGCTCAAGCGGGATCTCGCGGTGGTCATCAGCGCCGAGGCCCTGTTCACCCTCACCGACCTGTGCGGGCTGTCCCCCGACGACGCGATCACCAGCGCCGTGCACACGGCCCGCACCCTCACCGAGGCCGCCGGAAAATCGTTTGGCCGCGGCGCGGGTCTAACCAGGTGATGGACGAGAGGGAAAGGAACCAGACCCATGCGTAAGGCTCGTACCAGCACCGAGACCGCCGCCGCCCGCGAGATCACCAAGCCGGACGAGCAGTGGCGCCAGGATCTGACCCCGATGCAGTACGCCGTGCTGCGCGAGGCGCACACCGAGCGGCCGTTCACCGGTGAGTACGTCCACAACCACTCCGACGGGTTCTACCGGTGCGCGGGCTGCGGGGCCAAGCTGTTCGGCTCCGACGCGAAGTTCGACTCGGGCACCGGATGGCCCAGCTTCGATCAGCCCGCGGTCGCCGAGGCGGTCGAGTTGCGGCCGGACAACAGCCTGTTCATGCGGCGCACCGAGGTCGTCTGCCGCCGCTGCGGCGGGCACCTGGGCCACCTCTTCAACGACGGGCCCACCCAGACGGGCGACCGGTACTGCATCAACTCCTGCTCGCTGGCGTTCGAGCCCGCGGCCGCGGAGCAGGGGCCCGCACAGCCCGAGGCTCCGCAGCCGCGCGACTGACCGCGCGGCCGGCCGGCTCAGAGTGGCCCACTACCCTGAGCCGGGGAGGGAGACGTGATGGGCATGCCCGGCAGGACCGGTGACCATGAATGGTCACAGCGGCATCTGTCGCACTACATCGAGGGTGAGCTGCGCCCCCGCGCGCGCCGCCGTCTCGACCGCCACGCGCACGGCTGCGCCGACTGCGGCCGCGGCATCCGCGCGATGCGCGCGCTGGTGCACGCGGTCCAGGGACTCGACGGGCTGGCGGGCATCCGCGCGCCCGCAACCATCTTCGACCGGGTCCGGCTGGCCGGGGCCGGCGGCGCGCCCTCATCCCCGAACGCGTGACGCCGCCGGGCGGGCCGCGACGCCGGAGAGCCCGCGCTCGCCGGGCGGGCGTGCCCGATCCCGCGGTGCGGCGATCCGGCGGCCGCGATCCGCGGGCGCGCGAGATCCCGCGGCGCGAGACCGAGGCAAGCCTGCTCGCTCGCGCCCAGGCCGGGGACGTGGCGGCGTTCGAGCGTCTCTCCGGCGCGTACGCCGATCGCCTGTTCATGCTGCTGGTCCGGCTGCTGGGCGACCCCGCCGAAGCCGAGGACGTGGCCCAGGAGGTCATGCTGCGCGCCTGGCGGGGCATCGCCCGGTTCCGCGGCCAGTCCAGCTACTTCACCTGGCTCTACCGGATCGCGGTCAACGAGGCCAACCGCGCGCTGGAGAAGCGGGCCCGGCAGCCGGCCGGGGTCTCGATCGGAGCGCGGGAACTGGATCTGCCCGCCGCCCCGGAGGAGGAGCCGTCCCGGCAGGCCGAGAACAGCGAACTGCGCCTCGCGCTGGGCCAGGCCCTGGCCGGCCTGCCGCCCCCGCTGCGCACCGCCATCGTGCTGCGGGACGTCGAAGGGCTCTCCACCCAGGAGGCCGCGGAGATCGCAGGTGTCGGCCAGGCCGCCTTCAAGAGCCGGCTGCACCAGGCGCGGCTGCGGGTCCGCGCCGCCATCGGCGACGAGGCCCTGGCGGCTCCGGCGGGTAAGCCGCCCGGCCGGCTCGGCGGCTCCAGGTGGCAGGTGAGCACCAGCCCCAGCTTCACCACCCTCGTGCTGACCGCGACCACGGCGCCGAAGGTCACCTCGACCACGCTGAGCGGCCTCGCGCCCGGCACCTACTACTGGCGGGTCCAGTCGGTGAGCTTCCCGCCGGAGCCGTACTTCCCGCTGTTCGGCAACTGGACCCGCTGCCAGTTCGCTGACGATCACCGGGGAAGCTGCGGGCACGCCGGGGACCCCCACGCTGCAGTCCCCGGCGGCGGGCAGCGAGTTCCACCCGGAAGAGACGTTCCCGATGACCTGGACCGCGGCGCCGGGCGCGGCGAGCTACCGGCTGCAGATGCCTCCAGCCCGACGTTCGCCCCGGGCACCCTGCTCGTGGACGTGCCCGAGTCCAGCCACCAAGGCCCACGCGCCGCTGTTCGGCTTCCAGACCCCGCTGTTCATCCGGGTCTTCGGGGTGAGCGGCCGACGGCACCCTCGGCCTGCCCTCGCCCACCGTGGCGCTGAAGATCACCTTCCACGCGCCGGTCCCGCCGCCGCCCACGCCTGCTGGCGCCCGCGAACGGCGCCACGGTGGCCCTGCCGGTCACCCTGTCCTGGACCCCCGACCCCAACCCGCAGGTCGAGGGCTACCAGCTGGAGATCAACACGACGCCGAACTTCTCCGGCGGGCTGCGGCGGTGTCGAGGAGTGCGTCACCGGGCTGAGCCAGCCCCGGGACACCCTCGTTCTCGCTGCCGGCCGGCGTGCACTACTGGCGGGTGCGCAGCTTCCACGGCCTGGCCGGGCCCGGCACGGGGCGGCCACGGCCTGGTCGGCCGCGCGGCAGCTTCACCGTCTCGAACGCCCCGCCGCAGGTCGGGAGCCTGACCATCGACGTGTTCACCGAGGGCGGCGTGGTCCTGCGCAGCCACACCCACGTCTTCAGCGGCACCAACGAGGACAACGAGGCGTTCGGGATCGTGCAGCTCACCACCCCCGCACCGAGCGGGGGCGAGACCGTCACCCTGACCAGCAGCAACCCGAAGGCGGCCGCGGTCCCGCCGTCGGTCGTGGTCCCGGCCGGCCAGGCGCAGAAGAGCTTCACGATCCAGCCCGCTGCAGGTCTCCAGCCCGGCCACGCTCACCCTGAGCGCCACGCTCGCCGGCCAGGCCGCCACCGCCCCGCTGACCGTGGACCCCGCCAGCCTCAACCAGGTATACATCGACTCCAACGAGAAGGTCGATGGCCGGTCCACGCCGAACATCTTCTCCGGCGGGACCCCGCAGGTCGGCACGCTGCTGTTCAACGGGAACGCGCCCAGCGGAAGCGTCATCACCTGGCCAGCAACTCACCCGCGGCCTCCGTGCCGGCCAGCGTGACCGCCGCCGGGCCAGCTCGCCACCTTCACGCATCACCACCCAGCCAGGTGACCACCAGCACGCCGGTGGTCATCACCGCCACCTGGCGGGGCAAGACCGTCTAGGTGAAGATGACCCTCCAGCCGCCGCCGACCCTCCAGGCCCGGCGCCGGGGGCGAGCTTCGCCACCGGCCACGTGGTCATCTTCCGCTGGCACACCCCGGCCGGCCTGTCCTCTCAGCTCCAGGTCGCCGACAACCCCGCCTTCACCAACCCGGTCGTCGACCTCAACACCGACACCGCCCAGGCGTGGGCGGTCACGTCGCTGCCCAGCGGGAAGCTGTACTGGCGGGTGCTCGGCGTCGACGTCTACGGCGTCGACGGGCCCGCATGCCGGCGGTCCGCACGCTCACCGTCCGGCCGCCCAGCGGGCCGCTGCCCGCGCCGGTGCTGGAGTTCCCGGCGAACGGCGCCACCGTGACCGCGGGCCAGCAGGTCTCGTTCTTCTGGCAGCCGGTCAACGGCGCGGCTTCCTACGAGCTGCAGGTCGCGAACTCCGCGGCGTTCACCCCGCCGCTGGTCCTGCGACGCAAGGTCAAGAGCAACCAGGTCAACACCAGCAAGCTCCCGGTCGGGAGCCTGTTCTGGCGGGTCCGGGCCATGGACCTCGGCGGGTCCCGGGGCCTGGTCGGCCACCTTCCAGCTGACCGTCACCTCCGGCGGCGGATGACCCGTCGCCCCGGCCTGAGCCCCCGCGGGCGCGGGGCCGGGCGCGGAGTTCAGGCCGGCCTGCGGGCGATGAACACGAACTCAAGCCCGGGCCGGTCCGGGGCGTCCCTGACCTCGTCGACGACGAAACCAGCCGAGGCCAGGGAGCCGGCGAGTTCGTCCTGGCCGCGGAACCGCAGCGTGGAGTCGGAGGTGAGCACCGCACCGCCACTGCCGAACACGAAGGTCGCCCGGAAGGACACCAGGCCCGGGCCGGCACTGGTCAGGTCGTACCACGTCTCGACCGGGCCGACGCCGGGGATGACGACACGGCGGTAGCTCTGGTCGCGGTTCCAGCCGAGCCACGCCTGCCGCGCCGGATCCCGGCTCTCGAACACCAGCCGGCCGTCCCGGCCGCAGGGCGCGGCGGACCGTGCGCAGCACCGCCGCCCACTCCTGGTCGCTGACGAAGACCTGGGCCACGTTCCCGGTCATCGTCACCAGGTCGGCCTGCACCGGCGGCAGCCGCGTGGCTTCCGCGTGCAGCCAGCGGACCTGGCCTGCCGGGCTTGCGCCGGGCGACGTCGAGCGAGGCCGCCGCCGGATCGGCGCCGATAACGTCCAGGCCCCGTTCCGCCAGCAGGCAGGCAAGCGTGCCGGTCCCGCAGCCGATATCCAGGACGGTCGCGGCACCGAACTCGGCGGCGATGGCGAGGTAGGCGTCCAGGTCGCGGCGGTCGGCGTCCAGCGGATCGTAGAGCTCCGCGAGCCGGGGCTCGCTGAATATCGCGTCGGGCACGGAAATGACCATACGGCCGGCGCATGGCCGCCGACGCTGGCAGTCACCACGGGGTTCACCGGAGTGAGTTGCCTACGCCGCGGGTGTTCCGCGCTCCGCCGGCGCTATGGTGAGCCTGCGGGCGCGGGCCACCGACGCGGCCGGCGCCTCGGTCACGCAGACCATCACCGACGCCTACCGGACCGCAGCCGCAAGCGCGGGGCAACCAGGCCGAAGACCGGGCACCCGGTACCGCGGCTGAGGCTCAGTACGCGTACTTCAGCACCAGGTCGCCGACCTGCGGGAGCGCGGCCTGGATGTGCCTGCCCGCGCCACCGCGGACGGACTTGTACGCCTTGACGATCACGGGCCGCCCGGAGGCCGCCGCGCGGGCATCGGTCACCGCGAGCATGGCCTCGGCCACCTCGTCACCGCGCTTGGTCAGGTAGTCGCCGAAGTCGGCACCACCGGATGTGTTGAAGTCGGCCCAGAACGGCTGCAGGTTATTCGCCATCCCCGGAAGCAGGGTCCCCACTATGTGCCGGACGTGGCCGGGCGCGAACGTGCTCGCCGTCTTGTAGGCGAGCTTGACCGCGGTCCCGGAGATCCCCGACTTGCTGCGGACCTCGTCCTCGATCAGCGCGTTGCAGTCGGCGACCACCTGCGGCCTGACGTCCGGCGCGAGCAGGATCTCGTGAAGCGTGGCTGCCATCGGTCTGTTCTTCTCCTTTTCACTGGGCCGCTGCCCGTTGGATCCCGCACGCATGCCGAGTGAGTCCCTGCCCAGGCCAGATGGCCCGGCTTCGCTCACATTCGGGCCCGCCTAAGTTACCGTGCCCAGGGCCGTCCCGTTATCGGAACATCGTGACGACCGTGGTGATCCTAGAGCCCACGGCCAGGACCCGTCGCGGCGGGTCAGCCGGCGCCGGCCGGGGCCGGCGCGGTCAGGGCGCCGAGCATCTCGCCCAGGTGCTCATAGATGCCGAAGTGACCCTCGCCCTCGCGCATCACCAGCCGCGCGTTCGGCACGTTCCGCGACAGCCATTCTCCGTGCGCGGGCGGCGCGAAGCGGTCGTCGGTGCCGTACCACAGCAGGACCGGGCAGCGAATCGCACTCAGGTCGATGTCCCACGCCCCGACCCACGAGACGTTGTCCCAGCCGCCGCCGCTCGTGCCCGGGCGCAGCGCCTCGCGCATCGTGCCGGCGAACGTCGCGGCCAGGCCCGGGTCTTGCAGCAACCGGCCATCGCGGGGCGAGAGCAGGTCCGCGAACGCGGCCGCCACCCCGGGGCCTGCCGAGGCAGCGGCCAGTTCGGCCAGTGGCTCGAACCCGGCGGCGAACGCGGCCGCTGCCGCGGCCGGGTCATCGGCCAGCAGCGCCATCGCGGCACGGTCGGTGCTCGCTGATATCGTCCAGCGCGCCGGGAACCTGCTGGAACGGCCCGGGGCCGGAGGCGACCCCCGCGCGGATGACGCGGCCGCCCGGAACCGTGGCGGCGGCCAGTGCTCCCGGGCCCCCGCCGGACATGCCCAGCGTCGCGAACCGGGTCACGCCGAGCCCGTCGGCAACCGCATGCGTGTCAGCGGCAATCGCAGCGAGCCCGAACGGCGCCGCGGTGGAACCGCCATACCCGGGCCGGTCAAAGGACACGAGCCGGACCCCGCGCTCGGCCGCGATGTGCTCACCGAAGCTCAGATCCAGCCGGGAGCCTGGCGTCCCATGGAAGTAGATCACCGCGGTTCCGCCGGGCTCACCCGCGTCGCGGACCCGCAATACCCGGTCCCCGCGGTCTATCTCAATCTCGCGCATCCGTTTAGTGTCTTATGCAACGGCGGCAGGCTGCCGGGGGTTTCGACAGACGGGCACCTGCGGCGCAACCCTGCACGAGTCACCGAGGCGGAGGCCCCGATGATAAAAGTTGCGGAGCCGTCCGGCGGGCCTGGCGGCCCGCCCGTGCCCACCAAGCGCCAGCGCAGCATTCTCCAGTTCATCGAGGAATACGTCGCGGTCAAAAGGTGCGCGCCGAGCGACCAGGAAATCGCGGATGGGGTGGGCCTTAAAAGCAGGTCCAGCGTCCAATACCACCTCGTGCTGCTGAAGGCCGCCGGCTATGTGAGCTACCAGGAGGGCGTCCCGCGCACCGTCAGGGTGCTGCCCCGCGACGATCGGGGCGCCCCGGCGGCCGGGGGGAACGGAGCAGCGCCAGGGCGCGCCCGGCCGAGAGCCAAGCGGAAAACCGGGCCGGCGGCCGCGGAAAAGGTGGTCTGGGTGCCGGTCGTCGGGCAGGTCGCGGCGGGTGAGCCGATCCCGCCGTTAGAGTCGATCCAGGACCGCTTCCCGCTGCCCAGGGAGATGGTCGGCGCGGAGGAAGGGCTCTTCATCCTGACGGTCGTCGGCGATTCGATGATCGGCGCCGGGATCCACTCCGGGGACATGGTGGTCGTGCGCCAGTTGTATGAACGGCCCCAGAACGGTGACATCGTGGCCGCGTTGTTCGACGGCTTCGAGGACGAGGGCACCGTCAAGACATATAAGAAGGTCGATCGGCATATCTGGCTGATGTCGCAAAACCCGGCCTACACCCCCATCCTCGGCGACAAAGCCACGATCCACGGCAAGGTGGTTGCCGTGCTGCGGCAAGTCTGACAAGGCCCGGGCCGCGGTATCGCCGCCGCGGCAGGGTCAGGCTCGCCGGGCCAGGGCCCGCGCGAGCCGCTGCCAGACCTGCTGGAGCGCCTGCCGGTGCCGCAGACGGTGTTGTGGGGGACGGGCGCGCGCCGCGAAGCGCGCGGGAGGGCGGCGGCGCGCGGCGCGCGAGCGGTGCGCGCGGCTGTGACAGCCGTCGACCGACCGCCAGCCCGCCCCGCGCCCGCGCGCCGGCCCGCGGCAGCCAGCAGCGCGTCGACGAGCCCCCCCCGCCCGACCGGCCGTCAGCGTGACTCCATACCGAGTTATTCTTCGGTAAGAAAGTATCAACCCGGTGAGCCGCCCTGGCGAAGGCGGGGAGATGCGGCCAAGGATCCGGCCCGCACCGCCCCGCCCGACCTCGGTGCAGCGGTTCGAGGTCTATGGGTCGGTGAGCGCGACCGGACGGTGCCCCGGCGCGCCGGCGGGCCGCCCAGCGATGAATACCGGTGCCGCCCGCGGTCCCAAGTGAGGCATGCCAGCGCAGATGAAAGGCCACGACATGAGCCATGAGCCACAGATCCAGGAGCGCACCGAACTGCACTACGCCGCAATCGCGAGCACCGTCGCCATGGACGGCATCTCCAGCGCCGTGGACGATGCCTTTCCCGAGCTGTTCGGATGGCTGGCCAGCCACGGCATCACGCCGGCAGGCCCGCCGCTCATCCGCTACCTGGTCATCGACATGGCCGGGGAACTGCAACTCGAACTGGGGGTGCCGGTCGCCGCGCCGGTCACCGCCAGCGGCCGCATCCAGCCCGGCGCACTGCCCGGCGGGAGGTACGCGGTGCTCCGGCACACCGGGCCCTACGAGGGCCTGCTCGCCAGCAACGCCGCCCTGCACGAGTGGGCGCACGAGCACACCCCGGCCTGCCAGGTCGAGGTGCCCACCTGGCCCTCGCTCACGCTGAAGTACTGGTTGCCGTCGAGGTAAAGGTGATCGACTCGTCGGACGGGTTCGTCCGGTTGAGGATCATCGTGTAGGTGTGGTAGCCGCTCTGGCAGCCACCGCAGGATTGCAGGCCGCTCCCGATCCCGTTGCTCTCGTTGCACGGGCCGCCGGGATCGGTGCCGCAGTGGATGGTGCCGGAGACCTCGGACAGCGAGTTGACGTCCTCCATGATGTCGATCTCGCCGTTCTCGGGCCACTGGCCGGGGCCGAGCATCCAGAACGCCGGCCAGTAACCGGGCCCGCCGCCCGGCTGCTGGATCGAGGCGGTCACCTCCAGTTCGCCGCCCGCGGGCGCGCCCACGTTGGCACTCGTCGTCTGGATCCGCCCGGAGGTCCAGGAACTGCCGCTGCCGAGCGCGGTGATATCCAGGTTGCCGTTGCCGTCGAGGTGGACGTTGCTGGCCGAGTTGGTCATGGTCTCGATCTCGCCGGTGCCGAAGCTGGAGCCCGGGCCGGTGTCGTACATCCACTGGGAGTCGGCCCCGGAACCGGCCTGGCCGTTGAAGTCGTCACTGAACACGGTCGACCACCCGGATGGCGGGGCCGGACCGCGGCCGGCGCGACCGCGCCGCGCGCCGCGGACACAGCCGGCCCGGTGCGCGCGGCGGCGAGCGTCCTTTGCTGCGGGGGCCGCCGGCGGCCGGCGCCGCGACGGCGGCCGAGGCAGTGGGCAGCGCAGCCGCCATTAATACGGCAACCGGTGCGGCGACGCCGAGCGCCAGGCCCCAGCGGCGGGACCACCACCGCAGCATGGCGGACTTGCCGGCAGGAGGAACGTGTCGCGAAATGCCCGTCATGACGAGCCTCCGAACCCCGCTCCTGGGCCGGGAGGTAATAGGAAGGTTTCCTACTAGTAGACTGAACGTAGTCTGGCTGTCCCCCACCGTCAACGGAATCGGGCATTTAAAAGTTGTGAACGCGGCCGGGCCAGGTGACGCCGCCGGGTCCCCCGGGGGAGCGTTCGGCACCGAAATCTTGCTGCGCGCGGCGGGCGCGCGGCAGCCTCAGGCGGCTAAGGAGGCGCGCGGCCGGATACCGCGGGCCTGTAACGCAGCGATCGCGCGTAATCTGCGGACCGCGAACCGGGCTTCTTTCGGGGTGGACAGGGGGCTGTCGCGCCAGTCCAGCGCCGCCGTGGTCAGGTAGGCATGCGGGTACCGGCGGAAAAAGGCCTCGGTGTATTCCTCCAGTGCGGCGAGGGTGAGTTCGTCACCCGGGCAGCGGTGCTGGCCGGGGCCGAACGCCAGCCACGCCCCGGCCCGGGGATGGTGCACCGCGGAGATCAGCGACGGCAGCACCAGGGTCCCCTCGGGGACGGGCAGCGGCCCGATCCGCGCGCCCTTGCCGGCGACCAGCGGCGGGGTGACCGGGAACAGTGCGCCCTGGACGATCGCCGGTGTGCACCACCTGCGCCCAGGTGCGTTGCCCGAGGAACACATCGGCGACGGGATCCGGGTGCTGCAGCAGCCACAGCAGCACCCGTTCCAGGACCGGCATCAGGGCGGTGGCGCCGTTGCTGACCGTGGCGACCGCCCGGACGATCTCCTCGGCCGTGTACCCGGCCCGGTTCATGGCCAGGTACATCTGCGCCACCAGCCCACCGTCGGGGCTGGCCTTCTTGGCGGCGATGACCCGGCCGTAGTACCGCCAGATGCCCTCCCAGGCGGCCTGGGCATCGGCAAGCCCGCTCCCGGGGTGCACGACGCCGAACGCCCGCTCCCCGGCGGGCCGGATGACCGGGGCCCAGTCCGCGAGGGGCACCCGCAGCGCGGCGCAGACGGTGGCGGCGGTGGCGGGCTCGGCAAAGTCGGCCCGCAGGTCGCCGGTGCCCCGGGTGGCGAGCCGGTCCAGCAGGCGGGCGGCGGCCTTCCTCATCTGGGGGCGCAGCGCGTCGGCCGCGTCCCGGGTGAACAGGTGCCCGATCGTCTGGCGGAGCATGCGGTGCGTCGTGCCGTCCATGCCCAGCAGGTGCCCGGCCGGTGTACCGCCGGGGACCTCGGCGCCGGTCAGCGGGGTTCCGCACCGGTTGGCCATCCGCCAGGCCCGGGAGGTCTTCACGCTCAGCAGTTCGGTGTAGCGGTGCACCACTAACATGGGCTCCCCGCCGGCCGGGGCCGTGACCTGGGCATGGGATTCGGTCAGCACCGAAGGAAACCGGCCACCGGGAAGGGCAGCGAAGGTGAGCGGGGTTGCGGCGGCCTGGTGGGCCATGGGGCAGGTTGTCGTCATGCGGGTCACTCCTTCGGGTGGCACCGTCAGCCCTCCGCTGCCAGGAACTGAAGGCACCAGTGCGCTGCCCCAGCGCCCTTGGCGGTCGGAGTGCTGGGGCAGCACCTGTTTCTAATTCCAGGCGGCCCGCATTGCGGTTATCTTGATGCGCAGCATGCCAGCTTGCACCGCAGGTCAGGTGCCATGGAGGGCAAGGCGGATCGCGGCGGTGTCGCGCAGGCCCGGGGACGTGGCGTGGCGGAGTCGCCCAGCAGCGAACAAGGAGTGCGGGATGAGCCGTGTGGTGGTCATTGGCGCGACCGGGCATATCGGCAGCTACCTGGTGCCGCGGCTGGCCCGGGACGGGCACGAGGTGGTCGCCATGAGCCGGGGCATCCGCGGCCCGTACCTGGACAGCCCGGGGTGGGACTCGGTCACCACGATCACCGTGGACCGGGACGCGGCCGATGCCGAGGGATCGTTCGGTGCGCAGGTGGCGGCGCTGCGCCCCGATGTGGTGATCGACCTGATCTGCTTCACCGCGGCCTCGGCGCAGCAACTGGTCGACGCGCTGCGGCCGTCCCGGCCGCTGCTGGTGCACTGCGGCACGATCTGGGTGCACGGGCCCGCGCTGCGGGTGCCGGTCACCGAGGATGAGCCCCGGACCGCGTACGGGGAGTACGGCACCGGGCAAGGCGCAGATCGAGGCGCTGCTGCACCGTGAGACGCGGGCGGGCGGCGTCCCGGCCATCGTGCTGCACCCGGGTCACATCAGCGGGCCAGGCTGGCCGGTCATCACCCCGGCAGGCAACCTGGATGCCACGGTCTGGACGCGGCTGGCGACCGGCCAGCCGCTGGCGCTGCCCGATCACGGGCTGGGCGTGCTGAACCACGTGCACGCCGACGACGTAGCGCAGGCTTTCCAGCACGCGCTGTCGGCGCCCGGCCGCGGCCGGGGCCAGCTTCCACGTGGTGGCCGCGCAGGCGATGACGCTGCGCGGCCTGGCGGCCGGCGCCGCGGGCTGGTTCGGCCGCGAGCCGGTGCTGGAGTTCGTCGACTGGCCGGAGTTCGGCCGCCGGGCCGGGCCCGAGCATGCCGAGGCCACCCGCGAGCACACCTTCCGCGGCATCGCCGCGAGCATCGCCCGGGCCCAGGAGACGCTCGGTTACGCGCCGCGGTACAGCTCACTGGAGGCCCTGCATGAGGCGCTGGCCTGGCTCGTCGCCGACGGGCAGGTGGACGTCGGCGGCCAGCCGTTCCCCCTGACCGCGTGACGGTCCTCCGCCGGGCAGTTCGTTAACCTGCCCGCTGTGAAGAAGATCGCCCGGCTCTGGCGGACTCTGGTCATCGACCTGACGCCACTGCGCAGGTCGCGTGACCTGCGGCGGCTTACCGCCGGGCAGCTCTTCTCCGTGCTGGGGGCCCAGCTCACCACCGTCGCGGTGCCCTATCAGGTCTACGCGCTGACGCATTCCTCGCTCGCCGTCGGGCTGGCCTCGCTCGCGCAACTGGTGCCGCTGATCGCCGGGGGCCTGCTCGGCGGATCGCTCGCCGACGGCGCCGACCGCCGCCGGCTGCTGCTGGTGGCGCAGTTCCTGACGGCGCTGTGCAGCGTCGGCCTGGCGGTCAACGCCGACCTCGGCCCCGCCCTGTGGCCGTTGTTCGTCGTGCCCGCGGCGGCGGCCGGCTTCAGCGCCGCCACCGAGGCGGGGCTGTCCGCGATCCTGCCGAACATGGTCGGCCGGTCCCAGGTGACCTCCGCCAACGCCATGTTCCAGGCACTGTTCCAGCTGGGCCTGGTGGTCGGCCCGGCCATCGCCGGCCTGCTGCTCGCCGGGGTGGGCGTCCGCTTCGTCTACTGGATCGACGCGGCCTGCCTCGGGGCCGCCATCGTGGCGGCATTCCTCATCGGCCCGCAGCCCCCGCAGGGGACCAGCCATCCGCCCGGGCTGCGCTCGATCGCCGCCGGCTTCGGCTACCTGCGCGGCCGCCAGATCCTCCAGGGCGCCTACCTGGTCGACATCAACGCCATGGTGTTCGGCATGCCGCGCGCCCTGTTTCCCGCGCTCGCCAGCACGGTGTTCGGCGGCGGGGCGCGCACGCTCGGGCTGCTCTACGCCGCTCCCGGTGCGGGCGCCCTGCTCGGCGCGCTCACCACGGGGTGGGTCCGCCGGGTCCGGCGGCAGGGCCGTGCGGTCATCGTCGCGGTCATCGCCTGGGGCGCCGCCATCACCGCCTTCGGGCTGGTGCCCTGGCTGCCCGCGGCGCTCGCGCTGCTGGCCGTCGCCGGGTTCGCCGACGTCATCTCTGCGGTGTTCCGCAACACCATCATCCAGCTTTCCGTGCCCGACGCGCTGCGCGGCCGGCTGATGGGCGTGCAGATGGCGGTCGTCGCCGGCGGTCCCCGGATAGGAGACGCCGAGTCGGGGGCGGTGGCCGCCGCCTTCGGCACGACCGTATCGGTGGTCTCCGGCGGCCTGGCCTGCATCGCCGGCGCGCTGGCGCTGGCGCGCCTGCTCCCGGCGTTCACCCGCCAGCGGGCACCGGCTGCCCAGCATGGCGCCGAGCCTGCTCCCGTTGCCGATGCCGCCCCCTAGCGAGGCTGACCGGTTACCAGGCGAAGTAGTTCCGGCCGGAACTGAAGTTGGGCACCGGGAAGTGCAGGTTCACCTGCGTGAAGTGGGTACCGCTCACTTCCCCGCCGGTCCCGCAGGCGGCCAGCGCGTGACTGCCGGAAGGATCGGCCCACACCGCGCCGCACCAGGTCCCCATGCCCGACTCGCCGACCAGTGGCGTCACCACGCCCAGCGGGCGCCCGGTCGCGGCGCTGAACGCCACCACCGCCGCCTGAGGGTTCCCGCCGCCCGCAGCGGAGGTCATGGTGGCGAACACGACCGTCCCGGCCGAGGTGATGAGCGGGTAATCGAGCGTCCGCAGGGCGCCGACCCGGACCGACGCGGGGATCAGCAGCCGCGAGCCGAGCAGGCTGGTGCCGGGTACACCGGGATCCAGCAGCCGGAGCCCGGAACGCTGCCGCGCGGCCTGGCGGTCCGGCGCGTTGTCCATCCAGCCGAAGAGCAGCCGGGGATGCCCGGACCACGCCTCCCCCGGCAACGCGAGGGGATCCTCCCAGGACAGCCCGTAGACCCAACCCGGATCGGGTGACCGCCAGATGCGCACTGAGCCGTTGACCAGCGAGACCACCATGATCTCGCCGCTGGCGACCCCGCCCGGCTGAGGCAGCGCCAGGGCCAGTTCGCTGCCGTCCGGGGACACGGCGAACAGCGGGTTGCCGTGGGCCGCTACCGGTGGCACGGGCAACTGGGTCAGCGGCTGGGCCAGGGTGCCCTGCTGGGTCAGCGTCACCTGGTAGAAGCGGGTGAGGTCGGTGCCCGCGGCGAGCACGAAGGTCCGATCATCGCCCGCCGCGGCAACCCCGGTGAAGCCATACTGCGCGGTGCGCGGCGGCCGGATGACCGCGGTGACCCGCCCGGTCGCCCAGTCGTATACGAGCGCTCTGCGGGCCGGGAGGGTCTCCATGAAGTACGGCGCCGCGGCGGGCCCGGCGCCGGGCGCGGGCAGGCTGCCCGCGAGGCTCGCCGGTGACTCCCGGGGGGCCGAGCGCGGGTAGTTCTGCGTGACCGGCACGGCCGCGGGATAGACCGGCGACACGGTAACGGTCGACGTCCGGCAGATCAGCAGCCCGTGGCGCGGACCGCGTGCCTGCACTTGCCGGACGACGGTGGGCCTGCCGCCCGGCGGCGTTACCGACCATGCCGCGGGGGCGCAGTCCTGCTCGGCGAGCGGGTATGTCACGGTGACCATCGCCGCCGCCTGGGCCTGCGGGGCCAGCACGACGGTGGCCTGGCTCGACCACTCGCGATGCCGCACCGTGCCTGGTCGGCCAGGTGAGGAGTGTCCCGTAGCTGACCGCCACGTCGCGCATCGCCTGCAGCGCCGCGATGGAAAGCCTCGGCCAGCCGGTCAGCGAGCACGCAGCGTGCCCGGTGTTCTCGATCCGGAGCAGGTATGTGTCCGGGAGCGGCTCCTGGCTGAACGCGTTGGTCCGGACAAGCACCGCCGCCGGGCCCACGCGAAGCTGGCTTGCCCGGCACGGCGGATGAACCGCCGGGCCGGGGCCGGTGTCGGGCGCGGGCCCGGCGCTCCCCTGGGCCAGCGTGAGCGCACCGGCCGCGGCCAGTGCGCACAGCACGGTCCCGGCGGCGGCCTGACGGGCCCGCCTGCGGCGCAGCGGCGCCGGATCACCCCGACATCCGGCGCGGGCGCCTGCTGCACCGGACCCAGCCAGGCCGCCATGCCGTCACGGAGTTCGTCATCGCGCATCGCGCGCCTCCTCGGGGTCGGCGGCGAGTTCACGTTCGAGGCGCCTGCGGCCCGCCACCAAGCGGGCCTTGACCGTCCCGGGCGGCAGGCCCCGTTCCGCGGCGATGCGCTCGGCGGTCATGTCAGCGAAGTAATGCAGGACAAGGACCTCGCGCTCGCGCAGCGGCAGCCGCATCAGCGCGCTGCCCAGGTCGGTGAACGCCACCCGGTCACCGGGTTCGCGGGGCGGCGCCTGGCGGGCGCCGGTCAACCGGGCCGACAACCGGAGGTTGCGGCGCAGCCGTCGTCCCGAGTCCACCGCGAGCCGCAGTGCCACCTGCCGGACCCATGCCTCCGGCACGTCATAGGCGCTCAGCCTGGGCCAGCGGGCGAGTGCGCGCGCGAACGCCTCTTGCGCGGCGTCTTCCGCCTCCTGCCGGTCGCCGAGCACGCCCAGCAGCAACGCCACGATGCGGCCATAGCTGGCCTGGTAAAAGCTCTCGAACTCGGAGGAACGAGTCACCGCCTGCTCCTCGGGCAGCACATGGCGCGCGCTGGGCTGGCGCATCCGCTCGGCAGCCTGCTGCGGGGCTGCCTGGCCGGTCACAACAAAGACACGCCCGGGGATGTCCCCCGGTTGGTGCTTGCCGTAACGGTTCCATAACAGCGCGCCCGGACCGGCTGTCCCACGGCAGCGAGTGCACCGTTCCCGGACCCGGCGCACCCGGTGTCGGGGAGGCGGGGCTTCCGGCACGGGTACCTGAGGCGGCGGCTGACCGCCGCGCTGGAGAAGTCCTGATGCCGCTCAGTTCGTGAGGTAGTTGCTGATCCGCCCGAGCCAGCGGGTGCAGTAACGGCTGGCCGTGGCGGGCTCGGCCCGGGCGAGGAAGTCATCGACCACCCGGATGTAGGACTCGCGCTCCTCGCTGAAGGCCATGTGTGAGCTGTCCTCGAAGATCACGAGCTCGGCGTCGCGGAGGCCCTCGGCCAGCACGGCGAGGTGCGCCGGGCGCGCTTCGTCGTACCTGCCGCCGGTGACGAGCGCAGGGACGCCGATCTCCGGGAGCCGGGCGGTGACATCCCAGTCGCGCAGGCGGCCGGTCACCGGGCCGAACTCGCTCGGCCCCCACATGGTCAGGTAGACGTCCGCGCCCATGCCGGCGAAGGTCCGCTCCACGCACGCGGGCCAGGGATCCAGCCTGCAGACGTGCCGCCGGTAGAACTGCGTGATCGCCCACTGGTACTCGGGACAGGAGAAGTAGCCACCGGCCTCGTGGCTGTCGAGCACGTCGCGGACCGGCCTGTCGAGTTCGGCGCGAAGCTCGGCGCAGTCGGCGATCCAGCGCGTGACGCTGGGCGGCGAGCTGCTGAGAATCAGGCTGGCCAGTTCCGGGCGGCGATCGAGGGTGTACTGCAGGGCGAGCCAGCCGCCCCATGAGTTGCCGAACAGGTGCAGCCGCTCCAGCCCGAGCGCGGCCCGCACCATGGCCAGTTCCTCGACGTACCGGCCGGTGGTCCACAGCGAGTCGTCGGCCGGGCCGGTCCGACTTCCCGCAGCCGAGCTGGTCGTAGAAGATCACCGGCCTGCTGGCGGCGAGGTCTTCGAGCGGCTCCAGGTAGTCGTGCGGCATGCCGGGGCCGCCGTGCAGGCAGAGCAGCGGGATGCCGGGCCGGTCCGCCCCGAGGATCTGGTACCAGACCCGGCCGCCCGGGACGTCGACGAAGCCCTCTTCGGTTGCTGGATCGCTCATGGCCTCTTCCTACACCTCGGCGCACCGCGCCCGGCGCGGTCCGGCGGTCAGCCGGTGCGGTCCAGCCAGCCGGCGATGCTGCGGGCCAGCGTCGGCATCGGGAGCGAGCCGTGATCCAGGACGGCGCCGTGGAAGGCGGTCAGGGAGAACGCCGGGCCCAGGCGCTCCCTGGCCGCGTCGCGGAGCCGGAGGATCTCCAGCTTGCCGGTGAGGTAGGCGAGGGCCTGGCCCGGCATCACCACGTAGCGGTCGATCTCGGCGGCAAGGAACTCCTGCGGCATGGGAACGTGCGCCACCATGTACGCGAGGGCCTGCTCACGGCTCCAGCCGAACGCGTGCATGCCGGTATCGACCACCAGCCGGGCGGCCCGCATCAGCGACGTGCTGATCGAGCCGAGCAGGCCGCGGTCATCCGCGAACAGCCCGGTTTCCTCGGCGAGCTGCTCGGCGTACAGGCCCCACCCCTCGGAGAACACCGGGAGGCTCCGCTGGCGCTGCAGCGCGGGCAGGGCGCCGAGCAGCTGCAGGCGGGACAGCTGCAGGTGATGCCCGGGCACCGCTTCGTGGAAGGCCACCACTTCGGTGTCCCATCCGGTCCCGGCGGTGGGCCGCTCGGTGTTGAACCAGAACGTCCCGGCCCGCCCGCCGTCGAGCCGCGGCGGCGTGTAGTGCGGCGCCGCGCCGCTCACGGCGACAACCTGCGGCATGGGCGTCACCTCGCACGGCGGCGGCAGGGGCGCCGGGAAGAACTCTCCCGCCCGCTCCTCGGCGCGCCGCACCGCCGCTCCCGCGCGGCGGATGGCCTCCGCCGCGGGAATCGTCCCCGACGAGTCCCGCAGCGCGGCGTACACCTCGTCCAGACCGGTGAGCCCGAGCCCGGTCCCCAGCTCCACCGCCCGGGCCTCCAGCGCCGCGACGTGATCCAGGCCGGTCTGGTGCAGTTCGTCCGCTGACAGCGGCAGGGTCGTATAGATCCGGACCGCCCGGGCGTAGTCCTCCGCGCCGCCGGGCAGATGGGCCAGCCCGGCCTGCTGCGACGGCCGGGCGCGCGGGAGCAGTTCCCTGACGATGGCCAGCCATCGCGCCAGCGCGGGGTGCACCACCTCCGCGGCGATCTTCCGGCGTTCTTCCTCCCATGCCGCCGCCCGGTTCAGTTCCTGGGGCGGCCGGGGTGCAAGAACCGGGCTTGCGCCGGGGGCGGCCAGGACCCCCTCGGCCCAGGTGACGGCCCGCTCGGCCAGCGGGGCGACCGGGAACCGCCCCTTGCCCGCTCCGGCCCGCAACTGCTCGCCGATCTGGTCGAGCCAGGCGCCGCTGCGCCGCAGCCGGGACAGGTAGGCCTCGGCCGCGGCCGGGTCGACCAGGACCGTCCTGGCCGCCACCGCCAGGAACGCCGCCGGGCCCGCGTAGTGCATCGCGGTGACGGTGTGCTCCCCCAGCGCCAGATCGATGCTTTCCCGCTCCTGGACGGCCGCCTGCCTGGTGCAGTCGAGCGTGACGGCGTCGGCCGGCGTCAGTTGCCCGCGGCCGATCTCGTCGGCCTCGTCCAGGAACTCGCCGATCTCGCCACGCCAGGCCCGCCGGCCTTCCTCGCTCTCGTCCGGGACCAGATCGTCGTAGCCGGGAATGCCGTACATGGTGGCGGCAAACGGATTCTCTTCGAGCCAGCGCCGGTGCACCCGGTCGGCTAGGTCACGTGCTGAGCTCATGCAGCCTTCCGCGATCGTCGTAGTTTTTTCGGGTCCTGCCCCGCCGAAGCCTAGGCCCGGCCGCCGGGCACACACCACCGGCCAGGCAAGGGATCCAGCCCGCGACGCGCGAGGCGATGGGGCGGCCGGTGCGGGAGCGACATGGTGTAGCGGCATCGGTCTCTTGCGTAGTTCTGGCCCTGCGGCACCTGCGTATGGTGCAGCCTGGTCCATCAAGCACCCAGCGTGTGGTGTCTCCCGCGATCCTGTCGCCCTGAACCCGCGAAGGATCTCACGCGCCGCTGGCATGGGACCTTACCGGGCCAGCCGGGGTGGAAGCTGAGCGCGCCCGCCGCGCCCAACGGAAAGCTGGATCGTGTCCGACACGACTGCCCGGCACCGGAAACCGTCGCGATCCGCGCCTGCGCGCCCCAGCGCGCCCACCCACCACCGCAAGCCCGCGCCGAGCGCGCCGGGGCTGCGGAGCAGGCCAGCCAGGGTCGCCATCGCAGCCGTGACGGGTTCGGCTCTCCTGGTCTCCGCCTGGCTGGCCGTGACCCACTGGAAGATCCTGGCCTCCCACCCCGCCGCGGTGAGCCAGAGCGATGAACTCGGCCTGTCGGCGGGCGCGGGCCCCATCGCCCAGGCCACGGCCTCGCCCGGCGCCACGGCGAACCAGCAGGCCGAGATCGTCGGCACCGCCGTGGTCAGCGGGGGCCGGCACCTCAAGGCCGGGCAGCGGGCCGAGATCCTGGCCGGCTACCGCAACCCGCTTCGCGCCGTGAGCGGCCTGGTTCCCGAGCGCATCGACGAGGGCGTCGACTTCGGCGGGTCGGGCCCGGTCTACGCTCTCGGCGACGCCGTCGTCACCAATGCGGGCGAGAATGCCGGGTGGCCGGGCGGCGGGTGGATCACCTACCGGCTCACCGACGGCCCGGACGCAGGGCTGATGGTCTACCTGGCCGAAGACGTCACCACCACCGTGCAGGCCGGTCAGCACGTCACGTCCTCGACCGTGATCGCCAACATGTTCAACGGCGGCGACGGCATCGAGACCGGATGGGCACAGCCCACCGGGGCGTCCGCGGAGTCGCAGCTTCCGCAAGCCGGGGGCATCGGCGGCGGCGGCCCGTTCCCGACCATGGTCGGGCTCAACTTCGACCAGTTGCTCCGGTCGCTGGGCGCGCCGGCCGCGCCCAACTACGGCCAGACCGCCTACGGGCTTCTTCCGGCCGGCTACCCGAACATCTGGGGGTAACCGCGGCCCCTGCCCGGTGTGCCGGTATCCGCTCGTTCCTGATCAGAACAGCCGGATCATTGCGTGACCACAAGCAGATGGCTAGGGTCCCGAGTGACCTTGTGTCACTAAATGACCTTGTGTCACCCCAAATCATGTGGAGGGGCAGATGGTGCATACCCGACGCAGAATGTCGGTTGTGGCCGCGGGAGCGTCCACTCTCCTGTGCATGGCCACGGTAAGCGGGATCGCCGGGGCGACGGCGGCAGGCGCCGCCACCTCGTCCGGCAGGACGATGCTGGCGGGGACCCTCATCCCGGCCTCGGCCCGCCATCATCCGGTCGGCGCGGTATCCAAGTCCGCCCGGGTGAACTTCGAACTGGTGCTGCAACTGCGGAACCCAGCGGCGGCAAGCGCGCTGGTCCGGGCGGTCAGCTCACCCGGCAGCGCGAGCTACCGGCACTACCTCACCGCGGCCCAGTGGGAGTCGCGGTTCTCGCCGACCGCCAGCCAGGTCAGCAGCGCCCGCCAGTGGCTGCGCAGCGAGGGGTTCCACGTCGGTGCGGTGTCCAAGGACCGCATCACCGATCTCCGCGTCGGGCACGGCCGCCCAGGTGGAGCGGGCGTTCAGCACCGGGCTGGAAAGCTACCGGCTGAACGGCCGCACGTCCGGCTCGCCACCAGGCAGATGTCGGTTCCGGCGTCGGTCGCCCACAGCGTGGTCGGCGCCATGGGCGTCAACCAGGCCATCGCCACGCCGGACGCGGCCGTCGGCGACCGCCGCGGCGGCCAAGCCGTCGGCAGTCGACCAACCCGTTCCCGCCTGCGCCGGCCGCGTTCATCACGGCCAGGCCGTGCGGCACCTCCTACGACTCCAAGATCGCGACGGTCAAGCCCGCCTTCGGCCACGGCTACCCGAAGCAAGGTGCCTTACGACGCCGTGCGGTTACAAGCCCGGCCAGTTCCGCTCGGCGTACAACGTCGGCTCGTCCGACACCGGCAAGGGCGAGACCGTGGCGATCATCGACGCCTACGGCTCCTCGACCATCGCCAGCGACGCGACGAAGTACTTCAAGACGAACGACCCGGGCAACTCGTTCGCCAACGCGGCACTTCACCCAGATGGACGCGACTCCCTTCGACAACGAGAGCCTCTGCGCGGCGAGCGGCTGGGCGACCGAGCAGGCGATCGACGTCGAGTCCGTGCACTCGACGGCCCCGGACGCCCACATCCTCTACGTCGGCGCCCAGGACTGCCTCAACGGCCTGTTCACCGCCGAGCAGACGGTCATCGACAACGGGCTGGCCAACGTGGTCACCAACTCGTGGGGCGACGACGCCGGCGACCTGCTGGACGACGTCGCGACGAAGACCGCGTACGACGACCTGTTCATGCTCGCCGACTCGACCGGGATGACCATCCAGTTCTCCTCCGGCGACAACGGCGACAACTTCAACCTGTTCGGCTTCTCGTCCTCCGACTACCCGACGGAGAGCCCCTACGTCACGTCGGTGGGCGGTACGTCGCTCCAGGTCGGGGCGAACGGGCAGCAGACCGGCCAGCTCGGCTGGGCCACCGGCCGCTCGTTCAAGTGCACGCCCAACACGGTGAACGTGATCTGCACCAAGTCGCAGGAAGGCACCTGGCTGCCGGCCAGCTTCGACGGCGGCAGCGGCGGGTTCACCAGCTACAACTACACCCAGCCGTGGTACCAGGCACCCGTCGTGCCGTCCACGCTCGCGCTGCGGAACGAGGCGCTCGACGGCCCGACTCCGATGCGGGTCGATCCCGACATCTCGATGGACGCCGACCCGGGGACCGGATTCCTCATCGGCCTGCACGAGATCTTCCCGAACGGGAAGGACCACTACGGGCAGACCCGCTACGGCGGGACCAGCCTCGCGTCGCCGCTGCTGGCCGGCGTGGTCGCCGACGCCGACCAGGCTTCGGTCGCGGCCGGCGGTGCGGCCCTCGGGTTCATCAACCCGGCGATCTACAAGATCGACAACACCTCGGGCGCGATCACCGACATCGTGCCCGGCGGCAAGCAGGGTCAGCTGCGGGTGGACCACGCCTTCACGTACATCTCCGGCGGGAAGGGCGTCCTCTACTCGTTCCGTGAGCTCACCTACGAAGGCCCGATCGTCTACTGCGACGAGACCGGGAACTGTGCGACGCGGGACAACACGCTGAGCACGGCCAAGGGCTACGACAGCATGACCGGGCTCGGCGCGCCCGGGCCCAGCTTCGTCGGTGACCTGGCCAAGTCCTAGTTCCGGGCACCGCCCGGCAGACGTATGACGCCCGGCGGGCACACCTTCGCGGTGTGCCCGCCGGGCTCATCGTTGTCAGGAGGGAGCACCGATGTTCGTGCTGGCGGTCGCGCTGACCGTGCTGCTGCTGCTGGAGACGCTGCCGTCCGCGATCGCCGGGCTGGAGGCCGGGGCGTTCGGCTGGGTCCTGTCCCGGCAACTGCGCCACGGTGACCGCGGCCGGGCACTCGGCGCCTACCTCCTGTTCACCGCGATGGCGTTCGCCGTCCTGGTCACAGACGCCGTGCGCCTCTAGGAGGGAAGGCAAGCGCGGTCAAGATCATCGGCGCTACCAAGCCGCCGGAGGCGTGACAGGACCGTACTGGGGTGGGTGCTCGGCTGGCTTTGACGCGGCAGCGCTGCTACTAGGTCCTCAGGCGGGATCTGGCAGGCCACATCGGCAGCAGTTCCTTGCCGAGGGTCACGTTCAGCACGATGGCGGCTCCCAGGTATCCCGCCGCGAAGCCGTCAGCGATGGCTAGCCAGCCGCCGATCTTGCTGACGTCGGTGGTCCAGCTTGCCGTGCCGCCGAGGTTGGCGATGGCCAGTACCACGAGCACCAGGAACGCCAGCGTGAACGGCGCGAAGGCGGCCAAGCTGATGCTTGACGCGCCAATCGCGAACACCGCGGTAAACAGCGCCCACATAATCAGCCACGCGGCGAAGGCGTGGCCGAAGGCGACGGGTCCCGCGGCGGCGATGATCGGGCCAGCGAAGAACTTCAGTATCAGGGCGGTGGAGAACAGGAACCCCGCGTAGCCCACGCCGAATGTGCCGCCGAACAGTTCCCCGCTGCGAAACTCCCAGAGCCCGCCGATGAGCAGCCCGACAGCGCCGATCCCGAAGCACGTGGCGATGAAGATATCGTTCGCAGCGCTCGACAGGATCCCGGTCTCGACTAACCCGAGGAATCCAACGGCGAACGCGAATGCGAACGCCGATAGCGGAACCCCGGGCGCCGTGGCCGGGTAAGCGTGGCCTGGCCCAGGGGCCCAGGCGACCGCAGCGGGCTCGCTAACCTGCCTGGTTTCTGGGCCGGAGCCGAGGGCCGGTCCGTCATGTGTGGTCATGTTGTGCTCCTTCTCGATGACCGCTTGCCTGAACCTTGACCTGGTTCGCCGGAACGCCCAGGTCACGAATACCTCTGCGCGGCAGCGAATGAGCAGGCGGAACCGCCTGCCAGCACGCATGCGCTTGGTTGCTAATCGGCGGTAGTCCGGCACGCCCGGTCCCCCGGGCCGGCCCGGGAGATAGGGCAGCACCACAGCATTGTGGTCTTCGAAGTACGCAACAACACCATCTGCCACAGGAGCCGGAGCTCACTGTGCCATCCGGGAAGCCTGTCCCAGGCCACTGCCCGGGGCAGTCTGCCCTCAATCGTAGGCGTTTCGAAACCGATTGCAAGATCCTCGGCGCCAATGGCTCAGACGCTCCGTTGATTCGACTGATGGTCACGGCCGGCTGTCGCGCGACCTGCGCATCGGGCACGATCCGCAATGGCGAGAACCGCTTGCAGTTCTCCGGCCGGGGTGAACGCAACCTTCGCGGCCGCGCCAGCAGTCCGGCTGCCTGACCGGGATGGGATAGTGGGCTGGTGAGCCCTCAGATCGCAACGAACACCGTGGTCACCAGAGATGAGTTGCTCGACTTCGTCCGGCCCCGGCATCACGCCATCGTCATCACGGCACGGTCCGATGGCAGCCCGCAGGCCTCGCCGGTAACGTGCGGCGTTGACGAGGACGGCCGCATCGTGGTCGCCACCTACCCCGCCCGCGCGAAGACCCGCAACGCCCGCAGGGACCCCCACGTCAGCGTCGTCGTGCTGTCCGATGACTTCGGCGGCCCCTGGGTGCAGATCGACGGCGACGCCGAGGTCATCGACGTCCCAGAAGCGGTGGAGCCACTGGTTTCCTACTTCCGCGCGATCGCGGGCGAGCACCCGGACTGGGCCGAGTACCGGGACGCCATGCTGCGGCAGGGCAAGTCGCTGCTGCGCGTCACGCCCCGCCGCTGGGGCCCCGTCGCCACCGGAGGCTTCCCGCCCGAGCTGGCGTAGCCGGCCTTGCGGCCCGCAGCGCCGTCAGCGCGTTCAGCTCCGGGCGGCGCGCCGTGTTCTCGTTGCAGGTAGCCGGCGGTCATCCCGCCGTCCACCAGCAGCGTGGTCCCGGTGATGAACTCGGCCTCGTCACTGGCGTAGAACACCGCGGCGGCCGCGACGTCGCCGGCCTGGCCGATCCTGCCGATCGGCGGTACCGGCCAGTCGCCGTCGTCCTCGCCGCGGTCCTCGCCGCCCGGCGGGCCCATGTGCCGCATGCCCGGCCAGATGTCCCCGGGGCACAGCACGTTCGACCGCACCCCGTCCGGGCCGCCGTCCAGCGCGAGCATCTTGCCCAGCATGACGACGGCGGCCTTGGTCACGGAGTACAGGCCGATCGCCTGCTCGCCCCAGATCCCGGCGTCCGAGGCAATGTGGATCATGCAGCCGCGGGCCCGGGCCAGGTGCGGGTAGGCATGCTGCGCGTAGAGCAGGTAGCCACGGACGTTGACGTTCATGACGTGGTCGTAGTCGGCCAGTGGGGTATCCACCAGCCGCGCGGTCACCCCGACCCCGGCGTTGTTCACCAGTACATCCAGGCCGCCCAGATGGTCCGCGGCGGCGGTCACCGACGAGGCGACCGCGTCCGGGGCGGCGGCGTCGGCCGCGATGAACCTGGCCGCCGTTCCCAGCGCCTGCCCGGCGCGCTCACCGAGGCCCGGATCGCGGCCGGTGATCACCACCCGCGCGCCCTCGCGAAGGAAGCGCGCGGCTATGGCCAGGCCCAGGCCGGTGGTACCACCCGTGACCAGCGCGCGCTTCCCCTCCAGCAGGCCCATGGCCGCTCAGTCTAGAAGCCTGCCGTCACGGAACCTGCCGCGCGGGCGGGCGATCGAGACCACACGCCGGGGCAGGGCTCAGCCCGGTAGCTCCGGGAGGCGGCCAGCCCTGGCGGTGCTCGTGTCACATCGCACCGAATTCCGGGGCGGCGAGGCAGTGCGGATGCCCGCTTGTTCGTCATGGTCTTCTAGTGGAGGAGGCAGTGACGTGGCACGCGAGTGGAGTAGCGCGGACTGGGAGCGGCTGCTCTCTGAACGCGGTGATCAGCTCATGGGCACTGCGATCGCGCTGGGCGGCAGCCGGGACGCGGGCGAGGACCTGCTGCAGGCGGCACTGGAGCGAGTCCTGCGCAAACCGCGCCAGGTGGACGAGGACATGGAGGGATACCTGCGGCGGGTGCTGTACAACCTGGCCGCCGATGGCTGGCGGCGGCGCGGCAGGTGGCGGCAGCGGCTGCCCGCTGCTGCGGTCTGCGGCGATGGCGGCCGCTGCCGACGACACCGCGGTGGTCGACCTGCGGGACGTGCTGACGCGACTGGTGCGGCAACTGCCACCGAAACAGCGCGCGGTGGTCGTGCTGCGGTACTGGGAGCAGCGTTCCGAGGCCGAGACGGCCAGCTTGCTCGGCTGCTCGGAGGGGACCGTCAGATCCGCCGCCGCGCGAGGGCTGCAGCGGCTGCGCGAGCTGGCTGGTCCCGCGGCAGGCACGGGCACGCAACTGACGGAGGAAAGGTCATGACGAACGGCATCGAGGAACTGCTCCGCGAGGGCTTTGACCGGCTCACCGCCGATGCCAGAGGCCCCCGCCGGGATGGTCAGGCCGCGCCCAGCGGCGCAACCGCCAGCGCCGGGTCGCGACCCTGTCGGCCGCCGCCGCGGGCACGGCCGTGGTGGCAGCGGCGGCGGTGATCGCCGTCGCCGTCGTCCCGCAGCGCAGCAGCCCGGCCCCGCGGGTGCAGACCATCGCCTACGTGACCACCCGCGCTCAGCATGCGCTTGCGGGAGTGGCCCAGGGAAAGGCCATCGAGGAGGTCGGTTCGCCGCCCGCAATGGCACGTTCGGCTTCCTGGTCTTCACCATGGCGCCGAGCCGGAACAGAATGCAGCCGGCAGCGCGGTCCTGCCCGGAGTACTCGGGAGCGTAAAGGCCCAGCGGATGACCTCGTGGTTCTACCGCGGGCTGCGGTCCAGGAAGGATTCTCGGCGACCGGGAAGCTCGTCTTCACCGCCAGCATCGGCACGGTCACCTCGCCGGGCGGAAAGCAGGTGCCCGCAGCCTACGGCGCGGCCTACCCGGCCAGAACCCGGTGGCTCTCCCCGCTCGTCGGGCCCAACGGGAGCCTGCCCAAGCTCACCTGCTCCAACGCCTTCTTTGGCCCGGCCAGCCCACGCCTGCGGGCCACCATCCTCAAGGCACTGTCCTGCAAGCTGTTCACCCTCGACGGGCACCAGCAGGTGGGTGGCGTCAATGCCATCAAACTCGTCCTGAAGCCGCAGCCAGGGCTGGGCATCCGGGAAACGATCTGGCTGGACCCGGCCACCTACCTGCCGTTGCGGACGAGCGCGGCCTTCCTGGCCGCCCACGGCCAGGTGAGCCTGCTGGTCCAGAACTACCGGTGGCTTCCGCCGACCAAGGCGAACCTGGCCGGGCTGCATGCCCGACCGCGCGCCCGAGCCCGCCACAGTTCCGGCAAGCTGCCAGCGGCCGACCTGCCGCTGGCCGGGTTCAATCCGTCCACGGCCCCTCAGCCGTAGCGGTCCGGAACCTGTCCCATACCAAGACAGCGAGGCCGCGGGCTCAAGCTAGCGAGACGGTGCGGCCGGGCTGGATCATCGTGCCGGGCGGGCAGTACCAGGTCATGATCTCGACGGTGAGCCGCCCGGCGCGGACCGCCGGGTCGGCGTCGGCAAGCTGCCGCGACCGGGCCAGGGAACCGGTCCGGTAGAACGTCAGCCCGCGCAGGGACGGGTCGGGCTGATCGCTGACCGGGCCATTGGTCACGACCTGGCCGCTCTCGCGCAGCTGGCGTGATAGGCCAGATGCTCCTGCTGGATGCGCTCCAGGACATCGTCCGCATACGGCGTCGCATCCTCGGGCCTGCGCAACATGACCAGTTCGAACGCTTCAAGGTCCACAGGTCATTGTCACATCGCGGTCAGGGCAGGAACTCGGTTTGCATCGCGGGTGCGGCATGGATGCAGACCAGCCTGGCCTGGCCAGGGCCGAGGTTGGTGAAGCCGTGCGGGACGCCAGGTGGCAAGACTTCGTTACCCGGCAGGTTCTCAGCGTTCACGTGGTACATGTGTCACTACGTTCCCCCGGTCTCATCCCGTATCACGCCATAGGCCATCCGGCCATCCGGAGCAGGTTCCCGGTCGGCCGAGATCTCGGCGATCCATTCCTCGGAGACGACCAGCTCGGGGACTGCGTAGCGGCCGATCTCCTGCCAGTGGCTCACCGCCCGGCCTGATCCCCCTGGCCAGGCTGCGGATAACCACCGGGGGCGAGCCGATCTGATCGAGCCGGAGCGCCAGCGCGGGGCACATCTCAACGGCCTGGCGCGCGCCGCGTTCCAGCCATGGCGGGACCGGCATGTCCAGCATCACCGGGTAGCCCTGGCGATCGAGCTGCACAAGCTCAGGCACGATATGCGCACAAAGACCGTGGCCCTGGCACCGAGTCCAGTCGACGGCCAGCTGGGCTTCACCGGCAACCGAGGGCACTGGCAGGTAGCCGCGGACCGGCCGGCCGCAGATCCCGCGGACCAGGTGCTTAGCGAGATCATCAGCGAATACGTCGAGGGCGGACAGCACAAATCTGAACACCCCGTCCGGGTGTGAGCACGCGCCGCGGCCACGGACGGCCGCCGCACCACGGCGTGCGGCGTCCAGCGCCTCGGCGCCCCCCGAGCCGTCGGCGAGCGACGCCAGCGAGCGTGCGATGCCCGGCAGGCCCAGCCTGCATGGGCCGCACTGGCCCGATGACTCCTTGGCGAGGAACGCGGTAACCCTGGCCACCTCACCGAGCGGGCAGCTGTCCTGGCCGAGCACCAAAACGACGCCCGCGCCCAGTGTGCCGCCGATCGCCGCCAGCCCGGCCCGGCTGACCGGCACGCCGTAGGCGGCCTCCTCCGGTACCCAGCTGCCGTGATACCCGCCGACCAGCACGCCCTCGGCCGGCCCGGCCCCGCACAGGCCGAGCACGTGCCCGAGCGACCCTCCCGTGGGCATCTCTACGACGGCGGGCCGCGTGGCCGAGCCGCCAACCGTCAGCAGTACCGTTCCTGGCTCGGCCGCAGTACCCGCCGAGGCGTAGCCCTCTGGCCCCACCATCGCGAGAAAAGCCAGCTGCGCGAGAGTCTCCGCGTTCGACAGCAGGGTCGGGCGGTTTCCGGCCCCCCGGTAGCTGGTACGGGTCTTGCCCTGGGACGGCAGCGCGGCGTGGCCGTTCACCGCGTTGACCAGTGCGCCCGATTCCCCGGATACGAACCGGTCGGGCAGTTCCACCACGCCCACCATGTCCCTGAGGGCTGGCTCGGCGGCGGCGGCTTCGCGGATCGACCGGGCCGCCAGCGGGTCGGTGACCCCGACCAGGATGTCCCGCGCCTCCAGCGCCCTGGCCGCGGCCAGCGCTCCGGCTAAGACCAGGTAGGGCGAGCGGAGAAGTAACAACTTGTCCTTGGCGCTGCCCGGCTCGCCTTCGGCCCCGTTGACAAGGACGATCGGTGACCGCTTGCGGGTACGGGCCGCGTCCAGCACGGCAGCGAGCTTGCGCGCAACGGGAAACGCGGCACCGCCGCGGCCGCGCAGGTCGACCCGTTCGGTCATGTCAATCAGCCGCTCGGCGGTGAGGCACGGCAGCCGGCCGAAGACCATGTGGTACCCGGCAAGGTCCATCCGCCGGCAGCGGTCCAGGCCGGCGGTGAGACGGGGCCGGCCGATGCTCAGGGCCTCCGGCACGGCTGGCGGCATCATGGCAGCTCGGGCGGCATGCCGTCGTCCACGACGCCGTACACCACGCCGTACTGCATGCTGCTGGAATCGTGGCTTTCACCAGGTAACGCCAGGCGCGGCGGTGGCTGGACGGGGAGCCGGGCGCCCGGCTGGTGCCCCGCGAACAGGCCCGCGGGCAGCCCCGGCACCGAGTCAGGCGAAGGCGTCCGGGCGGCTCCTTGGCGGTGCGACAAGCCGGACCACCAGGGCGACCGCAACCGCCGCCACGCAGGCCCCGTAGCTCCAATCCACATAGGGCTTGGCCGTGCGCCCGCTGAGCAGTCCGTGCAGGATCGCCAGCGGCCAGCCCAGGTACGCGGTGACATGCACGCCACGCCAGGCGGCCGTCCAGTGAGATGCGAACCTGCCTCGCGCGACGCTGGTGAAGGCGATCAGCAGTATCAGGTCCGAGGCGATGGTGCCGAGGCCGAGGTAGAGCGTCCGCCCGCTCGCGAGGAAGGGAACAACCGCGTCAATCGCCCGCGAGCGATGCGCCAGTATCTCCAGCAGCACGTGGGAGGCGAGGAAGCCCACCGCCGCCAGTGACAGCGCACGATGCACTGCCTGGAAGGTCACCCGGCCAGCCGGAGTGACCACCAGGCGGTCCGTCGCGATCAGCCCGGCCGCCACCGCGGCGGTCAGCGCGATGAGCGCGAAGACACCCGAGTAGGCGAGTAAGAACCGCTGTATGGCGGCGAGGATGACCCTGGCTCCGGAGGTGCCGCTGGCCAGGGCCGGGCCGGTCCCGCTGGCTAACAGGACCGTGATCAAGGCCAGGTGACGGGCAGTCCCGGCGGCCGGTAAGACCCGGGGCCGATGCCTGGATGGCAGCCTGGTAACCCCACCGCCGCATCTCGTGCCGGCAGTCGGCTAACACTCCACGCGCACACCCGAGAGGTTTCATCGGCCTGATCCGAACGGTGGTCGGCCACTGACGTGGGGTGATCCTAGCGAATCGGGTCACGGCACCGCAGTGAGAACCGGCATTCCTGGGAGTTCCTGGTGAATGAGCTGGGATACCGGCCGGACGGGCCAAGGGATCTGCTCTTATACATAAATTCACTCAAACGCTGGGCGGCCGGGCTAACGTGGCTGCCCGGGTAGCGGGACGACCAGAGAGACACTCCTATGTCATATCGGAGAGTTCGCTCCTACCAGAGAAGAGACGCGCGCCGGTACCGGAGCTTACCGGGGCAGCGACGGCCCGGCCGGGTGCCGATGGCCGCGCTCCTGGCAGTTGCGCTCGCCGCGGGGATAGTCACGGTAAGCGCCCCGCACGTCATGGCCATGCTCAGTGCCGCACAGCAGACCGGACGGGCTCGGTGCCGCGGGCAATCCGGAAGGGCTCGGTGCCGCGGGCAACCTGGACGCGCTCCGCGTCCCAGGCTAAGGCGGCAGCCCGGCCGGAACCCTGTGCCGCGCCTGCGGGCGCCCGGCCGCGCGCCGTGCCCGGCCGGGACGCCGCCGGCCGGGGCCCGCCGACCAGGGCCGCGCGAATGCGAACTGCGAGATCATCGTGCCCGCGCACCCGCTGAGCGCGGCGGGGCTGGCCACCCCGTACCGGCTCACCGGCACCGGCGGCGCGACGCCCGCGGCCTCGGGCTGCACCATGGCCAACGCGGCGAACCTGGGGGCCTTCGTGCAGGCGACGATCCTGGACCCGGCCACGGGGAAGCTGTCGGTCTACGAGCCGCTGGTGATCACCAACGGGACAAGGCCAGCGGCCGCACCAGTGCTGCCCCGGCTGCCGAAGGGCGCGGTCGTCACGATTGATTTCGGCTTCAACGGCACCACCTTGACGCAGGTGGGCGCCACGCCACGCGCGCTGATCCAGGGTCACTGCGTCAACGGCCTGCGCGGGTCACCCTTTGGCCAGGTGTCGTTCTGCCACGGCGCGCATTTCTTCTGGGCCGCGCGCAGGGCCGAAAGACAGGGCAAGCTCACCGTGCCCCCGGCAGGTGTCTCCCCGAAGACCGGCCACGCGTGCCCGACGACACGGGCTTTCACCCTCGTCGACCAGGACCCGAGCGACAACGTCACCACGGAATACCTGCTCACCGCGGCGGGGCAGACGGCGCAGTTCAGCAACGGGAATGCCGCCGCCTTGCCGCACGCGACGGTCGTCACCAACGGGAGCGACAACGCCCTGCTCGACGACTTCGTCGATCCGGTGCTCGGCTGCAAGCCCTTCACCGCACCGGACCTGTCGCGAGGCGGAGCGCCGGGGACGTCGCAGGCCCTGGATGAGCTGTCCGCTGCCAGGAGCCAGGCGGCGCCTGTCGCGCTGGTGCCGGAGAACGACCCGATGGTGCTGGTCAATAACGCCTTCAGCGCCACGAAGACCGACCTGTACCGATCCATGGTCGGCCAGCCGGATGTCTCACCGGGGAACAACGCTGCCGACAGCCCGGCGAAATTCTGCCAAAACATGATCAACATCCAGACACGGTTCCTGAGCGGCAACGAGGCGCTGCTGGCAACGGGACGGTCGCCGGTGCCGTCCGTCGGCAATAACCTGTTCACCTTCATGGCAAACCGGCTGCTCATGTCCTATGTCAACCTCAACTGCCGGGACTTCGGCCTGGCGAATCCGGTGAAGGTCACCCTGAACGGCAACGGCGTGGCGACATCCGCCACCTTTGACACCAGGCAGCAGACAGCAGCCGATGGCGGCTAGCTCCAGCCCGCTGATCCGGTGGCCCATTCGCCGGCGACGGATCCCCGGTCGAGCACCAGCATCGTCCGGTGCATGTTCGCCGTTGTGCAGGCATGATTGGGGACGATCCGGACACGGCTTCCGATCGGCAGGTCGAGATCCCGGGGCAGGCGAGCGATGGCGTGTTCCTCATACAGCCTGCCGACCGAGATCGCCGGCTCGCCCAGGACCGCACCGTACCCGCCCGGCGTGGCGGGGTGCTGGTCGCTGGAGAGTGCCTTCGAGCCGGCGTCGAAGATGACCCGATCGGGGGCCGGGCGCGACAGCACGGTGGACAGCACCGTGAGGGCGCACGAGGACTCGTCGGCAACGCCGAGGGCAACCTGGGTCCGGTCGTTGTACACATACGTGCCCGGGCGGCATTGCAGTCCCTGGGCGGCCTCATCGAGGTGGTGGGCCGTCGGCGAAGTGCCGATGCTGAGGACCGGGCAGGGAACCCCCAGCGCGGAAAGCGCCGCCGCGGTGACCCGGACGGCGCGGATCTCTTCCGCCGCGGCACGGCGCACCTCGTGCTCGGTCGTGGCCGAGTACACATGCCCGGCAAAGGCCATGACGCCGGAGAAGCGAACCCGCACCAGCTGCCGCACGAGCGCCGCCACTTCCGCCGCCGTGGCGGAGCCGGGCTCGGTTCCCAGCCGCCCGGTGCCGCAGTCCACCTCCCACAGGAACCCGAGGTCGCAGTCGGCACGCTGGCAAGCCTGATCCAGCGCAACCGCCGTCGAGGCGTTGTCCAGGGCGGTGGTGACCCGTGCCCGCCGCGACAGGGCAAGCAGCCGCTCCAGGCGCCAGCGGCCGACGGGCGGGTACGCCACCAGCAGGTCCGCCGCCCCGGCGTCCGCCATGGCTTCCGCCTCCGGTGATGGTTGCGGCGGTGAGACCGGCCGCGCCGGCGGCAAGCTGAAGGCGGGCTACGTCCTTCGACTTGTGCGTCTTCACGTGCGGCCACAGGCCTGCCCCGGCGGATCGTGCCCGTGCCGCCATCTGTTCGATGTTCGCCGTGAGCAGGGCAGCGTCCACGATCAGCGCCGGTGTCGGCACCTCGGGTGAGCTCAGCGCGGCCGGGATCGTCGGCATGTTGTAGAAGATAGCGTGTGACGGGTGCTTACCCGCGCTGAGGAGGAGGCGGTCGCCTTCGCGTCCGACCTCATCCGGATCGATACGAGCAACCGTGGCGGCGGTGACTGCCAGGAGCGACCGGCCGCCGAGTACGTGGCGGAGCGGCTCGCCGCGGCGGGCCTGGATCCGGTGCTGCTGGAATCGGCGCCGGGCCGGGCCAACGTGGTGGCCAGGATCGGGGGCACCGACCCGGAGGCGGGTGCGCTGCTGCTGCACGGTCACCTGGACGTGGTTCCGGCCGAACCGGGTGAATGGGAGCGGGACCCGTTCAGCGGCGAAATCGACGGCGGCGTGCTGCACGGCCGCGGCGCGGTGGACATGAAGAACGCGGACGCCGTGCTGCTCGCCGTGGCCAGGCAGATCGCCGCCTGCGGAACCCGCCCGCGCCGCGACCTCGCGCTCGCGTTCACGGCTGACGAGGAGGACACCGCCGCCTACGGGGCGATGGCTGGTGGACAAGCATCCCGGCCTGTTCGAGGGGTGCACCGAGGCGGTCGGCGAGTCCGGCGGTTCACCTTCCACGCCGGGAACGGCGTGCGGCTGTACCCGCTCGCCTCCGCGGAGCGCGGGACCGCCTGGCTGAAGCTCACCGCACACGGCCGGGCCTGCACGGCTCCAAGCCGAATCCAGCCAATGCCGTGGCCAGGCTCGCGGGCGCGGTCACGAGGATCGCCGCCTACCGCTGGCCGGTGCGGCTGATCCCGACGGTCCAGGCGGCGATCTCCGGTATCGCCGACGCCGTCGGGGCCGCGGCGGCGCAGCCAGAGCCGGGCGAAGAGGATGGCTGGGCGGCCGAACTGCTGCCGCGGCTCGGCCCGCCGCCGCACTGGTCGCGGCGACGGTCCGCAACAGCGCGAACCCGACCATGCTGGCCGCCGGGTACAAGGTGAACGTGATCCCGGCCGAGGCGACCGCGTGCGTGGACGGCCGGGTGCTGCCCGGCTACGAGGGCGAGTTCGTGGCCACCCTGGACGAACTGACCGGGCCGGACGTGACTGGGAGTACCTGCACCGGCAGATCCCGCTCGAAGCACCGCTGGCTGGCCCGCTGGTGACCGCGATGACCGGGGCCTGCTGGCCGAGGACCCGGGCGCGACAGTCGTGCCGTACTGCATGGGCGGCGGTACCGACGCCAAGCAGTTCTCCCGGCTGGGCATCGCCGGGTAGGGTTCACCCCGCTGCTGCTGCCGCCGGGATTCGACTACTACGCCAGGTTCCACGGGGTGGACGAGCAGGTCCCGGTGTCCGCGCTGCATTTCGCGGTGCGGGTGATGACCCGCCTGCTGGCGGCCGCCTGACATCGCCGGCACTGGGCTCGGCCCGTCATCCCGGCACGAACCCGGTCAGCCAGCACCCGGGGAGCCCGGTAATGCTCGACGTGGCGATCATCGGCGGCGAGGTCCACGACGGTGCTGGCGGGGCGCCGGTACGTGCCGACGTCGGGATCAGCGGGGAGCGTATCGCGTGGATCCGCCCACCGGCGCCGGGCGAGCCGGCCGGGGCCCGGCTGGTCATCGACGCGGCCGGCAAGGTGGTATGCCCGGGCTTCATCAACATCCTCAGCCACTCGAACCGGAGCATCCTGCACGACCCGCGGTCGCTGGGCGAGCTGACCCAGGGCGTGACCACCGAGGTGTTCGGGGAGGGCAGCTCGATGGGCCCGCTCACCCCGCGGATGAAGGCCGAGCTGGAGCGCGACCGTGACGGCCTGGACTACGAGGTCTGCTGGACCCGGCTGTCGGAATACCTGAGCTACGTCGAGCGCCGCGGCACCGCGCAGAACGTGGCCTCGTTCATCGGCGCGGGCACACTCAGGGCGAACGGGGTGGGCAACGACGACCGCCCGGCCACGGCCGCCGAACTGGACCGCATGCGCGCGCTGGCCGCCGAGGAGCTGGCCGACGGCGCGCTGGGGATCGCCTCGGCGCTGATCTACCCTCCCGGCAGCTATGCGGACACCGCCGAGCTGACGGCGCTGTGCCAGGTGGTGGCCGGATACGGCGGCTGTTACGCCTCGCACATCCGCGGTGAGGGCGAAGACCTGCTTGACGCGCTCGCCGAGTTCCTGGCGATCTGCCAGGCGGCGGGGCTGCGCGGCGAGGTGTTCCACCTCAAGGCGGCCGGCGCGCGCACTGGGACAAGATGGATATGGCGATCGAGCTGATCGAGCGGGCCCGGGCCGCCGGCCAGGCGGTCACCGCCGACGTCTACCCCTACCCCGCCAGTTCGACCGGGCTGACCAGCATCATCCCGGACCGGTACCACGAGGGCGGCGTGGATGCGCTCTACGACCGGCTGGCCGGGCCCGGCACCCGCGCCCGGATCCGCGCCGACCTCGCCGGCTCCGGCCGGTGGGGTGATGTGACCGAGGCCGAGAACGTGCTGATCCTTCAGTGCGCCACCGAACAGAACCGGAAGTGGCAGGGCCGGACGCTGGCTGAGATCGCCGCCGAGCGCGGCACCGACCCGGTCGAGGCGGCGCTGGACCTGATCGCCTCGGACCGGTCCCGGGTGCAGTCCGCGTTCTTCTCCATGTCGGAGGAGAACCTGCGCAGCGCGCTCCGCCGGCCATGGGTGGCGATCAGCTCCGACGGCACCTCGATGGCGCCAGAAGGCGCGTTCCTGACGGCGCCGACCCACCCCAGGTCCTACGGCAGCTTCGCCCGGGTTCTCGGCCACTATGCCCGTGACGAGAAGCTGCTGCCGCTGGCCGAGGCCATCCGGCGGATGAGCGGCCTGCCCGCCGCCACCCTGGGCCTGCGGGACCGCGGCCTGCTCCGCGAGGGGTACTTCGCCGACGTGGTCGTGTTCGACCCGGTGACCGTCGCCGACCGGGCCACGTTCGCCGACCCGCACCAGCTCTCCGTCGGCGTGACCGAGGTGCTGGTCAACGGCCAGGTGACGGTGGCTGGCGGGCAGTTCACCGGGCCGCTGGCCGGGCGCGCGCTGGCGGGCCAGGGGCGTCGCCCGTGACGGGGACCGGCCGCGCGTGGCGGGCGGCCTGGATCACGGCGCAGGCCAGCCTGGCGCGGTCGCCGCGGTGGCCGCGGCGTGCAGCGGCCACGTCGGCCTGCCCGCCCGCCACCTCGGCAGCGGGGAGGAACTGACCTGGAACCCCGAGGCGGTGATCGGCACCGCGAGCAGCGTCAAGGTCGCGATTTACGCCGAGGTGATGCGGCAGGCCCGGCTCGGTGCGATGGACCTGGCGGCCACGGTCACCACGCGTGCCATGACCTGGCCGGAGGCTCGGGCGTGCTGAGCGTGCTGCGGCCCGGCTTGACGTGCACCGTTGCCGACCTGTGCACTCTGATGATCGTCGTCTCGGACAACACCGCGACGAACATGCTGATCGACCTGCTCGGCGGCGTGGCCGCGGTGAACCGCGGCGTGGCATCTCTCGGCTATCCCGAGATCCGGCTCGACCACAAGATCAGCATCCCGCCACCGCCGCTGGTGGTCGCAAGCGCCAGCCCGCCGCCGCGCCCGGCACCGCGCCCGCCGCCGGGCGCGCCGCTCGCCACGGCCACCCCCGCCGAGCCTGTGCCGCCTGATGGCTGACCTGCACGCGGGCCTGGTCGTGGACCAGGCAGCCGCGCAGGAGATCATCACTACGCTGCGGTACCAGCAGGACAGGGCCCGCTTCCCCCGCGCCTACCTGCACCTGGCCCAGCCGGGCGATCCGCCATGGCAAGCCGGCCCGGCGCTCGCTCACAAGACCGGGTATGTCAGCGGCTGCCGTACCGACACCGGGCTGCTCTACCTCCCGGGTGACGGCGGTGTGGTCGCCTACTGTGCGGCCGCGGACCGGCTGGCGGACCAGACCATGACGGCACTCGCCGAGGGTGATGAGATCCTGGGCAGCTCGGCGCGATCGTGCTGGCCCGCTGGTGGCCGGGCCCCGGCCGGGTCCCGGTACGTCCTGGCTGGCTGCCCGGCGCCCGTGACCAGCAGGGCCGCCTGCGGATCAGCGCTCGATCAGGTGGGTGGCCCGGATGGCGGCGGCGAGGGCGTCGGAGTTGCCGGTGCGCGCGTACACGTCGGCCGCGGTGTCGGCGAATTTGATCACATGTTCGTCGCCATGCTCGCAGGCCCGGGCGAATGTCTCCGCAGCCGCCTGCGGGCCGCTCGGCGGGTCCGGCAGCGCGTCCTGCGCGGCCGGGGCAGCGGGTGCGTAGCTGGCGGTCAGCGCCGCGGCCGCGGCCCAGGCCGCGGTCACGCTGGGTGCCCACAGTTGCTCATCCAGCGCGGGAAGCGCCCGCAAGATCGCGTTGGGGGCGGTGGCGGAGTGCACGAGCATGACGCCGTTGCCGTGCCCGTACCGCAGATACCTGATGGCGGCGGCATCGACCAGGCCGCCCAGCCAGGGCGCGAGCGCCCCGGCCGATGCCGGGATCCGCGGCGCCGCCAGCGCGGTGGGCCAGCCCGGTAGCCCGCCGAGCCGGGTGAGCCGGTCGCGGACACCGCCCGACTGATCGGCGATCCGCGGGACCGCGGCCAGCGCATCGGCAACCGTGGGGCCGGCCCCGGCCGGTTCCGCCGCCGGGTGCGCGCGGGGATCGGGGGCAGCCCGGCCGCCGGGACGCCGGGCACCGGCTGCCAGCGGGCTGCCCAGTAGGCCAGGCCATGCGCCAGCTCGGCGAGATGCTCGGCGTCCGCACCGTCTTGCATGAGCGCCCGCACCGCGTGGCCGACCCGGATCACCCCATGGGTAGCGGCAGCGGCAACCCCGGGCAGCAGCCGCGGCCACCAGGTCGCCAGCACCTGGCGCCACGGCTGCTCGGTGACCTCGCGCCGGAAGTAGGCGGTCCAGTCGGCGATCCGCCGCGGATCACCCAGCGCGTCCTGCCAGTCCGGGCCGATCGGGCCGCTGCCGCGGGGGAACTCCTCCAGCCGCTCCATATAGCCGTCAAGCCACCGGTGCACCTGGTCGGCGTGCCCATGGCGCACCATCGCCTCGGCCGCCATCGGCCCATGGTTGGACAGCCAGCCGTCGAACTCCGGCCCCGTGGCATGCAACCGCTGGTATGCCTCGTCAAGAGTTCCCGTCACGCCCGATGCCATGGCTAACCTCCCAAGGTCCCCCAAGGTCCTGACAGTCCACTATCCCCCGGGCGGCAGGGCCAGGCTGGCTGTCAGGGCACCGGGATCCGCACGGCAGACTCGGCCACCACACCACACGGTCACGCCGCATCCGTCACGGTGGATGTATCTAGATCGCTGCCGCCTCCTCATCTCACGGTGACCGCAAATCGTGAGCGGATCATCACACTCAGTGATCGAGATGAGGAGTCACCGATGGCACGCACAAGCAAGCCGCAGCACGAGCAGCCCGCCCCCGCTGGACGCCGGCCCCGGGCCCGCCGTCTGGCCGCGGCGGCAGGCCTGGCCGCCGGCGTCGCACTGCTGGGCGGGAGGCTGCCCCCGGCGCAGCGACAGCGAACACGGCGCCACCCAGCCCGCGGGTGTCCGAGCACGTGATGACCGGCACCGGGCGGGCCAGCATGGCGGCCGAGCGGGCGGTCGCGTACTGGACCCGGTCCCGGATGCTGTCAGCGCGGAACGCGGACCGCATCAAGCTCACGTCTCCCCCGGACGCGCATGCCGCGCCAGCCGCGCGCCCGTCCGGGCCGGCCGGGCAGGTGGCGGGCACCGCTCCGGTCGAGGCGCTGGCGGGCCGCCCGCCGGGCGCGATGCCCGGCCGTGCCGCGCTCCCGCCGCGGTCCGGGTCCACCGGCAGCAACTGGCCCGGCAATTTCTACCTGCCGCCGGCGACGACCACCGGCAAGGTGTTCTTCACCACCACGGGCAACGGCCAGACGGAGAACTGGGTGTGCTCGGCCAGCACGGTGAACAGCAACGGCAGGGACGCCGTCATCACGGCCGGGCATTGCGTCTACGGCAGCCTCGGCGGTGAGGTCCCCGGTGAGCGTGGCACTCGAACTGGGTGTTCGTGCCCGACTACTACTACGGGTACGCCCCGTACGGGGTGCTGGACGGCCAGGCAGCTGTGGACGCTCACCAACTACATCAACAACCAGGACGAAGGCGACGACATCGGCGCCGCCGTCATGAACACCAACTCCTCCGGCCAGCACATCGTCAACGTGGTCGGCGGGCAGGGCCTGGCCTGGAACTGGGCGGAGAACCAGTACGTCTACGACTTCGGCTACCCGGCGGCGTCGCCGTTCAACGGCGCAGTCGCTGCAGTACTGCAACGGGAGCGAGTTCAACTGGCCCTACGTGTCCAGCACCATGGGGCTGGCGTGCAACTTCACCGGCGGATCCAGCGGCGGCCCGTGGCTGCGGTCGTTCGGCGGGGAGTGGGGGTACATCAACGGGGTCAATGACTTCGGTTACTCGTCCCTTCCCGGTGACATCTTCTCCGCCTACTTCGGCAACAACGCCGACGCCCTCTACAACTCGGTCGCGAACCTGTAGCGGTCCCGGACGCGGGGGCGGTGCCACCGGCACCGCCCCCCGCGGCGTTAGCGCTCAGTCGCGCGCTTGAGCTGCCGCGGTGCCCCGGCCGGCCGCCGTCCCGTCCGCAACTGCGATCGCCGAGTAGACCCCGGGAAACCGAGGCGCCAGCTGGGGTACCGGGGAGTCCAGCCGAGTTCGCGCTTGGCCTTGGCGTTGGACGCGCCGCGTGCCTGGGTGGCCAGTTCCACGGCCGCCGGGCCGGCGATCAGGCGGGCCAGCCAGGCCGGTATGTGGCGCGGTGGCCTGGCGCCCAGCGCGGTGGCGAGCACCGGGAGCCAGTCACGGACCGGGGCGGATTCGTCGTCGACGATGTTGTAGATCGCCGGGCCGGAGTGCTCGAGGGCGAGCACCGTGGCCGCCGCACCGTCATCGAGGTGCAGCCAGGGGAAGATCCCGCCGCCGTTGCCGACGATCGGCAGCAGGCGCTTCCGAACGGGCTCGATCAGTGCGTCGTTGGCGGCGCCGTAGAAACCGCCGTAGCGTAACGCGATGCCGCCGAAGCCGGTGGTCGCCTTCTCCAGGTAGATGATCGCGGCGTAGGTCTCGCCGGTGTTGGGCGGCGGGGTCTCATCCACAGGATCGGCCTCGGTCTTGATCGGCCCGCCCTGCCGCGCGTACAGGTACGGCGCGAAGCTCTGCGCCACGAACCGGCGCACCCCCGCCTCCCGGGCGGCGGCCAGCAGCGCGTCCGTTCCCTCGGTGCGCAACCGGTTGGTGGTGGCGAAGGTCTTGTCCAGGCTCCGGCCGAACTTGACGTTCGCCAGCGCGGTTGCCTGATGCACGATCGCGTCTGGCCTGCTGTTGAGCACGGCCGCGCGGACGGCACGGGCGTCGAGCAGGTCGAGCCGGACCGGTTCGGCGCCGAGCACCTGCAGCAGTTGCGCACTGGCCGGCGAGTTGTGCGTGCCAATCACCTCGTGCCCGGCGCCGATCAACTGCGGTACGAGATGGCTTCCGAGTGCGCCACTGGCGCCGGCAACGAAGACTCGCATTGTGTATTCCTCTCGCCCGGGTTCATGCGGTCCCTGGGGAGACACTTCAGGAGCCGGGGATGTGACCGGCGCGCGCCGAGTGTGACCAGCGACACTCCGAGCCGCTGTGCGGTCCGGTCACATCGGCCGCCTGGCGGGTCACCCTGGAGGACCCGTCGCCCGCGGGAGGATATACGGCATGAGCGAGCAGGACTGGCTGGCACAGCGGTTCGAGGAGCACCGGC
>CAWCKG010000030.1:0-25087 GCA_963795785.1 uncultured Actinomycetes bacterium
TTGAGCCGGAGCAGCCGTGCCTGTGATTCGCTCACGCGGCGCTGGCTCAGGCGCGCTGCGTTGCCGATGACAAGGACAACCATGATGAACACCAGCAGCGTTGCGAGCATCGTGTAGTTACCGACCGGTGCCGGCCACAGGCCGCGGAAGACCAGGACGACGGCCACCGCTGGCGTGCTGAGCAATGCCGCGACCCGGTGCCTGCTGTGCACTACCGCGGAATAGGCGGCGGGTACCAGCGCGATCAGGTCGATCACAATGGTTGCGGCAGACCCGCGCAGCGACCCTGGGAGCGCGACCACCAGGCACGCGGCCAGGCACAGCCAGAACGCGGTGAGCGGGCGGAACCGGCGGATTGCCAGCGGCGCCGTCCTGGCCGCCACCGCGGGAACGATGGCCTGCCATCCGGGCCTGCCCACGAAGGGAACCGCCGACGGCGCCGGACCCGCCAGGTTCCTGACCGCGAGGCCAGCCACGGCCAGTGAGGCAATCGCGGCTGCTATGGGCAGCGCTATATCCGCCGCGATCTGACGCGCGCTCGGCGGGTCCGCGGATCGCGCGGGCGCGGACAATCTCGGCCGCCAGCGGCGCTTCCCCCGCGGTCCGGGTGGCGGCTCGGCGTTGTGGCCGTTCACCAGCCCATTGTCGCGCAGTGAACCGTCCGTGCCATCGGCCGTGCGGGCTAACTGATTACCCCACACGGGTGAACGGCAGCCGGAAGCAGCCCGCTGAAGATTACCCAGCGGGGCCGATGCCAGCGCAGCGGCACCTGGCCTACCTTTCCGGCATGGATGCCGCAGTGGCACTCAGCGGAGTCACGGAACGCCGGTCGCGGCAAGTGATGACCTGCCCGGGCTGATGAGGAAAGCAGGGGTGACACGATGAGCACGCTGGAACTGCGCCTGGTGTCCAAGGTGTACGGCCAGGGCGCCGCCGAAGTGCACGCACTGCGCGACCTCAGCCTCGAAGTCGCCCCCGGGACGATGGTGGCGGTGATGGGGCCGAGCGGGTCGGGCAAGTCGACGCTGCTGACCATCGCCGGCAGCCTGGAGGAACCGACCAGCGGGCAGGTCCTCGTCGCCGGGCAGGACCTGGCCACGATGTCACGCAACGACAAGGCGCGGCTGCGCCGCCAGTCGATCGGCTACGTGTTCCAGGACTTCAACCTGCTCCCAGGGCTGACCGCCGCGGAGAACGTCGCTTTGCCGCTGGAACTGGACGGCGTCGGGGCGCGGAAGGCCCGGGAAGCCGGCCTGCGGTGCTTACCGATCTGGGCCTGGCGGACCGGGCGTCGAGCTACCCGGACCAGCTATCCGGCGGGGAACGCCAGCGGGTCGCGATCGCCCGCGCCGTAATCGGCGACCGGCACCTGCTGCTCGCCGACGAGCCGTCCGGCGCGCTCGACTCGGCCAACGCCGAGGCGGTGATGCGCATGATCCACACCGCGTGCCAGCAAGGCGTCGCCGCCGTGGTCGTCACGCACGACGCGCAGCTCGCCTCGTGGGCGGAACGCGTCGTGTCCGTCAGGGACGGCCGCATCGTCGGCCAGACGGTGCCCGCGCCGGGCCCGGAGCCGCTGCTGGGGCGGGACCGGTGAGCGCCGCGCTGCCCGGCACGCGCCCGCACGCCGGAGGTGTACCCGCCCGCCGCGCGGTGATGCGATGGGGCTGGCGGCTGTTCCGCCGCGAATGGCGCCAGCAACTGCTCATACTCGGCCTGCTCACCGCGGCGGTCGCGGCGACGATCTGGGGCGCCAGTGTCGTCACGAACACGCAGCTCCCGAACCCGAACTACGCGACGCTCGGCACCGCCGCCGCGTCGGTCACGCTGCCCGGCACCGACCCGCACCTGGCCGCCGACATCGCCACCATCCAGGATCACTGGGGCCCGGCCGATCTCATCGAGAATCAGAACATCGCTACTGGCACCACCCAGCCTGTGCAACTCCGCGCCGAGAGCCCGCACGGGCACTACAACGCTCCGCTGCTCAGCCTGGTCAGCGGCAGCTACCCGGCCGGCCCCGGCCGGGCCGCGCTGACCAGCCAGGTCGCGGCCCTGTACGACACGCACGTGGGGGGCACCTGGCGGGCCGCCGGGACGACCTGGCGGGTGACCGGCATCGTGCAGGACCCGAGCAACCTGGCGGACGAGTTCGCGCTGGTCGCCCCCGGCGAGGTCGCGCACCCCCGCCAGGTGGTCATGCTGCTCGGCCCGGCCGCGGCGCAGCAGGCGATCAGCGGCGGCAACGGGACGCTGCCCGGTGTCCCGGCGGCGGCCGTGTCCTTCCCCACTGGCGGCGCGGGCGGATTCTCGCCGGCGACGGTCGTCCTGGTGGTGGAGGTGCTCGGCCTGGTGTTCATCGGCCTGGTGTCGGTAGCCGGTTTCTCGGTGATGGCCCAGCGCAGGCTCCGTGCCCTCGGCATGCTCAGCGCGATCGGCGCGACCGAACGCAACCTCCGCCTGGTCATGATCACCGGCGGCCTGGTCGTCGGCGTGACCGCCGCGCTTGCCGGGGCGGTGCTCGGCTTCGCCGCCTGGTTCGCCTACGTGCCGGCGCTGCAGCAGGCTACCGGCCACGTGATCGACGCGGCGAACCTGCCATGGTGGGCGATCGCGCTCGGGGCCGTGTTCGCGATCGCGACGTCGGTGCTGGCGTCCCGCCGCCCGGCCAAGACGATGGCCCCGGTGCCGGTGGTGGCCGCGCTGTCCGGCCGCCCTCCATCGCCGAAGCCGGTGCACCGCACCGTCCTGCCCGGCGTCATCGTGTTCGTGGTCGGCGTCGTGTGCCTGGCGACCGCCGGCGGGCTGGCCGGGGCAAGCGGCAACGGGGGCAGCCCCGCGCTGCACCTGGTAGCCGGCCTGGTCGCCGTGATCATCGGCATCGTCCTGCTCGCCCCGCTGGCCCTCAGCATGCTGCGGGCCAGCTCCCGGCTGCCGGTCGCGGTCCGGATCGCGCTGCGCGACCTGGTCCGCTACCGGGCCCGGTCCGGTGCCGCGCTGGCGGCGATCACGTTCGCCGTGTTCCTGGCCACGGGGATCTGCGTCGTCACCAGCGTCCAGTTCGAGAATGTCCTCGCCTGGACCGGCCCCAACCTGTCCAGCAGCCAGGTGATCGTCTACGCGCAGCCCCCGCAGGGCGGCCCCAACGCGGTGCCGCTCAGCAGCACCCAGCTCGCCGAGGTGAGCAGGCACGTCAGCAGTCTCGCCGCTGCCCTGCATGCGCCATCGGCGGTACCGCTGGAATCCGCAGCCGCCACGCTGCACCAGGCGGGTGCGCAGGCCCATAAGGACTTCACCGGCACCGTGTACGTGGCTACCCCGCAGCTACTCGCCACGTACCGGATCACGGCCGGCCAGATCGCTCCCGGCACCGAGGTCGTCACCATGCGGCCAGGCATGGCCAGCCTGCTACACATGGAGCTGACCTGGGGAAACTACGGCGTCCAGCAAGGTCCCGGCGGCCTGATGCGGAAAGACAGCCTACTGCCGAGCTGCACGCTGAGCGACGGCTGCCTCGCCAGCCCCAAGATGCAGACGGTCAGCAGCCTGCCCAGCGGCACCTCCGCGCCGAACACGGTGATCACCCAGTACGCGGTGAGCAAATACCGGCTGCAGACTCACCTGGCCGGGTGGCGATCCGGCACCCGCTCCGCTCACCGCCGTGCAGATCCATGCCGGGCGGCAATTCGCCCTCACCTACGGGGCGACGGTCGAAACCGAGTCGGGCTCGCTCGGCCCCGGCGAGATCGCCGACGGCGCCACCGCGCTCGGCATCGTGATCGCGCTCGGCGTGCTGGCCATGTCGGTCGGCCTGATCCGCAGCGAGACCGCGCAGGACCTGCGCACGCTCACCGCGACCGGCGCCAGCGGCACGACCCGGCGGACGATCACCGCCGCGACCGCCGCGGCGCTCGGCCTGCTCGGCGCCATCCTCGGCATGGCCGGCGCGGTGATCGCCGGGCTGGCCTGGGCCCGCAGCAGCCTGTCCATCATGTTCGGTGACGTGCCACTGACCGACGTGCTGATCCTGCTGCCCGGGCTGCCGCTGATCGCCGCGGCCGCCGGGTGGCTGTTGCCGGCCGCGAGCCCAAGGCCATCGCGAGGCAGCCGCTGGGCTACGCGGGCCTTGCCGGGCTGGGTGCCAGGTGATCGCGGAGGCGCTGTGGCTAACGCGGTGCGCGCAGCGCCGCGGGGGCGGCGCTGCGCACCTGAACGCGCCGGGCCTGCTCAGCCGATGATCTTTTTGGTGGAGGGCAGGCTGTCAGTCTGAGGGATGACGCGGATGGTGATGCTCGCGCACGATGACGCCCGGCCGCAGGCAGTTCACGATGTCTGACATGAGCGTTATCGGCACGCAGGCCATCTCGCATCACGCGCCCGGCCGGCCGGCGCGCGGCACCGGCCATCTGCGCCTGGCTGCCCACCTGGGATCTCATCGCCACGAAGAACCTGGAGATCCGCAAGCGCCGCGGCCTCATCATGACCGCGCGGTGCTGATCGTCGCCCCGACGGTCCTCGTCTAAGGTCTGCGATTGCTGTTCCACGCGGTCGACCCGCACAGCTACGGGCTGGCCGGCAGCCCGGCCCTTTTCTCGCAGCATGGCGGATGATCACCCGCGACGCCTGAGACAGCGCCGCCCGCGCCAGATCGCGACGGGGCATCACCGGGGACCGGAGCCCCTGACCGCGAGAAAGACATCCCGGTAGCGATCAATCCTTCCGGCCACCGGCAGGACACCTTCTTCTCCCGGGCTGACCGCCCGGGAAGCCGGAGCACTCACCTGCCGGCGCCCCCACACCCCGGGCCTGCCAGATGGCGGACCCGCTCACCCTCATGAGGAGACACGATGCACCTGAACCAGATCTCACGGCAGCGACCGCACACCGCGCGGCCCCAGGCCGCGTCGCCATGCATGCCGCGGTGATCTCGATCAGCGGCAGCGGCGGCGAGCACCTCCTCACCCGCGCCGAGGTGGCCCGGCTGAACGCGGCGCTGGAGCAAGCCCGCGAGCAGCACGTCACGGTCGTCGCCTCCTCCGGCGACACCGGAGTGATCAGCGACAACGGCCCGCCGAAGCAGGTCAGCCTGCCCGCCTCCGACCCGCTGCTACTCGCGGCCGGGGGCACCACCCTGGACGCGACCTGGGCGACCGGCGCCTACCACGGCGAGATGGCCTGGAACGCCGACACCGAAGCCTCCGGCGGCGGCTACAGCAGCCTGTTCCCCCGGCCCGCCTACCAGGACGGCGTCGCGCGCACCGGCCGGATGCGGGGCGTCCCCGACGTCGCCGCCGACGCCGACTCCACCGCCGCCATGGCGCTGCTGTTCACCGGCGGGGGCCTGTACCTGGCCCAGGGCACCAGCGCCGCCACCCCGCTGTGGGCCGCCGTGATCGCCCTGGCCGACCAGGACGCCGGCCAGCACCTCGGCTTCGTCAACCCCGCCATCTACACCATCGCCCGCAGCCCCGCCTACCACCGCGCCTTCCACGACGTGACCACCGGCGACAACTCGGTGCTGTGGCCCACCGGGGTCTTCACCGGCTACACCGCCGGACCCGGCTGGGACCCGCTCACCGGCTGGGGCAGCCCCAACGCCCAGAACCTCGTCCCCCTCCTGGCACGCGCCGCGCGCCAGGGCGGCGCACGGTCCTGACACACCAAGCCGGACGCCGGCGTGGACGTGGTCCCAGGATCACACCGCGGGGTTCATCCGCCGCCAGGCTCATGAAGCCTTGATCCACCGCGTCGACACTGCATCGGCCGCAGGTGGCCGCAGCCCGATGGACGCGACCGAGCCCCGTCTCAGCGCGACCGGCCGTGGCCTGTCGGCTGATTCGGCGTCGTGCTGGAGCATGCGCGGCAAGGGCAATACTGGTGATTCGGCGCCGGGGGACCCCTGCGGTCCGGCAGGCCGGTTTGTGCCGGCAGGATGGGAGGCAGTGTGGCGATGGATAGCCAGAGCTTCGCGCTGGCCGGCCTGCCGGTGCACCGGGTGGGCTTCGGGGCCATGCAGTTGCCCGGCCCCGGGGTGTTCGGGCCGCCGAAGGATCATGACCAGGCCATCGCGGTGCTGCGCCGGGCCGTGGCCGCCGGAGTCAACCACATCGACACCGCCCAGTTCTACGGGCCCGACGTCGCCAAGAGCTGATCCACGAGGCCTGTCCCCCTATCCCGAGGACCTGGTGCTGGTCTCGAAGGTCGGCGGAGCCCGCGACGAAACCGGCGGCTGGCTGCCCGCGCAGCGCCCCGAGGAATTGCGCTCCCGGCGTTCAGGCCAACCTGCGCAGCCTCCAGGTCGACCAGGTGCCGGTGGTCAACCTGCGCCGGATCAAGGGAGCGACGTGCCGTTCGCCGAGCAGCTCGATGCCATGGCGGCGATGCGCGAGGAGGGCCTGATCGGCGGCGTCGGGCTCAGCAACGTCAGCCTGGAGATTACCGGGGCGCCCGGTCGCGGACCGAGGTGGCCTGCGTGCAGAACGCCTACAACGTGGCCCAGCGCTCCGATCAGGCCGGTGTTCGACGCCTGCGCCGCCGACGGGGTGCCGTACGTGCCGTTCTTCCCGCTCGGCTCGGCGTTCGCCGCGGGCAATCCCGTGCTCGGGGCGCCGGCCGTGACGCCGGGCCGCCGGGCGCCTCGGGGTCGACCCCCGTCCAGGTCGCGCTGGCCTGGCTGCTGGCCCTGGCGCCAAACGTCCTGCTCATTCCCGGCACCTCATCGCTGGCGCACCTGGAGGAGAACCTGGCCGCGGACAGCATCACGCTGGACCCGGACGCGCTCGACGAGCTGGAGCACGTGCAGCCCGCCGGCTGGAGCGAGCATGCGGGTTGAGGACTGTACGAGCGTCGCACCCCCTGGCTAGGCACCCCGGACCGATGTTCTCGCCTCAAGGCCCGTCTGTGCGTGAACTGGCGACGCAGGCGCTGTCCTCGGTCGAGGGCGGCTACGACCTGCTTGCCCCGAAGTTCGACCACACGCCTTTTCGCACCCCCGATGGCGTGCTTGACGCGACCGCCGGCGCGTTGCGCCCGCTCGGCCCGTTCGGCCGGGGATTGGACGTATGCTGCGGCACCGGCGCGGGCATGCGGGTCCTCAAATCCGTGTGCCAGGGACCGGTCATGGGCGTCGACTTCAGCGCTGGCATGCTCGCGCAGGCGCGCGGTGCGTACCCGGACGCCGAGTGGGTACGGGCCGACGTCCGGGCCCTGCCCTTCGCCGGGGCCTTCGACCTGGCGGTCAGTTTCGGAGCGCTCGGGCACTTCCTGCCCGCCGAACGGCCCGCGCTGTTCGCCGGCGTGTACCGCGCGCTGCGCCCTGGCGGGGTTTTCGCCTTCCCGATCGGTGCGCCGCAGCCCATCACCTCAGGCTGGTACTGGGCACTGCTCGGGTTCGACCTGGCCATGCGGGTCCGCAATGCCGTGTGGCGTCCCCCGTTCGTCATGTACTACCGCACCTGCCCGCTGCACGCGGTCCGCAACGACCTGACAGCATCCGGATTCACCGTGACGACAGTCCCCATGACGGCTCTAGGCCGACGCGAGGACGGCAGCCCGCGGTACCGGCTTGTCCTCGCACGCAAGCCAGCACGCCCTGACTGATCCGGACGCCACCTGGGACCGCATCGGATCGCGGTCCCAGTCCTGCGGCCGTGCTACGGGACGATGACCAGCGGCACCGGCGAGTGACGGGCCAGGCTGACTGCGACCGAACCGACAACCCGGTGGGTAGCGTGTGACGAACTGCCCACCACGATCGCCACGGTGTTGCCGGCGTCGCTGAGGGCTCTGGCCACCGCGATCAGCTCGTCGGGGACGATGCCCTGGCGCCGTTCGAACCCCCAGGCCGCCGGGCGGTCGCGTAGTTGCTCGGCGGCCGCGGCGCGCAACTGTTGCTCGATCTCGTCGAAATCGGCCTCGATCTCGGCGATGGCACCTGGTGACAGCATGGCGAGGCTGGACAGGTGGGCCACGTACACGACGTCGATCTGGCCGGTGCGGTCCTGCAGCAACCTGACCGCGGCGTCGACCGCCCGGCTGGCGGGCGGCGAACCGTCGTATCCGACGACGAGATGCAAGGGCCCAGTGGGCGGCGTAGCAGTGGTCACGGTCGTCAACATTAGTTCCGGTGCAGGCGCCGTGGCAGCGGATCCCGGCTCGGGACCGCCCGCGGCCACCCCGGGCCCCTCGACAGAGCCGACCAGTGGTTCGTTATCTGGCCCGTAGCCGAACTCGTCAGACGCAACCAGGCCGCCGGCCGGCCACGGCACGCTCTGCCTGGCGGGGCTGTGCGCGCCCGGTCCTGCGGGCGTGCTCGATGAACGGTTGACGACTTCGCCGGGCCCTGATCACTGGGCCAGTCGGCAGGCCTCGCGTACCCCGTCTCAGGGGCAATACGGTGTATTGAAGCTCCAGTTCGTCCAGCCGAAGCCTGGCAATCCCGGCGTCAACTGCGCCTCGATTTGGTCGGTAAATACGCTCATCTCCTGGACCAAGCCAACGGTATCGGTGTAGTTGACGCTTATGAGAACGCCGCTCATTACGCCGTTTGAGCACGTTCCGTCGGCGACCCACTCGTCGCCTGCCTGAGTGCAGGACTGCTCATCGACCACGTTGTGTCCGGCGCTGGGAGCGGGTTGCTCGCCCAGGCAGTCGATGTCATTGTCCGGGAATTTGAAGACCGGGGCCCCTGCGAACTTCATGTTGAAGCTGTTGGTAGTGAATGGCCAGCCTGAGCCGACATTACCCAGGGCCTCGGGCGCGTACTGCAGCGTGCATGGGCGGTAATCGAGCACGTTTGCTGGACCGGCAATATAGCCATAGTCCTCGCAGAAGGTAGCTGAGTTCGTCAGCCAGATACCGGTCCACGTGGTGGCCTGTGCTGCTGTCGCTGACATCACGGAGGCAGTGCCCCAGACGGGTACGGTGACTATCGTCGCCATTACCGCCCTGACCATCCACCGGCGCATTTGCTTCACCTCTCTATTGGCCGTGACCTGGGCGAGTCGTGACGCGGCCCACCGTTCTGCGATGGCATGGTTCAGGTCGATGGCGTTGCCGCGCTGGCCTGGAGCCAAGCGACCCCGCACGCTGGGCGGCGCGGCCCCCGTCCCCGGGGTGCATGGAATTACCCTACAACAAGTGTTGCAGGGTAGCTAGCGCCTATTTTGCTGGCCCTGCCGGGCTGGGACCACCGCGCGGGCCTGCACTCGTCCTTGAACGGGCATCGCAACCGCCCAAAACAGGCCCTCCGCCTGCGAGACAATCGCAGCATGCAAGATCGGCGAGTTGGCGGCGTCCAAGCGATGAGGGCCCTGGCTCATCCCACGCGGGTGCGGATCAGGCACATGCTGGCAGCCGAGCCGTTGTCGGCTTCGGAGCTGGCCCGGCGGCTCGGCATCCGCGCTGGCTCGGCGCAGTTCCATCTCCGTACTCTGGTTCGCGCTGGAATCGCCGTCCCGGCCGGTGAGCGAATGCGCCGCGGCGGCCGTGAGCTGCTCTACCGGGTGCCCGCCGGGACAGGAATCGAGATCCCTTCCGGGACCCCCGAAGGCTTGCTGGGCCAGGTCAATGCGGCCTACGTTGCTGAACTGCAGCGGCTGCTGGATGCCTCGCTCCAGATACCGCCCACCGCAGCGGATGAGGCTGTCACCACGATTCGCGAGATATCGCTCACGCCCGATGCCGTGCCGGCCGCCTTGGCCGCTATCCACGAGTTGCTGGCAAAGCTGAGGGCACTCGACAAACAGGACGCGAAAGGCGCCACGGCAAATGTCCTGTCCCTGTTCTGGTTCCGCATCCCCGCCGACGCCTCACGCAGGCAGGAGTGACGAATGAGAGATCACCGTGGTGTTGCCAGGCGCGCTTCCGGCTCGCTGTGGTCTCAGTTTTGGGTCATCCAGGCTAAAGATGGCGTGCATGGTCGCCGTGCCCTGAGCGATCACGGGACGGATCTGGTGGCGGGTAGACCCTGGCGGTGACCGTGGAGTTCTTGCGCCTGGACGTTGGCCTCACGCGAGGGCAGGTTGCAGAGGTGGCGGAGCGGACCGGTCAGCAGGACGAGGGCGCTGTCAGGAACGGCCGCCCACGCCGCAGGAAGCCAAGCTGGGTGTCGAGGTTCAGTGACTCCGCGGCCCGAGCTATGGCCTCGGTGGCCTCATCGCCCACGAAGCCGGCCGATGACCAGCGCATTCGGCATCCGGAGCCGGGGCCACGCCGTCGCAGGAGGCCCGGCAGGATGCGCCCGGTGCCGATGCAGTTATGGCGCGGGCTCCACCAGGTATGCAGCAGTGGGTTAGCTCAGCGGCGGCGGAGCCGCCAGGCGCAGGCGATGTAGACGACGGCGAGGATCGCCCAGACGGTGGCCAGCGCCTTGACCGGCGATGAGCCTGGGTAATGAATCGACCATTCGACGGCAGCTCCGGAAGCCAGCGCCGCGAGCGCCGACCCGGCCGCCATGGCGCCTAGCTGCGAGCGCTTCCGGTCCACAAGAACGGGGTCAGGTGTACGGGTCCCGGGCTGCCGCGTGGAAGCGAGCTGAGCGTCGATCCGGGCACCGACTTCCTTGTCGATCTTTTCAAGGAACGACTCCACAACGGCATCCCGGTAGTCGGGCCCGAGCTCGTTGTGGACTTCGGCCGCGGCACGGATCTCGTCCGGGGAAAGCCTTGAGTCACCCATGCCAGCAGCGTAACCATCTGCACCGTTCGGGCGCACCGGCGCGGCCGCGGGAAGACGGTGCCAGCCCGCCGCTCAGGTACGCGTGTGACCAGACATCCTTTTGGTGCGCCCGCGGACTGGTTAGTATCAGATCCCGCTCGTGTCACAGTGGGTGCTGGGCTGAACCGGCGAGCCCAGAGCGGTCAAGGCAGGAGCCACCATGAACGAGCACACCACCGCAGGCACGATGTCCCTCGCTGAGCTGGCCGACGGACACAAATCCCAGCCGTCTGCCATCCTGCGCCTCACCGCAGAGCACAGTCCTGGTGGTGCCTATCCGGCAAACATCGCCGCCTACATCAACGGGGTGTTCCGCGGCACTATCGCCGCCGCTGACCACATGCCCGCCGGGCTGCACCTCTACCTGCCGTAGAAAGCAAGCCAGGGCGCCCGCCGCGGGGTTAAAGGCCGGGACCGGGGCCTCCTGGGGTTACCGGCCCTGCGCCCATCCAGACCGGTCCGTTGTGCGCGCATGCCTGCAGTGGGTAGGGGATCACCTTGGCGGCGGTCTGGCCGGGTGGGTAGACGCGCAGCCCGGCCGCCGTCGGCAGAATCCCATGGGGGTCACCCGGCCCCGGCGGCCGTGAGAAGCACCGGACGCCGAAATCGCCGGTGTCCGCGATGTTCAGCTTCGCGGTCGCGGTGGCGCCGTTGGCGAGGGTGACCGTGGTGATCGGGGAGGGAGCCCAGCCTGCCGGGCTGCCGAACTGGTGGCCGTTGAGGCTGACCGCCGAGACCCCGGGGTGGCCGCGCAGCGTGCACGCATGCCCGGACTGGTTGGTGAACTCAAGGTCGTAGGAGGCGCCGCCGGTGTAGCCGTTGCCGGGCGGCACGTTCAGCCACACCACGAGCCCGGATGTCGCGCAGGGTGCGCGCGCTGGCCGTGGCCTGGGGCGCCGCCGGGGCGGAGGCGGCGGCGAGCGCGGCGGCCGGTGCCAGCGCCGCGGCGCAGGCCAGGACGGCGACGCTGGCCAGCCGCCTTGGCGAGGAGGCAGGAAGGTGCATGGTGTCCCCCGTTTCTCGATGTCTAAAGGACCTATGCACCTGCTATGACTGCCTGGAGGGCCGGCGGGTTGCGGGGAGACCGCCCCATTCCCGTATCCTCCCGATCTTGTCCTGCTTGACCGTGTCGCTTGCGCCCTTGTACCGTCCGGCGTGCCCGATTCGGTGCGCCCAGGGCGGCTAGCAGCGGTGCCCAAGACGGATAGGCGGCCAGCATGAACGGCAGACTCCATTTCCTGGCCTCGCTCGCTGGCCGGCGCGGGGGGCTGGCTGGCTCCCGCGGCGGATCCTGGCGGCATCGCCTGGCTGTGCTGTCGGTCTGGTTTGCCGGTTTCTCGGTGCTGGCGATCGGTGTTCCAGGCGCTGTCTTCGCCGTGCAGGCTGGTTCGGCTTCGGTGAAGCAGGCGGCCGGGACGGCAGCCAGTCTCGGCGTCGTGCCGAAGCCGGTGTCGGCGAGGATCGGCAGCGGCCATTTCACGCTCACCGGCCGCGCCCGGATTGTCGCGGCACCGGGCGCCAACGCCGCGGCCGAGTCGGCGGTTGCCGGTGACCTGGCTGCCTACCTGCGGCCTTCGACCGGGTACCGGCTGCCGACCGTCATCGGCACGCCGCGCCCAGGTGACATCGCCCTGGAGATCGGCGATCCCGGAACCCTGGGACCCGGTCACCGGGCCGAGGGTTATCAGCTCATCGCCACCACATCCGGCGTGAAGATCGAGGCGCCGACCGCGCATGGCCTCTACAACGGCATTCAGACGTTCCGCCAGCTCCTGCCGGCGTGGGTCAACAGCCCGGCGGTCCTGCCGGGACCATGGACCACGCCGGTGGTCACCATCACCGACTATCCCCGCTACGCCTACCGCGGCCTGCTGCTTGATATCGCCCGGCACTACGAGCCTCGCGTCGGCGGTCGAGAAACTGATCAACCAGATCGCCGCCTACAAGATCGACGTGCTGCACCTGCACCTCAGCGACGACCAGGGCTTCCGTCTGGCGATCAAGGGCTTCCCGAGGCTGACCGCCATCGGCAGCCGCGGCTCGGTCGGCACCGGCGGGCAGGCTGGTAGACCCGGGCGGGTTCTGGACACAGGCGCAGTACAAAGCCGTCGTCGCCGATGCCGCCGCGCACTTCATCACCGTCGTGCCCGAGGTCGATTCCCCCGGCCACAACAACGCGATCATCATGTCGGAGTACAACGACACCGCCTGCGCTGCCGGCCAACCCGCACGCGATCGACTGCGGCGCGTTCAAGCCGCCGCACTGGGACTACACCGAGGATGTCGGCTACAGCGCGCTGTGCCCGGGCAGCCGGGACACCTGGGCGATCATGACGGCGATCATCGGCCAGCTCACCGCCAGCACCCCCGGCCCCTACTACGACCTCGGCGGAGACGAGGTGCCGGCGTCGCTGCTCGCCTCCCGCGAAGTACGCCGCCTTCATCAACAAGGAAGCGGGCATCGTCACCGGGCACGGTAAGACGGTCATGGGCTGGGCCGACATCGCCGGCAAGGGAACCAATCCGCCCGCTGGCTCCGTCGCCGAGTACTGGCAGCCCGCCGGGGGCACGTCGCCGGGATCGATCACCGGCCGCGAGGCGGTGGCCAAGCACATGAAGATCGTGATGGCGCCGGCGAACCACACCTACCTTGATCAGAAGTACGTCGTCGGCGCCCGGTCCAGCGTGCCGCCCACACTGGGCATGAACTGGGCTTGCCCCCGCGGATGCGATGTCTCGGCTGCCTACAACTGGAACCCCGGCGGGTTCGTCAGCGGTGTCACCGACCGGAATGTCATCGGCGTGGAAGGCGCCATGTGGGGTGAGACCGTCGCGAACCTGGCCAACGCCGATTACATGGTGTTCCCGCGGCTGCTCGCACTGGCGGAAGTCGCCTGGTCGCCGGGTGCCCGCCGGACCGCAACCAGCCCCGCTTACCACGACTTCCTGCGGCGCCTCGGCGGGCAGGGAGCCCGGCTGCAGGCGGCTGGGGTGAACTTCTACCCCTCGGCCCAAGTGCCCTGGCCGCTGACGGTCATCGGTGCCAGCCAGACCGCTAACGCCCACGGCCAGGTCCACGGCGCGATCGCGACGCTGTCCGCACCGGGCTTTCCGGCCAGCACGCTCACCATGTGCGATTCCTCGCTCGGCATCGGGTGCACGATCAAGTGGGGCGATGGCAGCACCTCAACCGGCGACGTGACCGGCACCAATGCCACCAGCACCACGGTGAACAGCCTCTACACCATTTTCGGCACGCACACCTACCCGCGCCCCGGCACCTATCGCGGCGAGGTCATCGTCAGCGCCGGCAACAGCGGGCCGGTCCGGGCACGCTTCACCGTGAACTGGCCCTGACATGAGGCAACGGCCGGCCACGGGATAACGCGGAGTAGACCTCGCGGACGGTGACGCCGCGGGCCAGGGCCTGGGCGGTGGCCAGGTTGGGGGCGCCCGCGGTGCCGCCCGGCGCACGGGTGGACGCGGCGCCGGCGGCGCAGCCGAGCGCGACGGCCGCGGGCAGGTCCAGGCCGCCCAGCAGCCCGGCGATGACGCCTGCGTTGAAGCAGTCCCCCGCGCCCGTGGTGTCGGAAACCGTGACCGGCGGCGGCTCGGCCAGGTAGCGGCGGGTTCCCTCGGCGCACAGCGCGCCGCGCTCGCCGAGCTTGACCACGAGCGCCGGACCGGCCGCGGTCAGCGTGGCCACGGCCTGCTCCAGGTCCGGGGCGCCCGCCAGGTGCAGCGCCTCCGCCTCGTTGGGCAGCAGGAGGCTGGCATGCCCGAATGCCTCGGCGAGCCGCGGGTCCGCCCAGCGCTGCGCCGGGTCCCAGTTGGTGTCCAGCGAGGTGGTCGCCCCGGCGGCCCGGGCCGCGGCCAGCAGCGTGGCAAGCCCGGGTGCCAGCGACTCCGTCATCAGGAAGTAGGAGCTGACGTGGACGTGCCGGGCACGCACCAGCAGCGAGGACGGCACGTCCCTGGCGGTCAGCGTGGCCACGGCGCCGGTCGCGGTGAGGATGGCCCGGTCCCCGCCGGCCGACAGCGCCACGGTCATCCCGGTGGGCACGTCCGGCCGCACCGCCACCGAAGCGGTGTCCACCCCCTCGGCGGCCAGCTGCGCCAGCATGAAGCGGCCCGCCGGGTCGTCGCCGACCGCCGCGGCCAGCGCCACCCGCAGGCCCAGCCGCGCCGCGGCCACCGCGGTGATCGAGGCGGAGCCGCCGATCTCCAGCGAGATGCCGTCCACCAGCTTCTCCTGCTGGCCGAAGACGGGGGTGACGTCCCGGCCGACCACCATCACGTCGGGATTGCAGTCGCCGATGACCAGCAGGTCCAGCGCGCCGCCGCCCGGCGCCGCCGCCCCGGCCGCCGGGCCCCGCTCAGGCGGTGACAACCTTGACCCCGGCGTCGGCGAGCCTGGCGGCCTCGGCGGGTGCGATGCCGGTGTCGGTGACCAGGATGTCCACCTCCGCAGCCGCGCAGATCCGCGCGAACGCGCGGCGGCCGGCCTTGGAGCTGTCCGCGATCACCACGACCTGGGCCGCCCGCCCGGCCATCAGCCGGTTGGTGCTCGCCTCGCCCTCGTGGTGGGCCGTGGCGCCGGCGACCGCGTCGATCCCGTCCACCCCGAGGAACGCGATGTCCAGGGTGACCTCCTCCAGGACCCCGGTGGCCAGCGGGCCGGTCAGCTCGTAGGACTGCGGCCGGGCCACCCCGCCGGTGACCACGATCTTGAAGTGCTGCCGGACGGCAAGCTCGGTGGCGATGTTCAGCGCGTTGGTGACGATGGTGAGCCCGGGCGATGGCGCGCCGGAGTTCAGGTCGGCGCGGACGGCGAGCGCCCGGGCGACCTCGGTGGTGGTGGTGCCCCCGTTGAGGCCGGCGATCTGGCCGGGCAGCACCAGCCCCGCGGCCACGGCGGCGATCCGCTGCTTCTCCGTGGGGTGCCGTTCGGTCTTGTAGCGCAGCGGCAGGTCGTAGGTGACCCCCTTGGCGACCGCCCCGCCCCGGATCCGGGTGAGCATCTGCTGCCTGGCCAGCTCGTCGAAATCACGCCGGACGGTGGCCGCCGACACGCCGAGCACCGCCGCGGCGCGCTCCACCTGCAACTGGCCGTCGGCCGCCAGCAGTTCCAGCAGCTCGTTCCAGCGGCGATAACGGCTCATCTGCCCCCGCTCCCGGATCTTCCTGCAAGATCTTACCGTCCTTAATCTGATCATTCCTGCTCAATACCGAGCAATACCGATCAGCAGGCCGCGCCCAGCAGGCCGAGCAGCCGGGCCACCTCGGCGGCTACCGCGTCCCGCGCGGCCGCGGTGTACCGTCTCGGGTCCACCACCACCGGGTCGGCGGCCAGGTACGCCCGCAGCGCGCCGGTGAACACCTTGTTGAGCTGGGTCGCCACGTTGATCTTCGTCATCCCCGCCGCGACCGCCGCGGCGAGCCCGGCGTCGGGCACTCCGGAGGAGCCGTGCAGCACCAGCGGCACCGGCACGGCCTGGTGAATCGCCGCGATCAGGCCGAGGTCGAGCACCGCGTCGCGGGTGAGCATCGCGTGCGAACTGCCGACGGCCACGGCCAGCGCGTCGACGCCGGTCGCGGCGGCATACCGGGCGGCGTCGCCCGGCGGCGTCCGGGCGCCGGGCGCGTGCACCCCGTCCTTGCCGCCGATCTCGCCGATCTCGGCCTCCACCCAGACCCCGCGCTCGTGGCACCACCGGGTCACCGCCGAGGTGGCCCGCACGTTCTCCGCATACAGCGCCGCGGACGCGTCGAACATCACCGAGCCCACGCCCATGGCCACCGCGGCCCGCACCAGGTCCTCGCCCGTGACGTGGTCCAGATGCACCGCGACCGGCACGGCCGCCGCGGCCGCGGCGGCGAGGGCGGCCCGCGCGATCGGCTCCAGCGCCCCGTGGTAGGTCACGCAGTTCTGGCTGATCGCCAGCACCACCGGCGCGCCGGCCGCCTCCGCCCCGGCGACGACCGCCTCGATGTGCTCGATGCCGATGATGTTGAACGCGCCGACGCCGCGGCCCGCCGCAACGGCGGGGCCGACGATCTCGGCCATGCCGGCGGCCGGCATCAGCGGTCCGCCCACTCGGTGACCTGGGTCCCGGCCAGCGCCCGCCGGTAGTCCGCCGCGGCGAACTGCCCGGCAGCCGGTGCCGCGAACGCGGCGGTGCCGAGCGCGGCGGCGTGCCGCAGCCGCTCCGGCCACGGCGGGCCGAGGACGAGCCCCTGCGCCAGCCCGGCCACGACGGCGTCGCCGGCCCCGGTCGGGTTGCCCGCCACCCGCGCGGGCGGCGCCGCGTGCCAGGTCCCGTCGCCGGTGACCGCGAGCAGCCCGTCGCCGCCGAGCGAGACCACGACCGCGCCGGCCCCGGCGGCGCGCAGTTCCGCGGCGGCGCTCGCGGCGGCGGCCCGGCCGGTGAGCGGCCGTCGCACCGCGTCCGCCAGTTCGGCGAGGTTCGGCTTGGCGATCGCCGGGCCCGCGGCCGCGCCGTGCCGCAGTGCCGCGCCGCCGGCGTCCAGCACCACCGGCACGCCCGCGGCCGCCGCCCGCGCGGTCAGCCCGGCGTAGCTGTCCGGCGGCAGTCCCGGCGGCAGGCTCCCGGACAGCACGACCGCGCCGCAGCCGGTCAGCGATTTCTCATACAAAACGAGGAACCCCGCATACTCACCGGCCGATACGGCAGGCCCCGGCTCGTTGAACAGGGCGGTGTCGTGGCTGGCCGTGTCCACCACGGCGAACGTGCGCCGGGTCTCCCCGGCGATCGGGGTGAAGGTGCCGGGCACCCCGGCCGCCGCCAGCCCGGCGCGCACCGCCTCACCGGTGACCCCGCCGGCCAGCCCGGCGACCAGCACGTCGCAGCCCAGGGCGTGCAGCGTGCGGGCCACGTTGAGCCCCTTGCCCCCGGGCGCGGCGGCGACCTGCCGGGGCCGGTTCACCCCGGACCAGTCCACCCCGGCCACATGGTGGGTCACATCCAGGGCCGGGTTGAGGCTGACGACAAGGATCATGGGCACGGCCGGGCCGCTCAGCGGGGTGCCAGGATCACGGACCGGGTGAGGTTGCGCGGCCGGTCCGGGTCCAGGCCGCGGGCCCGCCCCAGCGCGGCCGCCAGCCGCTGCACCACGACCAGCTCGGCCATCGGGTCCCGGTTGCCCTGCCAGGCCAGGCCGCCGGCCGCGGCCACCTCGGCGGGCAGCCCATCCGGGGAGCGGCCCAGCAGCCAGACCACACTGCCCGGCCCGGTGACCGAGATCGGGCCGTGCCGGTACTCCATCGCCGGGTAGGCCTCGGTCCACATCCCGGCGGCCTCGCGCAGCTTGAGCGCCGCCTCGTTGGCCAGCCCGTAGGTCCAGCCGGTGCCGAGGAAGGTGAACTGCCGGGCACCGGTCAGCGCCGCGGGCAGCGGCTCGGCCAGGGCCGTCTCCGCCGCCGCGGCCACCGCGGCCAGGTCGTCGCCCAGGTGGGCGCGCAGCAGCGCCAGTTCGGTGGTGGCGAACCGGGTCTGCACCACCGAGACCTCGTCGGCGAAGTCCAGCGCGATCACGGCGTCGGCCGCCCCGGCGACCGGGGTCCGCGCGCTCGGTGGTGATCGCCACGGTCGGCACCGCGCCGGCCAGCCGGTCCAGCAGTTGCAGGATCTCGGTGGTGGTGCCGGACCGGCACAGCACGACGACCCTGTCGTAGCGCCGCCCGGCCGGCATCTCCGAGGCGGCGAACGCATCGGTCTCGCCGTGCCCGGAGGCCTCGCGCAGCGCGGCGTAGGACTGGGCGATGAACCAGGACGTGCCGCACCCGGTCACCGCGACCCGCTCCCCCTGGCCGGCAGCAGGTCCGCGACATCGGCCGCCAGCCCGGCGGCCCGCAGCCAGCAGGCCGGCTGGGAGGCCACCTCGGCGTCGATGCTGCCGGCGTGCGCCACGCCATCCCCGGCCGGGTCGCCGCCCCGGATCGTGTCGTCGTCGCCCACGTCACCCCTCCTCATGTCCCGGCGAGCCCGGTCGCGGCGACCGAGCGGATGAAGTACCGCTGGGCCGTGAAGAAGATCAGCAGCATCGGGATCAGGCTCATCACGTTGCCCGCCATCAGCAGCGTCCACTCGGTCGAGTGCGCGCCCTGGAACGTGGCCAGCCCGAGCGGCAGCGTCATCTGGTTGGTCGAGGTGACGACGATCAGCGGCCACAGGAAGTTGTTCCACGAGTCCAGGAACGTCAGCGCGGCGAGCGTCGCCAGCGCGGGCAACGACAGCGGCAGCACGATGCGCCACAGCACCTTGAGCCTGTTCGCGCCGTCGACCCGGGCCGACTCCTCGTACTCGATCGGCAGCGTCCTGAAGAACTGGCGCAGGAAGAAGATGCCGAAGGCGGTCGCCGCGTTGGGCAGGATGAGCGCGCCGATGTGGTCGATGCCCACCTGCGCGAGCACGTGGACGCCGAGCCACTTGGTGATGATGAACTGCGGGATCATCGTCACCTGGAACGGCACCATGAGCGTGGTCATGATCACCACGAACAGGGCGCCCCGGCCGAGGAACCGCAGCCGGGCGAACGCGTACCCGGCGAGCGAGCACAGCACCAGGTTGCTCAGCACGGTGGTCACCGCGACGACCGTGCTGTTGAGGAAGAACCGGCCGAACGGGGCGGCCTTGAGCGCGTCGCTGTAGTTGGCGAACCTGAGCTCGTGCGGGATGAGGATCGGCGGGAAGTGCAGCGCCTCGGCGGGCGTCTCCAGCGACGTCACGATCAGCCACACGAACGGGAAGAGCAGCGCGATGGTGGCGGGCACCAGTACCAGGTGCCACGGGCTGAACGGCAGCCGGAACCGGCGGCCGGGCATTGCTTGCGCCGGTGCGGTCATGTCATGACCTGTAGTGGGTGAACCGGCGGCCGACCCGGAACTGGATCGCGGTGACCACGAGGATGATCAGGAACAGGAAGTAGGCGATCGCCGAGGCGTAGCCGAAGTTGAAGTTGACGAAGGCCTGCTCGTAGACGTAGTACACGAGCACCGTGGTGGCGTTCAGCGGGCCGCCCTGGGTGCTCAGGTACACCTCGTCGAACAGTTGCAGCGCGTTGATCGTCAGCCATACCGCCAGGAACAGCGAGGCCGGGCTGAGCAGCGGCAGCGTGACCCGGCGGAACGTGGTCCACTTGCTGGCCCCGTCCACGGCCGCCGCGTCCACCAGCATCTGCGGCACGCCCTGCAGCGCCGCGAGGTAGATGACCACGGCAAACCCGGTCCAGCCCCAGATCGTCATGACCACGATGACGTACAGCGCCTGCGACGGGTCAGTTCAGGAACTGCTGCTGCGGGATGCCGAGCAGGCTGAAGAAGTAGTTCACCACCCCGTAGGACGGGTCGAACAGCCAGATGAAGACGATCGCCTCGCTGATCGTCGAGATGGCCATGGTGGCGTAGGCGGCGGTGCGGTACAGCCAGATGAAGCGGATCTTCCGGTTCATGGCGACGGCCAGGAAGAGGCCGACGATCATCGTGCCGGGCACGAACAGCACCGTGTAGACGAGCGTGTGCTGTACCGCCTGGGCCACCACCGGGTCATGCACCATGAGCCGGTAGTTGCGCAGCCCCACGTACGGGGTTTTGCCCGACAGCAGGTTGTTGCGCTGGAACGACATCACCGCCGACCAGATGATCGGCACAGCGCCGAAGAGCAGGATGATCACTACCCCGGGCGTCACGAAGGCCCAGCCGGTGACCTGCTCCGACGTCCGTGGCCGGCGCCGGGCGCCCCGGGACGGCGGTGCCTCCAAGCGCTTGCGTCGGAGCAGGGCAGCGGGTGCTGTCACGTCAGCCGTTCGAGGCCGCGAGCGCCTGGTTGACCTGCTGCGCCGCACTGGTGAGCGCGGCCTGCGGCTGGCTCTTGCCCAGGAGCACCGACACGATCATGTTGCCGAGTATCTGGGAGACCTTCGGGTACGTGGGGGTCTGCGGGCGCGCCTGGTGGACGTTGTCCAGGTTGGTGACGAACGTGTCCACGCCGGGCAGGGCCTTGTCCATCGCCGACAGGAAGCCGGGCGCGGCGTCCACGGACTGCCGGGTCGGCAGGTCCCCGGTGGTCAGCGACCAGTACTTCACCTGGGCCGGGGCGGTCAGCCAGAGCAGGAACTTCTCCGCCGCCGCGGTCTGGGTGGCACCGTTGTTGAAGATCACCCAGTTGTCCGGCCCGGAGATGGTCTGGTGGCCGCCGGTGGTGCCCGGGTAGGACGGCATGATCTGCACGCCGTAGTGCACGTTGGGGAACCCGGACAGGTCCCACGGGCCGGTCACCAGCATGCCGATCTTGCCCGAGTTGAACAGGTTGGCGTAGGCCGAGTCGGTCGGGTCCAGGTACATGGAGTGGTCGGTGACCGCCATCTGCCGCAGCGTGGTCGAGGGCCTGCAGCCCGGCGGGCGAGTCGAACGCCGCCTGCTTGTTACCCGGCTTGAGGATCTGGCCGCCCGGCCTCCCACAGCAGCGCCTCCCAGTGCCAGACGGTGTCCTCATTGCCCGGGGTCACGTACGCGGTGCCGAACTGCTTCTTCGCCGGGTTGGTGAGCTTGGCGGCGTCGGCCACGAACTGCTGCCAGGTCCAGCCCGGTGCCGGCGGCGGCAGGTGCGCCTGGGCGAACAGCGTCTTGTTGTAGACCACGGCGAGGTTGTCCACCAGCGCCGGGATGCCGATGACCTTGCCGTTGACCGTGGCCACGTCGCGCTCGCCGACCCAGAAGTCGGACCAGTTCACGCCCGGCCGCTGCACCACCTTGGTGAGGTTCACCACCTGCGGGATCTGCGCCACGTTGGGCGCCCAGGAGCCGTACAGGTAGGCGATGTCCGGCGGGCTGCCGCCGCGCACCGCGGTGAGCACCTTCTGCAGCGTGTTGTCGTTGTTGACGTACAGGCTGTTCACCGTGGTGCCCGGGTTCTGCTTCTGGTACACGCTGACCAGGTGGGCGAACGTCTTCGCCTCGGCCCCGGTCCAGCCCTCCCAGATCGAGATGGAGGTCCCGCCGCCGGAGCCGCCGCTGCTTGCGTCGGATCCGCAGGCCGCGAGGCCCAGCGCGATGAGCGAGGACGCGACGGCCACGCCTAGCCAGTGAGTTCTCATACTGTCCTCGTTCCCGCCCCAGGATCCAGGCCGTGCCCGACGACTCTTGCACGGAGAGCGGACGTTTCAGACATCATTGCGCGCACTTAAGGCCCGATGTCAACCCTTGCGGCACTTTTTAGCAGTCTTCGATGCGCAGTCTTGCTCGAAGCTGTACGAAATGCGACACTGCCGAGGTGGTCAAAGTCGCGTTCATCGGCGCCGGCAGCGTGGAGTTCACCCGTAACGTCGTGACCGACCTGTGCGGTTACCCGGAACTGGCCGGCGGCCTGGATCTGGCGCTGCACGACGTGAGCGCGGAGCGGCTCGCCCACGCCCGCACCCTGGCCGAGCGGATCGTGGCGCAGAGCGGGGCCGGCGCTACCGTGACCGCCTCGGCCGACCGGCACGCGGTCCTCGCGGGCGCCGGCTACGTCATCAACGAGATCCAGGTCGGCGGGTACGACGCGACCCGGCTCGACTTCGACATCCCGGCGCGCTACGGCGTCCGGCAGACGATCGCCGACACCCTCGGCATCGGCGGCATCTTCCGCGGGCTGCGCACGATCCCGGTGGTGACCAGCCTGGCCGGGGACATGCACCGGCTATGCCCGGACGCCTACCTGCTGAACTACACCAACCCGATGGCGATGCTCCCCTGGGCGGTGTACGAGGGCACCCCGTTCCGCAACGTGTTCGGCCTGTGCCACTCGGTCAGGGACACCCACGCGTTCCTCGCCGGGCTGGTCGGCCTGGACCCGGCCGAGGTGGACTTCGTCACCGCGGGCTTCAACCACCAGGCGTTCGTGCTGCGCTTCGAGCACCAGGGCCGGTCGCTGTACCCGCGGCTGCGCGAGATCATCGACGCCTCGCCGGAGCTGCAGCGGCGGGTCAGGGTCGAGCTGTTCCGCAGGTTCGGCTACTTCCCCACCGAGTCCAGCGAGCACTCCGCCGAGTACGTGCCGTGGTTCATGCGGCACGACGGCCAGATCGAGCGGTTCCGCATCTTCGTCGGCGACTACCTGGCCCGCTCCGAGGAGAACCTGCGCGAGCTGGCGGAGCTGACCCGGCAGCTGGACGCGGGCACGCCGCTGGACCTGACGCCGACCAGCGAGCTGGCCTCGGAGTTCATCCACTCCCTGGAGACCGGCACCGAGCGCGAGCTGTACGTCAACGTCCGCAACGGCGGCCTGATCACCAGCCTGCCCGAGCAGTGCTGCGTCGAGGTGCCCTGCCGGCTGGGCGCCGGCGGTGCCGTGCCCCAGCCGGTCGGCGCGCTCCCGCCGCAGCTCGCGGCGCTGAACCGGACCTTCCTCAACGTCGTCGAGCTGACCGTGCGCGCGGCGCTGGACGGCAATGTCCAGCACGTGTACCAGGCCGCGCTGCTGGACCCGAACGCGTCCGCCACCCTGACCACCTCGCAGATCGTCGCGATGTGCGACGACCTGCTCGACGCGCACAAGGCACTGCTGCCACCCGGCCTCGCCCGCTGAGCTAAGGAGCCCTCATGCTCCGTACCCCGCTTGCCCTCGCGGCCTGCCTGGCACTCGCGCTCGCCTCGGCGGCAGGTTCCGCCCAGGCGGCCACCCGGCGGACCATCACCCAGCCGGCACCGCCGGTCACCGCGAGCGCGTTCCCGCTGGAACCCGCCGGGACGCCGCCCGCCGACGGGGACGGGCTGATCCCGAACCCGGCCACGCCGACCGGGTCGCCGATCGCCCCGCCCTCGTCCTGCACCGTGACGTTCGCCTCGGCGAGCGGCGCCACCTCGGCCACGGTCAACTCCTGGATCGCCGCCAACGAGAACAGCATCACCACGCCAACGACGGTGTGCCTGTCCGGCACGTTCACCGCGCCGATCCACGTGTGGAGCAAGTCGAGCGCCGCGCTGCTGGAGATCGCCCCGGCGCCGGGCGGCACGGCCACGCTCGACCTCGGCCAGGTGCAGGCCGGCGACACGAACCCGAACCAGTTCTTCTCCGACTCCGGCGGGGTCAGCATCGTGGACTCCCGCAGCGTGGAGATCTACGGCCTGACCGTGGAGAACTACACCTTCGACGGGACCGCGCACAGCCCGGCCGGCATCTACGTCACGGCCCGCAGCGACACCAGCACCACCAGCCAGTCGGTCATCCCGCACCGCTCCATCTGCTTCACCAGCGGCGGGGCGTGCAGTGACATCTACGTGATCGACAACACCGTGCGGGACATCACCAACACCGCCGACGAGGACTACACCACCAAGTCCGTGTGCGGCAACGGCAACGTGGACGGCTACGGCATCGCGGTGATCGCCGCGGGCAGCGCCACCTCCCCGGCCCTGCAGCACCTGGTCATCGAGGGCAACACGGTGACCGGGACGCGCACCGGGCAGAGCGAGACGGTGACGATCAACGGGGACGTCACCGACTTCCTCGCCGCGGGCAACGTGATCCACGACACCGACAACATCGGCCTGGACACGATCGGCTGGGAGACCGGCACGTCCCAGGCCAGCCACGGCTACGTCACCGGCAACACCGTCTACAACGTGGACACCTGGTCCAACGCCGCCTACGGCAAGTGGAGCGGCGGCACCTGCGTGGCCCGGCCGGAGAACGCGGCGGGCATCTACGACGACGGCGCCTCCTACATCTGGATCCACGACAACACGGTGTGGAACACCGACCAGGGCATCAACCTCGACGTCGAGACCGCGGGCAAGGAAACCGACCACCTGCTGGTCTCCGGCAACACCGTGTACGACGACCCGGGGACGTCGAAGTCGGACCCGAGCACCGGCACCAACCCGCCGGGCGCGAGCGGCACCTCGACGGTGGCCGGCCACGACCCGTTCGCCCTCTACATCGACGCGTTCGGCAGCAACGCCAAGATCACCGACGTGTACGTGCACGACAACACGCTGCAGAACCAGAGCCAGTTCTTCCTGACCCCGTCCGCCGGGATGCCGGTCGTGGACCTGGGCGGCATCTGGTCCAACGTGCAGATCTGGCACAACACCATCACCGGGATGGGCGCCAGCCGACCGGTACAACCCGCTGTTCGAGGTGGACAAACAGCCGAACGGAGGTACCAACGTCGTGGACTGCAACGACTACGGCAACCTGTCCACGGCCGGCAACACGGTCAACGGCAACTTCGCGCTGCCCAGCAACGACTGGCTGACGCTGGCGGACTGGCAGGCCCACAACGGGCACGGCTGGGACGCCGACAGCGCGGTCGGCGGTTTCTCCCCGAACTGCCCGAGCGAGTCGATCCCGTGACCGCCGTGACCCGC
>CAWCKG010000031.1:0-159386 GCA_963795785.1 uncultured Actinomycetes bacterium
GATGGTGAGCAACATGGCGGGGTCCCTGGTGGCAGCGCGTGGCAGGGCGATCAGCCTACGCGGGCGGCGGCCGAGCACGTCGCCCTGGTTTTCCCGCCAGGCCCGTGCCTGGACGCGGCCGCGCACCGGGGCGCTAGCACCGCCGGCCCGGTTCCCCTTATTCTGGTGGTATGCAGCGCACCGGCACCTTCGCGTGGTGGCCGTCCTAGGACGGTCACCGACACGCTGTGCCATGCGGGCCGTCCGGCGGGCGGCCCGTTTTGCATGCCTGGCATGTGGTCCTCCCCCGGCGGCTCCCGACTCCAGGAGGAACGACATGACCGCGACCACCATCCCACCCCCGTGATCCCGCCCCGGTCCCCGGCCCCCCGCCGGGGGCGCCCCGCATGCTCACCGGGGACCGCCCGACCGGGCGGCTGCACCTGGGCCACTACGCCGGCAGCCTCTGGCCAACCGGATACCGGCTGCACCGCCGGTACGAGAGCTACTTCATCATCGCCGACCTGCACATGCTCACCACGAAGAACGCCCCGGGGAGATCGCCGAGATCAGCAGGGCGCGCGGCAGGCCTGGTGCTCGACTCGCTGACGGCCCAGCCTGGATCCGGAGCACTCGGTGTTCTACCTGCAATCGGCCGTGCCCGAGGTCGCCGAGCTGAGCCTGCTGCTGTCCAGCCTGGTCACCGTGCCCCGGCTGCAGCGCATCCCGAGCCTGAAGGAGATGGCGCAGCACGCCGGCCAGCGGGAGATGCCGCTCGCGCTGCTCGGGTATCCCGTGCTCCAGGCCGCCGACATCCTGGCGGTGCAGGCCGCGGTGGTGCCCGTCGGCAAGGACAACGCGGCGCACGTGGAGGTCGCCAGGGAACTGGCCCGCCGGTTCAACCGGCGCTACGGGGAGGTGTTCACGGTGCCGGCCCTGGTCCCGGCGGACGTCCCGGTGCTGCCGGGCACCGACGGCCGGGCCAAGATGAGCAAGAGCCTGGACAACGCCATCTACCTGTCCGACCCGCCGGGCGAGGTGGCGGCGAAGGTGCGGCGGATGTACCGCCGGGCCGGCCAGGGCCAGCGCGGCGTACCCGGCACGGTCGAGGGCAATCCCGTGTTCGCCTACCACGACGCCTTCAACGACCGGCCCGCCGAGGTCTGGGCGCGGAACTGAAGGAGCGGTACCGGGCAGGGCAGGTCGGCGACGCCGAGGTGAAGGAACGGCTCACCGCCGCGCTGAACCGGTTCCTCGATCCGATCAGGGAACGCCGGGCCACGCTGGCGGCCGAGCACGGGCTGGTGGAGGAACTCATCGTCACCGGCACCGCGCGGACGCGCCGTAAGGCCAGGCGCACGCTCGCGGACATGCGGGCGGCCATGGGCCTCACCGCGGCGCTGGCCGGGTTCCGCCGCGCCGCGCGGCCCCGGCAAGGGCGTCAGGGACGGCGGCTAATGTCGGGAGCGGCAACACTACCGTGCCGGCCAGGCAACAGGGAGGGCCATGACCGACATCGTCGTGTTCCACCATGCCCAGGGCCTCACCGACGGGGTCCGCCAGTTCGCGGACCGCTCGCGCCACCGGCCACCGGGTAACCGTCCCGGACCTCTACGAGGGCAAGGCCTTCGCCACCCTGGCCGAGGGCGTCGCCCATGCCGAGCAGACCGGCTTCGACACGATCATCGAGCGCGGCCGGGCGGCCGCCGAGGGCCTGCCGAACGAACTCGTCTACGCCGGGTTCTCGCTCGGGGTGCTGCCCGCGCAGATGCTGGCCCAGACCCGGCCGGGCGCCAAGGGTGCCCTGCTGCTGCATTCCTGCCTGCCGCTGTCGAGTTCGGCGGAACCTGGCCGGACGACGTGCCGGTCCAGGTCCATGCGATGGACGCGGATCCGTGGTTCGCCGGGGAAGGTGACATCGACGCCGCCCGCGATCTGCTCAAGGCGACGTGGGACGCGGCGCTGTTCCTGTATCCCGGCGACAAGCACCTGTTCGCCGACGCCAGCCTGCCCGGCTACGACGCGGCCGCCGCGGAGCTGCTCCTGCAGCGCGCCCTCGGGATGCTCGGCCGGGCGGACCGGATCCCGACCGATCCCCGCGGCGGTGAGCGCGAACTGCTCGGCCAGTACCTCAACTACCAGCGCGAGACCATGCTGGCCGAGACCGCGGGGCTGAACCAGATCAGATGGCGCGGGCACACGGCCCTCGTCGCTCACGCTGGCGGGCCTGCTCCTGCACCTGGCGCTGGTGGAGGAGAGCTGGCTGGAGGTCCGGTTCCTCGGCCTGCCCATCCGCGAGCCATGGGCCGGGGTCGACTTTGACACCGATCCGGAGTGGGAGTTCCGTACCAGCGCCGAGATGGAGCCCGAGCAGGTTCGCGAACGCTACCGGGTGGCCTGCGAGCGGAGCCGCCAGGCCGCGGCCCAGGCCGACGGCCTGGACCAGCTTTCCGTGGCCCCGCTCAGCGACGGCCGGCGCTTCTCACTGCGCTGGGTCCTGCTGCACCTGCTGGAGGAGACCGCCCGGCACGCCGGGCACGCCGACATGCTCCGCGAGGCGATCGACGGCACGGTCGGCGAGTAGCCGCATGCCGTGGCGACCGCGCTGGTGACGGCGCCTGGTGCGTGGCGGGGCCTGGCGAGGTGCCCTGCGGTGGTGTGGCATTCGAGGCTTCCTCGATGACAGGTGAGGCGGTCAGTGCTGGCTGGTGAGGCGGCCCCAGGCTTGGGCGCCCATCTGGACCGCTTCCCAGGGGCTGCCCAGTGGCGGGGTGTAGGACAGGTCGAGGTCGCTGACCGCGTCGATGGTCATGGAGTGGAAGATCGCGGTGGCGGCGATGTCAATCCGCTTGGCGATCTCCGCGTTCTTGTGCCCGAACAACTGCATCCCTAGCAGGCGGCCGGTGGCGCGGTCGCCGGTAACGCGCATGGTGATGCGATGGCTGCCGGGATAGTAGGCCTTGTGGTCGTCGGCCTGCCGATTCGACGGTGACCGGATCGAACCCGGCCGCAGCGGCTTCGTGGTCGCGCAGGCCGGTGCGCGCGGCGGCGCGGTCGAAGATCTTCACGACCTGGGTGCCGAGGCTGCCGGCGAAATCCCGGTGCCGCCGAGGGCGTTTTCACCGGCGACCCGGCCTTGCTTGTGGGCGGTGGTGCCCAGCGGCAGATAAGTCTCGCCCAGCAGCCGGTGGTGAGTGACCACGCAGTCCCCGGCGGCGAACACGTCCGGCTGGCCGGTGCGCATCTGCCGGTCCACCGCGATCGCGCCTTGGGCGCCGAGGGTGGCCCCGGCGTCGGCGGCCAGGGAGGTGTCCGGGCGGACGCCGACCACGACCAGGACCATGTCCGCCGGGCGGGTGATCGTCTCGCCGCTGGCGGTGACGGCTGACCCACAGCCGCCCGCCCGGCCCGGGGCGGCCGGGTGATCGCCGGACGGCCGTGCCGGTCAGCACCTCGACCCCGTGGCTGGCCAGTTCGGCGTGGACCAGTGCACCCAGAGGGGGTCGACGGTGGGCAGCACTTCGGGCAGTTGTTCCATCTGGGTGACCGCCAGCCCGCGGGTGGTGAGGGCGTCGGCCATTTCCAGGCCGATGTACCCGGCGCCGACGATGACCGCGGTGGCCGGGGCGGTGTCTTCGAGGGTGCGCATGACCGCGAAGGTGTCGCCCATCGAGTGCAGCAGGTGCACCCCATCGCCCGGGCCGAGCGCGCCGGGGCCGCCCAGGCCGGTGATCGGGGGGCCGGATCGGGAGTGCGCCGGTGCCGATGACCAGCTTGTCGTAGCCGAGCAGTTCCTCACCGCCGGTAGCGGCGGTGAGGAGGAGTTTGCGGCCGGGCACGTCGATGCGGCGGGCGGTGGTCTCCAGCCGCAGGTTCATCCCGGTGGCTTCCAGGTCGGCGATGGTCCGGTGGGCCAGGTTGCGCCAGTGGGTGACCTCGCCGGAGAGGTAGTACGGGATGCCGCAGATGGAGAAGTTGGGGAAGGCATCGGCGACGACCACAGTGACATCCGCGTCCGGGTTCAGTTCGCGTGCCCGCAGCGCCGCGCTGATGCCAGCGTCGCTGCCACCGATCATGACCAGGTGCATGGCAGGCTCCCTCCGGGTCAGTCCGTCAGTGGGCCTGGGCGGGTGGCCAGGCCGCCGGTGCAGCCGCGCCGTCCTGGGCGGCGCGGGCCGCGGGCTCGGCTTGGTCTGTGGTGGGGGACGATGATGCCGGCGGCCTGGGCCGGGGTCAGGCGGGGATACAGCGCCCTGATCACCACCATGGCCAGCGCGCCGCCGATGATCTGGGCGGCGATGAAGGACGGCACGGAGGCGGGGGCGATGCCGGCGAAGGTGTCCGAGAACATCCGGCCGACGGTGATCGCTGGGTTGGCGAAGGACGTGGAGGAGGTAAAGAAGTACGCTGCGCCGATATAGGCGCCGACCGCAGCCGGGGCGGACCGGGACCGCCCCGACCGGGCCAGCGCGAAGATCACCACGATCAGCCCCAACGTCGCGATGATCTCCGACAGGAAATGCGTCGGCGTGGCCCGGTGCTTGGCCGAAATACTGACCGCGGGCAAGGCGAACATCAGGTTCGCCACCACCGCGCCGCCGATGCACCCGGCCACCTGGGCGGGCAGGTAGGCGGCGGCATCGCGCCAGGGCAGCCCGCCGAACGCGGCGTCCGCGAAGGACACCACCGGGTTGAAATGGCCCCCGGAGACCGGCCCGAACATCAAAATGATGGCGAACAGCCCGGCCGCGGTCGCCGCCGCGTTTTCCAGCAACTCCAGCCCCGTGTTACCCGGGGACAGGCGCTGGGCGGCGATGCCCGAGCCGACCACCACGGCGGCCAGGAACGCGCTGCCCAGCAGCTCGGCGAGCAGCCGGCGCCACAATGCGATGTCGTTCACCGCCGGGACCAGCCCGTCCCACTGGGCAAGTCAGCCTGCCCGGCCCGCCTGCCACGCCGCGCGTCGACCCTCACCGGCTGCCTTCATTGATAGATGTCGATTCAGCTGAGGCCAGCTTGTCAGGCTGAATAGATGAGCGTCAAGATAGAGACATGTCCATACAGGCAGGCCGGAAGATCCTGGACCGCACGCCCGCCGCCCGGGCGCGGGCCGTGGCCGAGGCCTGCGACATCCCGCTGATCCGCGAGCCCATCGGCGAGGCCGCGGCGGCCGTGCTGGCCCAGGTGTTCAAGGCCCTGGCCGACCCGGTCCGGCTGCGGCTGGTGTCCATGATCGGGGCACATCAGGGCGGTGAGGTGTGCGTGTGTGAGCTGGCCGAGGCGTTCGAGCTGACCCAGCCCACCATCAGCCACCACCTGAAGGTCCTGCGCGAAGCGGGGATCATCGGCAGCGAGCGCCGCGGCACCTGGGTCTACTACCGCCTGCAGCCCGCCGCGCTGGAGCGCATGGCCGCGCTCTGTCGGCCCCGGCAGCTGATCGTTCCCTGACGGCAGCCGGTCCACTGCCCAGGCTCGCTGGGCGTACGCAGGCACGGCCGGCTCCGTGGCAGTCCAGCAGGTTTGCTAGCAGCGGCGCGTCGTGCAGACGGTCGCCGGGCTGGCCGGTGCCGCCGCAGCACTGCTCCCCGTGGCCTTCGGCGTAGAAGGTGGGGCTGTCGGCCAGGACCGTGTAGATCTCCCAGGACTCCCCGTCGGGAGCGCCCTGCACCCAGAACTTGTCCTGCCTGGCGTAACAGCAGGTGGTCTCGCCCTCCGGGGAGGACGCCAGTCCGGTCTTGGCCAGGCGCACCTGCTCGGCCTCAACCTTTTCGGCGTCGGGAACCTCGATGCCGAGGTGGTTGAGGCTGCCGCCCTGGCCGGGGTTTTCCAGCAGGACCATCTTGAGCGGCGGCTCGGCGATGGCGAAGTTGGCGTACCCGGGCCGCCGCTTGGCCGGCTCGGTACCGAACAGCTTGGTGTAGAAGGCGACGGCCTGGTCGATGTCGTTGACGTTGAGAGCGAGCTGCACGCGACTGGTCATGGGAACCTCCAGAAACCGGACTTCGATGACTGTCTATATCTGGTGCCGAGCTTGCCATAGACATTGAGGTCTGTCAATATAGATGTATGTCGAAGTCTTTGGTGGTGCTGGCCCCGGCCAGTCCGGCCGCGTGCTGCCCGCCGCTGTCGGCCGAGCCGTTGTCGGCCGCGCAAGCCGCGCAGGTGGCCCCTCTGCTGAAGGCCCTGGCCGAACCGGTGCGGCTGCGGCTGATGTCGCTGATCGCCTCCCACCCGGGTGGCGAGGCCTGCGTGTGCGACCTGAACGAGGCGTTCGACCTGTCTCAGCCCACCATCAGCCACCACCTGAAAGTCCTGCACGAGGCCGGCCTGCTGGACCGGGAAAAGCGCGGCGTGTGGGTCTACTACCGGGCCCGGACCGAGGCGCTGGCCAGCCTCGGCGCCCTGATCGGCGACCCGCCGTCCTGACGGGTTTGACGTGGCCGCCATGCCGGGACAGCGGACGGCCCAAGCGGGCGGATGACCGGGCAGGCCGCGGGCTACGGAGAGCGGCTGCGCTGACCGGTGCAGAAGGGACGGCAGACTGGCTGCGGCTGGCGCGAATCGCCCGGATGCTGTCGTGGCTCACGCTGGTCTGGATGGCCGTCGAAGGCGGGGTGGCGATCGCCGCGGCGGTGCTTGCCGGGTCGGTCGCGCTGCTCGGGTTCGGCCTCGACAGTGGCATCGAAGCGATGGCGTCGGTCATCGTGATCTGGCGGTTCACCGGCACCCGGCTGGCCAGCGCTACGTCGGAGCGGCGCGCTCAGCGCCTGGTGGCGGTCAGTTTCTTCCTGCTCGCGCCGTACATCGCTGTAGAGGCGGTCCATGGGCTGGTAGCTGGTGACCGGGCCGAGACCAGCGTCGCCGGGCTGGTGCTCACCGCAGGCACCGCCATGTTCGAGCCCGCGCTCGGGGTGGCCAAGCGGCGGATTGGCGCCCGGCTCGGATCACCGGCCACCGCCGGGGAGGGAACCCAGAACCTGCTGTGCGCGTACCTGGCGATGGCAGTGTTCGCCGGGCTGGTGGCCAACACCCTGTGGGGCGCCTGGTGGCTCGACGGCGTGGTCGCCCTGGGGATCGCAGGCTGGGCGGTGGTCGAAGGGCGGCGGGCGTGGGCCGGGCGACCGTGCGGCTGCACATCCCAGCCCGGCCTGCCTTGCTGACACTCCAGGAGGTCTTCCAGCGGCACCCAGTACTCCGCAGGGCTGGCCCGGTACACCTGCCCGTCCGGAAGGCGTCGCACCAGGTGCCGTGCGGCCAGTCGGTCGGCGAGCGAGCACCGTCACGGCGGCTGAAGGTGACGTACAAGTGAATTCAGGCAAAACGAATCTGAATAATCGGATGCCATTTGATCGACGTCCCCCGGGGAACCTGGATGTCTTGATTGTTACGGTTCGCCTGCGTCGGCAGGGGTGTCCCGCCCAACCCTGGGATGGGACGAACGGCCCGGCCTAAGGTGACCAAGGAGCCCTGCCCGCCCGGTTGCGGTGGCCGCAAGATCGAAGTGTGGATAGTTCAACGGTTGTTGATTCGACCTCGGTTGAACTGACGGCCGGGTTCGCAGCGCTGGCCGACCCGGTGCGTGTTCGCCTGATCGGTGTGCTGGCCGGCGGCGGCCGGTGCGTGTGTGACTTGCAAGAGCAGGTGCCGGTGGCGCCCAACCTGCTGTCTTACCACCTGCGGGTGCTGCGCGAGGCGGGCCTGGTGACCGCGTCGAAGCGGGGCCGCTGGGTGGACTACCGCCTGGACGGCGCGGGGTTCGCGGCACTGTGGGCCCAGGCGTCGGCAGCTGGTGTGCCACTGCCCGGGGCGCAGGTCACGGCCGCGCAGGCGGGGCGGGCTTTGTGCGATACGGAGGTGCCGCGATGACGGTCACCAAGCCTGGCGGGGCACCGGACCGCAGCGCCGGGCGGCAGGCGGTGGTTTCCCGGCTGAGCATGCTGGACCGATTCCTGCCATTGTGGATTGGACTGGCGATGGCGGCCGGGCTGCTGCTGGGCCGCCTGATCCCAGGATTGGCCAACTGGCTCAATGCTGTGTCTATCCACGGCACTAGCCTCCCGATCGCAATCGGGCTGCTATTGATGATGTACCCGGTGTTGGCCAAGGTCCGCTACGGGGAGATCGGGCGGATCACCGCCGACCGCCGGATGATCGACCGTGTCGATGCTTCTGAACTGGATGATCGGCCGGCAGTCATGTTCGCGCTCGCCTGGCTGCTGTTGCCAGACCTGCCCGCCTACCGGACCGGGGTGATCCTGGTAGGGCTGGCCCGGTGCATCGCCATGGTGCTGATCTGGACCGACCTGGCCGCGGCGGACCGGGAGATGGCCGCCGTGTTGGTGCGCTCGAACGCCGTGTTCCAGGTACTCGCCTATGCCGCGCTCGGCGTCTTCTACCTCAAGTCTTGCCCGCCTGGCTAGACTTGCCGACCCAGAGCCTGCACGTCTCTTCGCTGCGATCGCCGTCACCGTCGCGGTGTTCCTTGGGATCCCGCTGGTCGCTGGATTCCTCACCAGAACCCTCGGGGAACGCGCCCGAGGCCAGGACGTGGTAGAGAGCACGCTGCTACCACGATTGCGCCGATTGCCTTGTATGGGCTGCTGTTCACCGTGGTCGATCTTTTGCGCTGCAGGGCAAAAGATCACCTCCCAGCCGGTGAACGTCGTCCGGATCGCGCTGCCCTGCTGGTTTACTTCGCTGTGATGTGGGTCGGCGGGTTCGCCATCGGCCGGCGGCTACGCCTGTCCTACGCCCGGACGGCGGCGCTGGCGTTCTCCGCGGCCAGCAACGACTTCGAGCTGGCGATCGCCGTGGCCATCGGCGTATTCGGCGCCACATCCGGCCAAGCCTTGGCCGGGGTGGTCGGCCCGCTCATCGAGGTGCCCGTGCTGCTCGGCTTGTCTACGTGGCCTTGTGGGCCCGCCCGCCGCTACTACCCCGCCGAGCAGGAGGCCACCTGATGAACTGCTTCGACTGCACCGCCCTCGGCCATCCCGCCGAGGCCGTCGCCATCTGCGCCGACTGCGGCGCCGCGGTCTGCTCCACGGGCACGCCCATGTCACACCCCGCTGGCTGACACGGACCATGGTCATCAACCGCGTCGTGGCCATCGAACCACCCGCCCGCACCATCCGTTGCACCGTACTGTCAGGCCGCCCGCGACTCCGCCCCCGGTTTGCCTTACCCGGCAGCCGACCGAGCCTGACCTAACGCTGGACCCGGGCGATGGCGTCGTCAGGCGGCGGCGGGCTTGACGGCCACGATGATCGCCGAGCGCATCCCCGGAGCTGCCTCGGTGGTGAAAGTCACGGACGTATCCGCAAACCCGGCACCCGGTGGCCGCCGAACTACCCGGCGAGGAGCCGGGCACCGGCAATGCAGGCGGCGCAGGAGCCCGCTGCGGCTGGAGGCAAGCACCTGTAACAGCGGCTGGTTGCCGCCCGGCGCAGAAGGCTGGCGTGCCCTGCCCGCCGGGCGGCGCGCGCCTAGAAGGCGCCGATGCCGTCGGGGTGCCCAGCCGGTCGGGGCGTCGTACCCTTCTTCGCCACGCACAGGTAGTCGTAGCCGCAGAGGCGCCGTTGCGCCGGTGAACCAGTCGTTGTTCCCCGGGGTCACGTCGAACAGCGCGCTTCGCGTGGGCGTACTCGTAGCCCGGCCTGACGGTGGCCGCGTTGCCGGCCAGGCCGTAGACCCCGGCGATGATCGGCGATGACGCGCTGGTCCCGTCGACCGGGAGCCAGGGCCGCCCCGGTCGCTTGTTGTAGATCGCGACGTTCGTAGGCGAGCGCGGACACGTCGGCGACGGTGCGGCCGGGGCAGTGCGGGTCGTGCTGCCAGGACGGCTTGGCCACGTAGGCCGAGCAGCCGCTGCCCCAGGCGCCGCCGTCGGCGTTCCAGGCCGTCTCGCTCCAGCCGCGCTTGTCCTTCGCCCGACCAGCTGGTGCCGCCGGCCGCGGTCACGTCGGCCAGGTTGGCCGGGAACGACGCGGCGGTGTAGCCAAAGTCGCCGGCGAGACGACGATCGCATGGCCCGGGTGGTCGTAGGCCTTGGCGTAGCTCTGGGTGAAGCCCGTCTCCGCTGCGCCGTAGCTGTTGGAGATCGCCACCGCGCCCAGTCTGGCGGCGGTGTCCTCGGCCGCGGCGAGGTGGCCGAAGTCGGCCCGTTGGCCTCCACGACCAGGATCCGGCAGAGCGGGCAGGCCGCGGAGACCATGGACACGTCGAGGGTCGCCTCGACCCCCCACCCGGTCGGGTCGGGCCTGGGCACCGGCGAGGGCTTGCCCTGCTGGTTGACGATCCGCAGGCAGCCGCTTGCGGCCGTGCATGGCGGCAGCCCGTACTGCTTGCGGTACACCGCCAGGTCGGAGGCCAGGTGCGGGTGCTGAAGGCGTCCACGATCGCCACCGTCTGGCCCGTGCCGCCCTTGGTCACCGGCAGCTTGTACGCCGACTCGATGGTGGTCGCGCCTACGCCTTTCGGGGTGGTCAGGGCGGCCGGGACCCGCTTGCCTGCCGCCTTCTCCGCGAGCGCCCGGTTCACCGCGGCCTGCGGCGCGTACAGCGTCAGGCAGCGCGGGGTATCGGGCGCGCGACCGGCGATGCCCGGCGCATCGACGGCGCCGGGGCCGCGCGGCCGGGACCGCGCGGTGACCGGCCGGCCGTGTCAGCGCGACACCGGCCGCGATCACAATCCTGCTGATCCTCATCTGGCTGCTCCCTGCTCTGCTGATCGGGATGAACTGCCGGCGCCTCCACGGCAGGCCGCGCCGCGCCAGCGGCGCAGGCCGCTGCCGGGCTGGTCATGACCCGGCCTGGTAGGCGTTGATCAGGGTCTCGGTGATCGTCCCGCCCGCCGCGTCGGCGGCGCTGGTGCGCAGCGACACCTTGACCCCCGCAGCAGCGGTGAACGACGCCGCATAACTACCGGCCGAACCGGTCACCGCCGCCTGGTGCCAGCCTTCCCGCCATCGAAAGACACCGCCACCTTCGCCCCGTCACCGCCACCGCCCGCGCCAACTGCAAATGCCCCACGCTGACGTGCACCGCCTGCGCACCCGCCGGCGCCGACCCGGACAGCGACAGCCCCGCCACCGCATACCCCAGCGTCATCATCGGCTCCACCGCGCAGGCACGGCCCAGCACGGTTCCGGTCCGGGTGACGGCGCAGCCCCATCCGGCCGGGAGCGGGGCACCGCTCTGGTGGGCCGACCGCCAGGTCCATACGGTCCGGCTCGACGTGGACAGGGTGTAGACCTTGGCCTTCCGTGTCGCGTCGAGGACGAGCCCGATGGTGGCCGGGCGCGGGCTCAGCGTCACCTTCGTGTGGAACTCACCAGCCGGGCCGACCGCGCCCTGCAGCGGGTTCCCGGCAGCGATCGCCTTCCCGTTCTCGGTGATCAGGTAGTGACCGCTGATCTTTCCGAACGATCCCACGACCCGCCGAAGAAGCCGGAAGCGCCGATATGGCCGAGGGTGCTGTCGCTGAACGGCATCACATCCAGGGTCAGGGCGTCGCCCGCGCGGGATGCCGAGGGCAGGGTGGTTGCCACGTTGGCCGCGCCGATCAGGTTGGTGTTGTAGCCCGCGTGCAGTGGGTAGGCGTTCCAGTTCTCGGTCAGCCGCTGGCCGGCCCGGAACGTCCGCAGGCCGTCGGCCTGGCCGCCGGCCAGGTTCTGGAAGGACTGCTCATAGCTGTCCGACCACAGGACCGCGGGGTTGCCGGTCATGTACTCGGTCTCGGCCCGTGGCACGTGCATCGTCTGGAACACGACACCGAAGAGTTCGTTCCATTGCGGAGCGAACACACCGAACCTGGAGTAGTAGCCGGTGGTGGGCACGTCGGAGTAGTAGGTCGCATGCACCGTGGCCAGCCCGGCCGGGCGCACGACATGACGCTGCGAGCCGATGAGGCCGTTGGTGTACCCGTAGGCAACGTCGTACTGGTACGGGGTGCCCGCGGCCTGCCGCGGCGAGTCAAGCTGGGAGTTCACATACATCTGGAAGGTACTCGCGGCGGGGCGCTGGGTGGTCGGGCTGAAGTACAGCGGGCCGCCTATGTACCAGAAATCGGCCACCGAGCCTGCCGGGGTGGGATGCCGAAGCTCGACGTTCAGGTTGAACGTCGGCACCGACGGCCGCGGCGTCACCATCTGGACCTTGCTGTCCGCCGATCGCGCCGCCATGTGCACCGTGACATTCCGGGACGCCGTGATCTGCGGTGCGATCACGGAGTAGGCCGCGGGCGCGCCTGCCGTGGATCGGGCCCTGGAAGATCCCGAGGGCCCAGAAGGCCGGCCAGCACCTGAACTTCGCGGTGCCGTGGTCGAAGAAGCTCTGCGATTCGACCGGGTCGTCGTAGCGCTGGGCGTTGTCTGCGTCGAAGACGAACACCACGTCCCCGGTGTCGGGTTTGCCGGCCAGGTTGGTGCCGGTGACGGTGAGGGTGTGCATCGGGAAGGCCGTTGCCCGGCGGACCCAGCGGCGGGGCCGCCGGCGAGGCTGACCGACACCCCGCCCGCGAACATGCCGTCCCTGCCGTAGCTGCCCGTGGCGTGATCGGCGGCGAACTGGCGGGCCAGCGCTGCTCCGAAGGCGGTCGCACCGGCGGCCGTGAGGTAACCCTGGGCCGTTCCGCCGCGGGCGCGCGTGATCGTCATGCCGGGCAGTACCGGGACCTTGCCCTGGTAGGTCACTGTCACCGGCAGCCGGCCGCCGGTCTCCACGTGCTGCAGGGCACTGAGTTTCGAACAGGCCGGGTGCCAGGCCGTGCCCCAGGAAGGGCAATGCGACCCGGGGAATCGCCAGGACGGTGCCGCCGAGGTCCAGCCCGACCAGCGGCCGGGCGGAGCCGACCGGCCCCGGGAGGATGCCGAGGACCCGCGGTCCGCCGGCGGCGGGGAAGCAGCCTGTCCCCGTTGATCATCAGAATGCTCCGCGGTGCCCCGCCGGCCCCTGTCGCAGCGGCGGGGGTATGCAGAGCCTGCCTGGTCAGTGCGTTGCCCGGGATGACGCTCACGCCGGCGGCCAGCACCGTCGCGGCCATGGTCAGGAACGCCAGGGTGACGGCGGACCGCCGTGGATGATGACGCACGACTGCCTCCTTGACGCGGCACGCCGGGCCGGTGAACCGGCCCGGCCGCCGTGAACGAGCGGGACGGGGAGGAACTCTGGCAGGTGCAGGCAAGGCAATCGGAGGCCGGTGAACCTCCGTCCTATAGACGACGCCTGGCATAGGGATGTTGCCCGGCAACACTGAAAATGTTTCCTCCCGCGGAGAGCGGATTCAGGACATTCGCAACGGCGCTGGTCAAACGGTGCGACGTGGCCCGCCACGCGGAGCCGTAATGACCAGGAGCAGATCAAGCGTCGCAGAGGGCGAGCAGCTTGGTGACCGTGGACCAGTTGCGGGCGGTCCCGGCGGCGACCGGGCTGGCGGACCGGCCCAGCAGGAACAAGGCAAGCTCGCTGCGGCCGAAACCGTCCGGGGTGTGCAGGTACAGGGTGCTGCCTGCGACCTGGGCGGTGTCATTGCCACTGCCCCGCTCCGCGGCGCGCCGCTGCCCCGCCTCGATGGCTTCCGCCGCCTGCTCAGGGGCCGGGCCGCGGAAGAATACCGCGTGCACCATCTTGGGGTTCGGCTCGTCCGGGTAGGGGTTGTCCCGCACGGCCCGCCTCAGGTCGGCGCGGGACAGCACGACCACCGCGGGCTTGACCCCCAGGTTGCTCGCGATGGCCTCCTCCAGGCCGTGCCGCCAGCGCCTCGGTGTCCGCCTCGCCGCTGGTGAACAGCACGTTGCCGCTCTGGATGTAGGTCGCCACATCGGTGTGGCCGAGCCCGGCCACCACCGCGCGCAGATCCGCCATCGAGACCTTGTTGCGGCCGCCGACGTTGATGCCGCGCAGCAGGGCGATGTGAGTGGCCATAGCAGCATCCTGCCGCAAGGCGCCCGGCCGGCCCGCGCGGCCCGCTCAGTGTCTGGGCGCAAGGCGCCAGCCGCCTGCGCGGCCCGCTCAGTGTCTGGGCGCAAGGCGCCCGGCCGGCCGCGCGGCCCGGTCACCGGCGGCGCTTGCGCCAGTCGGGGGGCTCCGGGGGCGGCCCGAGGTTCGGCGGCGGCTGGCCGCGGCCCGAGCGCCACGCGCGCAGCCTGCGCTACGCGGCTGGCGCCCTGCACCGCGCGGCGCGGCCGCACCCGCGCTGGCGCGGCGCAGCCTGGCCGGCGGTGCGGTCCGGTGGCCAGGCGCGCCTCGTCGAGGCTGCGCCAGGTGACCGTGGACAGCGTGGCGATGGCCGGGTTGGCGTCGGCCAGCACGACGTGCCGCCGCGGGCCGGAGGCGTAGCTGACGATCACCGCGCTCGGCGGGAGCCGCTGCAGTTCTTCCGGTTCCACGAGGAACTCGCGCGAGCGCTGGATGGTCCGCCCCAGCGACTCGTTGAGCCCGATGGCCCGCGACGTGGTGACCCCCCAGGACGTGCTGGTGTTGATCCCGTCGGTAAGCGAGTCCGTGTCGCTGGTGCCGCGTGACTCGCTGGCCTCGGTGCTGTCAGAACCGGACCGGGGAGCCAGCGGCGCGCCGCCCGGGCGGGCGCGGCCGCGGCCCCGGCTGCTCCCCGAGGTCTGGCTGGTCGACCGTGCCACGGAGACCGACTGTGCCGTGCCCACCGTGGAGGTGTAGGAGTCCCCGGCGGTGTCGCTGACGGAGGCGCCCACGGTGTCGGTGAGCTGGCTCAGCACGAAACGGTGCTGCGCGCCGATCTGCTCGCTGGCCGCCTTGGCGTCCTCGGCGTTGCCGAGGCGCATCACGGCCAGCGCCGCGTTCCCGCGGCCGAGCCGCTGCGCGACGTGCGGCGGAATCGACCGGTAGGCCACGACCAGCCCGGTCCTGGTGGCCTCGCACGCGCCCGCGAGCCGGTCGATCAGCTCCCCGGGGAGCACCTGGGCCCCGGCCACGCAGACCGTGTGCCGCCACGGCCGCCCGGGACGGGCCTGGCGGAGCAGGTGGGTGAGGGCGACCGTGACGTAGGCCGCCAGCACGCCGTTGCCGAACGCGCCGCCGCCGGGATCCGCGGACACCACCCGTAGCCTGCTCCGCGGCACCGGCGCCGGATCGCTGCCGAGACGCTCAAGCACCCGCAGCCGCGCCTCCAGTGCCCAGGCCCGCTCGATGACCACCCGGTCCGCCGCGCCGCGGCCGAACAGCCCGGTGATGCGGTCAAGCTGGACCGCGGTGAGCCGCCCCCGGCGGACGTCCTCTCGCGGGTCCCCCACCTGCGCCAGCGCCCGCAGGGCCGCGGTCACCTGGCAGATCTGCGCGCCGTCTCCGAGCACCTCGAGCAGCCGGGCGAGCAGCGCGTGATCGGGTGCCGGGTCGTGGCCGCCCGCCGCGGCCCGGTCGGCCGACGCGCAGGCGGTCAGGATGTCCGCCATGGCCGTGGCGGGCAGGCCCACCCCGAGATCGAACCTGGGCAGGTCGCCGGGCAGCACCCAGACGAGCGGGCCGACGCCGAGCGGTCCGGCCAGCGCGACCAGGTCCCTGGCCACCGCGCCCTCGGACAGGTCGAGAACCGTGATCGCGTCCCCGCCGGCCAGCCGGGGCACGCCGACGCTGGTCAGCAGCGCCGACCACCCGGCCATGGTGCCCCCGACCAGGTCGACCCGGTCGGTCTGTTCCGGCAGCACCACGGGATACCACAGCGCCTGGCCGCGGAATGCGCGCTGGCGGCTCTGCCAGGCCCGGAACCGGCGGGCGTGTTCCTCCTGAGCCGCGAACAGGTCCCGCTCCTGCGCCGCGCGAGCGGCGGCGACGCGGCGGGTCTCCGCCGCGATGGCGGCCTTCAGCCCCTGCCGCCCGCGCCAGGCGCTGACCGTGCCCGCCGCGGCCAGGCCCACGAACGTCACCACGCCAAGACCGGTGAGCAGCGGATTCAGCCAGCCTGCCCAGCCGAGCAGGACCGCCACGCCGGCCAGCAGTACACCGCAGGCGGCGGCCTGCCTGGCCGGGCGGCTGATCAGGGTTTCCTCCCGCCGCTGCGCGGCCAGCCAGCCCGGGTTGAGCCGCTCAGGGTCCGGGGGCACCGGCCGCCGCGGCGGCAGGCCCGGGTCCGCGTGCAGCAACTCATGCTGCCAGCCCAGGCTGACCTGGCCGGGCTGGATCGCCGCGGTCGTCACGGCCGCTCCCAGGGGGCGGGAAGGCCGGCTGACGGTTCCGGCCGCGCCGGCAGCGGCCCGCTGACGCTGCGGCACGGCGCCCGCACGGTCACCGCGGCACCGCCCGCGCGCGCCGCGGTCATGCCGGTGACAAGCACGAAGTCACCGCTGCGCAAGGCGCACAGGGTGGCCGCCTGCACCACGGGAACTTCCATGGTGCCTAACGGAACCGCGTGGCTGGCCGCGGCCGCGGCGGACATGCCGTCCTCGGTTCCGGTCCCAGGCTGGGCCAGGACCTGGCTGAGGGGCACGATCGTGGTACCGGTCAGCGGGGCAAGTTCCGCGGCCAGCCGTGGGTCCGCCAGCCGGTGGAAGACGGCGGCGCTGACCTGGCCGGCGATCCGGGCCGCCGGCTCCGGCACGGCCGTGGCCAGCACCGGCGCCAGGCCGGTGGGGCTGCCAGCAGCGATGAGCCCGGCCACGGCTGACGGATCCACTCCGTCGCATTCGGTGAGCCAGCACAGGCCGTCGGGTGCGATCCCGCCGCGGTACAGGCTCACGAACAGGCCGGCGAGGTCCGCGGCAACCAGCCCGGCAATCACCCTTGCCGCGGGCCCGTACCCGGGGCCGCCCAGCGCGAACAGCGCCACGCCGCGCTGCCGCACCACGTCGGCCAGGCTGGCGCCGGTGCCGGTTCCCGGGCTGCTGCCCCGCGGTCCCCACGGCACGGCCGCCAAGGCGGCCTGCTGCTCCGCGCTGGTCGGCACCCGGGGCTCATACCGTGGCCCGCCCGGCCCCCCGAACACGTGCAACGGGGCTCGCGCCGCCCCGCAGAGGGCGGCGAGCATGCCCGGCAGGTCACGGTCCCCGGTGAGGTCCACCACGATCACCGGTTTGCGCCGGAGGATGGCCGCGCGGGCGATTTGCAGGCCCGATGCCAGCACCGCCGGGGCCGCCGCGCCGGCCACAAGCACGCCGCCGCCAGCATCACGCCAGCACAGCACGGCCGCCCGCCCGGTGGCCGCCTCGACGCCGAGGCGCGCCCCGTCCCTGGTGAGCATGCGCCCGGCCCGCAGCGCGGCAGTGGCCTGCCTGCGGTGCCAGAGGCTGACCAGGCCGGGCGCGGGCCGCGGGCAGGTCCCACTCGTCGGTGTGCAGCCACCGCACCCACCACGCCACGGTGGCCGCGCCCGCGGCCAGGATCAGCGCCAACGGGAACTGACCGGGTAACCCGTGTGCGATCGCTGCGGGCAGCCGGCTCACCGCGGCGGGGCCTGCGGCCATCACGCTCACCGCGGCGGCCGGGCCACGGCGCAGGCCCGCCGCTGCCTCGCCGGGGCCGATCGCGAGTGCCCAGATGACACCGCAGGCCGCCGGGACGGTCAGCCACAGCGGGCGCCACCTGGTGGCCTTGCTCACCGCGTCGAATGCCGCGGCCAGGATGAGCGTCAGCGGCGCGAATAAGACGCCCGCCACCACGGCCGCGACGGCGACCGCAGCGAGCAGTTCGCCGCGGCGAGGCGTGCCGAGCGGGACGAGGTAGCGCGCCCGCCGCGGGGAGCGCTCCGGGGCGAGAGGAACGGCGGAAGGCATTTCGGGTTAAGGTTCCCAGCCGTCCGCGGTGTGTGTCCAGGCACTTGCCAAAGAGCCGCCGCCTTCGCCGGCCGGATGCTGCGGGGCGGCCTCGACGACGATGCGGAACAGTTCCGGGCGCAGCATCGCCATGGTCAGCGCCACCGGGGCACCAGTGACCGGCATGACGAAGCTCACCGTCACCGTGGCTACCGGTTCACCCGCCGACAACCGCAGGGTCCGCGCCGCGGAGGGGGGCGGCAGGCCCATCTCGATCTGCACGGCTCCCGGGCGCGGGCTCTCCGCGCCCGCGGAGCCCCAGGGAAGCGGGAACGACAGCGGCGACGGCACCCCGCTCAGTTCCTGCGGGCCGACCGCGACCTCTTCCTCGCCTGGCTTCCCGGCCGGGATCATGCCCAGCTCGGCGGCGACCCGCTCGGGCAGGTAGCTGGCGGCAAGCGCGCCGGGCTCTCCGCCAACCGTCCACACGCACCGGACGGACAGCACCGGCTCGCCGGGGGCGACGCCGAGCGAGCGACCGATGTCCTCGGGCGGCCGGCGCACGGTCGTGTGCCGGCTCGTGCACGCGAGTTGCCCGCCCATCGGGTCGACCCGGGAGACCAGCCCGAACACGCCCTCCAGCGGCACCCAGTACTCCGCCGGGCTGGCCCGGTATACCTGCCCGTCGGGGAGCCGCCGCACCAGGTGCCGTGCGGCCAGTTCGTCGATGGCCGCGTCGATCTCCGCGGAGCTCACGCTGTACCGCCTGGCCAGCGCGGTGAGCCGGGGCAGCCGCCAGCCAGGTTCGTGATGCACTAGCGCGGCGGCGAGCCGGTCAGCGAGGACCGCGGCAGCCGCGGGCCTGCGGCGCGGCGCGGCGCGGCCGTCATCGTCGCGAAGCACGGCGGTCACTCCGCACGGTACCGGGGGATCGCGGCGATCATCCGTCCCAGCACCGTGATGAGGACGAACACCGGCGGGGCCGCATCGTTCGCCAGGCCGACCCAGTAGCCCCCGGGACCCGCCTGCATGGACACGATGCGCCTCGCCTGTTGATCGTCACCGGAACTTCTCAGCACGGGTTTTTCGCCCCGTTCCTCCAGTGATAGGGGGCTCAGGTTATGGGAAGTTGAACAACACAAGGCTGGGAATGCGACGAGCAGGGGACGAGTTGTGAAACGAGGTCGCCGCCGCGCGTCTGTGAACCGGTTGACCGAATACGCCGGAGGGGGCAGGGTGCTTTCACCCTGCCCCCTCCGGCATTGTTCTGCAACACCCGGACGCCGCCGGCTTAGCTCCCCGGTGCCCCGACGCTGACCGCCAGGGTCGTGGTGTGGCCGCGGTCGGCGGTCACCGTCTCCTCGGCGCGGGCACCGCCGGGTGCGAGCACCCGGACGGTCCAGTTGCCCGGCGCGGCGAAGAAGCGGAATCCGCCGTCCTCGCCCAACGGGACCTCGGCGACGAACTCGCCGTCGGAGTTAAGCAGCCGGGCATACCCGACAGGCACCGGGGCACCTCCGGCGGTCACCGCGCCCTCGATGATGGCCTCACCTGAGGAGTTCTCGGTCACCGCGACCCCGCCCGCTGGCGCACCACAGCCTTGCGGTTCCCCGCTCACCGGCCTGTACCCAACTCGATCGGCACCCCGACCAGGGAGCCATACTCGGTCCAGGACCCGTCGTAGTTCTTGACGTTGGCCTGTCCGAGCAGCTCGTGCAGGACGAACCAGGTGTGCGCGGACCGTTCGCCGATCCGGCAGTAGGCGATGGTGTCCTTGCCGAAGTCCAGGCCGGCCTCGTCGCCGTAGAGCTTGCGCAGGTCATCGTCTGACTTGAAGGTGCCGTCGTCGTTGGCGGCCTTCGACCACGGCACGTTCTTGGCCGTGGGGATGTGCCCGGCCCGCTGGGCCTGCTCCTGCGGCAGGTGCGCGGGCGCCAGGAGCTTGCCGCTGAACTCGTCGGGCGAGCGCACGTCCACCAGGTTGCGCTGGCCGATGGCGGCGATCACCTCGTCACGGAACGCGCGGAGCGAGGTGTTCTGGTCCTTGGCCTGGTAGGAGGTCTTGGCCCGCTCGGGCACCTCGGTGACCAGGTCGCGCGAGTCGAGTTCCCACTTCTTGCGGCCACCGTCGAGCAGCTTGACGTTGGCATGCCCGTACAGCCGGAAGTACCAGTACGCATACGCGGCGAACCAGTTGTTGTTCCCGCCGTAGAGAATCACCAGGTCGTCGTTGGAGATGCCGCGCGCCGACAGCAGTTCCTCGAAGCCGTGCCTGTCCACGAAGTCACGCCGCACCGGGTCCTGGAGATCCTTCTTCCAGTCGATCTTCACCGCGTTGGCGATGTGGCCCTTGTCGTAAGCGCTGGTGTCCTCGTCCACCTCGACGATCACTACGCCGGGGTCACCGAGGTGGGCCTCCACCCAGTCGGCGTCCACCAGGACATCGGAGCGGCTCATGCAGGTACCTCCTTGTCATGCTCTGGCTGCCCCGTGTCGTGGCTGGCCGGCCAGAAGCGTCGGATCATCACATACATCTCGCAGCCCAGGCACAGGCCGAAGGCCGCGTTGAGGAAAGCCGCCGCGAGCGCGAGCGCGGCCGCGACGATGCCAAGCAGGGTCAGGCCCGTGGCATACCCGATCACCCCGATGACGCTGATGACCAGGCCGACCCACTGGGAGAACCGTGGCGGCGCCTCGTCCTCAAGCTCCCGGGGCGGGCCGAGCCGAGGGCGGACCAGCCAGCGGAAGATAAGCCCGTAGGGCGCGTACTTCAGGCCGAACACGGCGCCGATGCCGAACACGACCGCCTGGGCGCCCAGTAGCCAGGCGCTGCTGGTGATCAGCACCAGCACGAGGACCAGGGCCGACAGCGCCGCGGCGAACCGCTGCCCTCTTGGATCGACCTTCATGGCCGCACCACCCTTTCCGCTTCTCTCCCGTACTGCCGCGACTCCCGGGAATTTCGGTTTCTCCTTAAGCGCCCGGCCAGCCGGCGCGCTAAGGCAGCAGCGAAAGAGCGGAGCCGGGGGTCGTGACGGCGGCCAGGCCCGCTAGTCAGGCAATGCGGATCCCGGCGTGGCCCCGGCGACACAGGGCCGCCGCCACCCGGCAGTAGTCCACCTGACGGCGGATCGTGAGCATGACCGACCCCGTCGGCCACGGCGGCGTGCTCGCTGGCCTGCTGGCAATCGCGGGGGCAAGCATGGCTCCGATGCTATGCGGGGGCATGCGGCCTGTCACTCCCCTGACCCGGCCGCTGGCCCGCCGGTGGCCAGGGCCACCGCCGCCACCACGTCCTCCCGGCGCGGCAGGCCGCTCGCCCGGCGGGCGACCTGGCCCTGCGGGCCGAGCACGAACACCGTGGGGGTCCGCCGGACATCGAGCAGCCGGACCAGGTCCAGCCGGTCGGCCACGTCGATCTCCACATGGGTGACGCCGTTATCGCGGGCGGCCACGTCGGCGAGCAGTTGCCGTGCCGCACGGCAGGGCGCGCAGAAGGACGAAGAGAACTGCACCAAGGTGGCCCGCGACCCGAGTGGCTGGCCAAGATCGGCTCCGGTCAGCGACCGGTGCCCCGCCCCTGAGCGCGGCGAGGCCGCAAGCCGCCCGTCGCGGCGCCGCAGCGCGAGCCCGCCTGCGGTGGCCAGCGCCAGTACGGCGGCCACCACGATCGCTCCCGAAAGCACGCCTGTCTACAGCGCCAGGCGGCCGCATGGCATTCCCGGGGTTGGAATCAGTCCGCGGGCGCGGACGCGACGACCTTGCCGTCGATGGTCACCTGGAAGCTCTGCAGTTCATTCTCGCCGAGCCAGGTCGAGGCGGGGTACCACGAGGTCCCCTGCGACACCCTCCAGCTGCCGACCATTGACCTCCCGCCGGTGGCGTCGGTGACCTGGAGCTGGCAGACGCTGCCCGGCTGCACGCCGGTGACGTTCACTTCCATCAGTGTGCCCCAGGACTGATGCCGGTAGCGCACCGTGAGGTGCGGCGCCGGCCACCGGGCCGCTGCCGCTGGTCTGACTCCAGGCCACGTGAGCGTGCCCGCTCTGCGCCGGGGCACCGGAGGGCTGTAGCGCGTTGGCCACGAAGGCGCCGCCGCCGAGGGCCACTATCGCCACGGCGGCGGCCGCGGCCACGGTGCGCCACCGGTGCATCCGCCGCACGTTGGCGGTGCGGGCGATCAGCGAAGTGAGCAATTCCGCGGAGGGCACGCCGGCGAGTTCGGGGTCCTGCTCCGCTGCTGCGAGGCGCTCGGCCTCGACGATCGGGACCTTGCGCAGCATGGCCGGAAGCCCGGCCAGGCTCGCCAGTTCCTCGCGGCACTCCTGGCAGGACGAGAGGTGCTCGTCCACCAGGGCCCGCTCGGCGGGATCGATGGCACCAAGTACATAGACGCCGAGCGCCTGCTTGATCTCGCGGCATCCAGCCATGCCGGTCACGGTGCTAGCCCCCGTTCTTCCAAGGCCAGTTTGAGCGCGCGGAGCGCGTAGAACGCGCGGGACTTGACCGTTCCCGCGGGAACGCCGAGCACGATGGCCGCTTCGGCCACCGATCTGCCCCGGTAGTACGTCTCGAGCAGGACCTGCCTATGGTCGGGACGCAGCGCTGCCAGCGCGTCCGCGACCGCCCATGATTCGAGCACGCGATCGGCCTCATCGGGGACGGGGACGAGGTTGAGAGCGCCCTCGCCGACTTCCATCGGGCGTGCTTTTCTTGCCCTGTGCGCATCGACTGCCAGGTTACGTGCCACCGCGAACAGCCACGGCCGGGCCGGCCGCTCCGCGATCGCCTCTGGGTGGAGCCAGGCGCGCAGCAAGGTCTCCTGCACGATGTCCTCCGCCCTTTGCCTGTCGCCGTCAGTCATACGCAAGCTGAACCGCAGCAGTGCTGCCGCGTGCTCCGCGTACAGTGCGCGCACAAGTTCTTCGTCGCGTACCTTGTGGGCCGGCTGAGAGTTCCCGGCTGCTCCGTTGCGCGCCACACCCATACCACGCAGGCGGGACGTGAACGGTTCACGGCGGCCTTTCACTGGCCCTCCCCGGGCCGATGCGGGCGAGCGGGCTTAGCCCCGGGCGAACTGTACATGCCTGGCGGACGCGGCGATCCGCAGCCCATCCGGGGTGACATGCACCGACGTGAGGCGCAGGTGCAGCGGCAGGGTGCTCAGCGGGACCACGATGCGCAACTGCGAGGAGTAGGCGGACACGGGCAGGCCGGGTATCCCAGGGACGTCGACCCGGACCGGCGACACCCTGATGCCGGAATCCGACACCCCGAGGGCGACGGTGGCAGAGACCGGGATGTGCGCGCCGTGGTAGGCCAGCCTGCCTGACACGCTGAGGTTCTTCCCGTCCCGGTGGAGCCGGAACCCGCCGGGCAGCCGCCGGTCCACGGTGCCGAACCCGACCATCGCCGAGCCTGCCGCGCGCTCGGCGGTCACCATCGACGACCCGTTGCCCAGTACCTGGCCGACCGTGGCGTGCACACCGCTCAGCCGGACGTTCAGGTTGTGCAGCGTGACACCGTCGGCGGGCACCTGGCTGGCAGAGACGTCGATCTGCCGGTAGTCGCCGGCCGCGACCTGGGTGAGGAAGGGAAACCCGGCGATCGACACTCCCGGCTTGTCCGGCAGCCCGTAGGCGCTGGTGAGCCGGTCGGAGATCTGATTCTCCGCAACGGCGACCGAGATCCGGTCAGCGGTCACCAGGAGTACGGCGAGGACGGCGACGCCGATCAGCAGCTTTCGCATGGCGGTGCCACACTACCCACCGGTTGCCGGAGGCTGCTGCGCCTCGCCGCAACGTGCCCGCGGCGGCGCCGGGCCGCGTCAGCCCCCCGCGAACGGTGGCAGCACCTCGATCACGGCCCCCGCGGCCAGGATGACCGCCTCGGCGCCGCGGGCGCCTGCTTGTTCCCCGTCCACCAGGAACGAGGACCGGGCCAGCACGGCGCGGAACTCCTCGGCCGCCGGGCGCCGTGCCACCGCCTCGGCCAGCGCCTCGGCCAGCGTGCTGGCGTCGAGCGTCTCCTCGGCCACCCCCGCGGCATGCTTGGCCGCAGCCCAGTAGCGCACAGTTACCATTGGCACGTCGGCTATCCTCGCTCATATCGGATCCGGGCGATGCTGCCTCGGGCCCTTCGGCAGATCCATGGTGGAGGATGACTCCACGCACGGTAAGGCGGAGGTGGCAGCAGGATGAGCGAGCTGTTCCTGCTCACCAATGCTGCCGAGCCGCCTGTAGAGATCATGCCCGCGCTCGGCCTGCTTTTGCACACCGTGCGGACCGGCCCCGCCGACATGATCGCATTCGAGGACGCGGTGGCGGCCGACGCGATCCTGGTCGACGCGCGCCTGGACCTGATCTCCGCCAGGCAACTCTGCCAGCTACTGCGGCGTACCGCGCCGCAGGCCCCCGTCCTGGCCGTGCTGACGGAGGGAGGCCTGGCCGCGGTCACTGCCGAGTGGGGCACCGACGACGTCATGCTCGCCACGGCAGGGCCCGCCGAGCTCGAAGCACGCCTGCGCCTGGCCATCGGGCGGCAGGCGAGCACGGTGCCCGCGGCACCAGACGAGATCCGCTCGGGTGAGCTGTCCATCGACGAAGCGACCTACACCGCCCGGCTGCGCGCCCGGGTGCTCGACCTGACCTTCAAGGAATTCGAGCTGCTGAAGTTCCTCGCCCAGCACCCTGGCCGGGTATTCACCCGGGCGCACCTGCTGCAGGAGGTATGGGGTTACGACTACTTCGGCGGGACCCGCACGGTGGACGTGCATGTGCGGCGGCTGCGGGCCAAGCTGGGCTCCGAGCATGAGGCGCTGATCGGTACCGTACGCAATGTGGGTTACCGCTTCGTGCCGCTCAAGGCCGGTGAGGACGGCCGCCGGGGTCCGGTGCGGGACAACGACGCGGCGGCTCAGCAGCCGGACGCCGATGGCGAACTCGCCGCCACGAGCCATGCCACGGCCGCGAACCACGCCACCGGCCGCGTCCGGGTGCCCGGCAGCTCGCGCGAGGGCTGAGCCCTGCACGAGACGGACGCCGACCACGCCGCCATCACCACCCTGGAGCAGCTCAGCGCCGCCGAGGCCGGCCAGGTCCTCGGCCTCGCCGACGCGGCGGCCGCAGCCGACGGCGTAGGCCCGCTGTCCGAGCAGGTCCGCCTGCATCTGGAGTACGGCGGCGACCACGCCGCCAGGGACCTGCTGCTGCGCCGCGGCGAAACCCTGGCTGGCTACTCCCACCTCGGCGCCCCGGATCCGGCCGGGCAGCGCAGCGGGGAACTGGTCATCCACCCGGCGCAACGACGGCGCGGGCTCGGCCTTGCCCTGGCCCGGGCCGCGGTGGCCGCGGCGGGCCCGCTGCCGGTGCGGATCTGGGCGCACGGGGATCTGCCCGCGGCGGCCGCGCTCGCCGCCGCGGCCGGGTTCACCCGGGTGCGATCCCTGTTGCAGATGCGGCGCTCGCTCGCCGAGCCATTGCCAGAGCCACGGCTGCCCGACGGGATCACGCTGCGCAACTTCGTGCCCGGCCGGGACGAGGACGAGTGGCTGGCGGTGAACGCGGCGGCCTTCGCCGACCACCCCGAGCAGGGCGGCTGGACCCGGGATGAGCTGGAGCACCGGGAGGCGCAGCCGTGGTTCGATCCGGCCGGCTTCTTCTCGCCGTCCGGGCCGGCCGCCTGGCCGGCTTCCACTGGACCAAGATCCACGCGCCGACCGGCGCGGGCGAGCCAGCAGGGGCAGACGAGCCGGCCGACGTGGGTGAACCGACGGGTGAGGTGTACGTGGTCGGCGTGCATCCCGCGGAGCAGGGCACCGGACTAGGCCGGGCGCTGACCCTGGCCGGGCTGCATTATTTGCGCGGGCGCGAAATTCCCTCGGTGATGCTCTACGTGGACGGCGAAAACACCGCGGCTATCCGGCTATATGCCTCACTTGGTTTTGCGCACGCCGGCACCGACGTCATGTACCAGCATGCCGCTGGCCAGCCGTGAGCACCCAAAGCGAGTCACCAGCGCCAACTACGAACCGAACCGAACCACCACGCCGGGAGTCAGGCTCAAGCGACCTCGCGGATCCCGAGAACCTCGTCGAGTTCTTCCAGGGTGAGCGGGTGATCGCTGACTGCTACGGCGCTGAGGACTTCAGCGTAGAGTTCGATCTCGTCAAGCGCCACGCTGTCGTGGACACGTAGATCGAGACGCTCTCCCACCGCGCCCACCTCCGTTGCTGAGCGGATCCGCGGAACCTCTTAGCAACTAAGGCTACGACGCGGCCCGTCCCCCCGCATGACCCACAAGGATCATTCCTGGACCATCTTCGGGTGATTTTACCCATGCCCCCGATAACAATTCCAGCAAGGTGACTGCGCCGTGTCTCAGCAACCGGTATAGGCACATCTTGCCCATCCATACCGTCATGCACCGGCGCACCGCCTGCCGCGCACGGCACGTTTCGCCCAGCCCGGGGCCCGGGCATCGCGGCCTCGATGTTAGGCTGGACTGTAAGTAACTGACCCCACCCGCCCGGTTACGCTCTGCGATTCGGGTAAACCGGGATAATCGTTCGTTTCGGTTGCGCACGCGCGTAGCCGGGACAAGAGTCGTGCCCACTCCCCCGTTTGTGGGAGGACCCCGCTTTCCCCGCGTGACCCGCCCGGCCTGACCAGGCTTGCGGCGGCCCGTACCATCCGCCCACCAGGGCGGCTTCGTTGACGACCGCCCCCCAGGCGGCCCCGTCCGTGCCCGCCGCGGAGCGCACCGGGACGGCCTGGCTCACCTCTCGGGTGCCACGATGACTAACGATGCAGACCTGATACCAGACCTGGGACAGGAAGACGCCTTCGAAGTCCAGATGCGCGGCTACAGCCGCCGCCAGGTGGACGAATACGTCGCCCGCACCCGAAGCCAGATACGCGAACTGGAAGAGCGGCTCTCGCGTTCCCTCGACGACTCCGAACGGGTGCGGCTTGAGCTGTCCGCGGCCCGGCAGGACCTGAGCAACAAGCCCGCCCACGAGGAGATCAGCGAGCGGGTCGGCCAGATCCTCAAGCTCGCCGATGACGAGGCCAAGGCGCAGCGGAACCGCGCCCTGGACGAGATCAACAAGCAGCGCGACGAGGCCAAGAAGGAAACGGAACGGCACCGCACCGAGTCCCGCGAGCAGACCGAACGGATGCTGACCGCGGCGCAGGAGCAGGCAGAGAACGCCATAGCGACCGCCCGTGCCGAGGCGGAGAAGCTGCGCAACGCGGCCCGCATCGAGAGCGAGCGGTCCGTCGGCGAGGCCTCCAAGGAAGCGGAGACCACGCTCGCCACTGCCAAGGCCCAGGCCAAGCAGATGCTCGACGAGGCGACCATGCGGGCCACCGCCATCCATGACGGCGCCGAGCGCCGTCTCAACCTGCTGACCTCCCGGCACAGCGAGACGATGCGGCGGCTCACCGAGATCCGCGACGTGGTCACCAACCTGGTGGCCAGCGAGACCGCCCGTGGCTCCCTGGAGGAAGAGGTCGCCAAGTCCGTCGCCACGTCGGTCGCGGCCGGCGCCGCACCCGGCCAGGCGGCCCCGGCATCCCGCAGCGCATCCGAAGGCGGCCGCCACGCCCCGGGCGCCCAGCTCCCCGGCCGCGGCGGCCGGGAGACGGCGCCGGAGCCGGCCCGGCCCGCCCCGGCACGCACCACCCCGGCACGCACCCAGCGCACCGCCGACGCCCCCGAGGAACTCCCCGGCCGCACCGGCACCACGGCGGCCGACTCGCCCACCGCCAAGCCCGCCGCCCCCCGATCCACGTCAACAGGCGGCGGCTCCACGTCAACAGGCGGCGGCGCCCACGCGGGCGGCGCCGGCCCAGACAACAAGCCCGAGTAGCGACCGGCTACAGCCCGGCGGACTGGCCGCAGCCGGTCAGCCGGGCTGCTTTCTGCCCGGACACCGGCTTTCCACTTCCCCCGATCTCCGCCGTGGGCCGGAGGCCGAGGTCCGCGCGCGTCAGGTAGCCAGCGTGTCGATCCTGCGCAGCAGGACGCCCTCGCGCAGCGCCCAGGGGCAGATCTCCAGTTCCGCCAGCCCGAGCAGGTCCATCGCCGCATCGGCCACGAGGGCGCCGGCCGCGAGCTGGGGAGCCCGTACCAGGGACACCCCGGGCAACGCGGCCCGCTGATCGGCGGTCATGGCCGGCAGGCGCTTCGCCGCATCGGTCACGTCCGCGTGGGTGACGGTGCGCCGCACGTACGGCCCCTCCTCCGAGGGCGCCGCGCCGGCGATCCTGGCGAGCTGCCGGAACGTCTTGGACGTGGCCACCGCGCGGTCGGGCGTACCGGCCCTGGCCACGTCCGCGGCCCGCCGCGCGATCTCGGTGCGCACGTGTTTGCGCAACCGGCGCACCTGCTCCGGGGCGGGCGGGTTCCCGGTGAGCCAGTCCCTGGTGAGCCGGGCCGCGCCGAGCGGCAGCGAGATCGCCACGTCGGGCTCTTCGTCCAGGCCGGCCGCGATCTCCAGGGATCCCCCGCCGATGTCCAGCATGAGCACCCGCCCCGAGGACCAGCCGAACCAGCGCCGGCAGGCCAGGAAGGTGAGCCTGGCCTCCTCCTCACCCGGCAGCACCCTGATCGCGACCCCGGTGTCCTCCCGTACCGAGGCCAGCACCTCGTCTCCGTTGTCGGCGTCCCGTACCGCCGAGGTGGCGAAGGCGAGCAACTCCTCCACGCCCTTGTCCTCGGCGATCTGCAGCGCCTCATCGATGAACGCCCGCAGTTGCCGGGTGACGCTGGCCGAAAGCCGGTTCCCCTCCTCCAGGTGATCCCCCAGGTGCAGCTCTGACTTGTGGGAGAACACCGGCAGCGGCCGCCCGCCCCGATGGGCGTCAACTACCAGAAAGTGCACGGTATTGGAGCCAACGTCCAGGACACCAAGTCGCATAGATTGACGCTACTGTGTCTGCCCGGCCGGGGCGGCACCCAGCCGGGACGGAGAGGAACCCATGGCCGAGAAGACACGTGGGATCCGGGTCGAGCAGGGCCCCAAGCGGGTGCGCGCCTACCTGGACGGGGAACTCGTCGCCGACACCAAGACCCCGGTCCTGGTCTGGGAGTGGCCCTACTACCCCACGTACTACATCCCGGCCGGCGACGTGCGCGCCGAACTCGTGCCGGCCGGCGAGACCGAGCACTCACCCAGCCGCGGGGAGGGGCAGATCTACCACATCAAGGTGGCCGGGGCGCCGCCGACGGCGCCGCGCTGCGCTACCCGGATTCGCCGATCGAGGCCCTGCGCGACCTGGTGCGGCTGGACTGGGCCTCGATGAGCGAGTGGTTCGAGGAGGACGAGCCCGTCTACACCCACCCGCGCGACCCGTACAGCCGGGTGGACATCCTGGCCAGCGCCCGGCACGTCCGGGTCGAGATGGACGGGATGACCGTCGCCGACTCCCGCCAGCCGCGGATTCTGTTCGAGACCGGCCTGCCGCCGCGGTACTACCTGCCGCTCACCGACCTGCGGATGGACCTGCTGCGGCCGTCGGACACGCAGACCCACTGCCCGTACAAGGGCACGGCCGCCTACTGGTCGGTGGACACCGGGCAGGCGGTGCACACCGACATCGTGTGGATCTACCGCACGCCGCTGCCGGAGAGCCAGAAGGTCGCCGGGCTGGCCTGCTTCTACAACGAGAAGGTGGACATCTACCTGGACGGCGAGCTACAGGAACGGCCAAGGACGCACTTCAGCTAGAGCGGGAGAACGCCTCGGCTTCGCGCATCACCCGCAGGACGTTGCGGCCGGCCAGCCGCGCGCAGTCGTCCTCGCTCCAGCCACGGTCCAGTAGCTCCGCGAACAGCGCCGGGTAGCAGGACACGTCGCCGAGGCCCTCGGGCAGGTCAGCGGTGCCGTCGAAGTCGCTGCCGATGCCGATGTGGTCCACGCCCGCGGCCTCGCGCACATGCTCGATGTGATCGGCCACCTGGGCGATCGTCGCCCGGGGCGGCGGGCTGGCCACCGCAAGCTCCGCGCGGAGCGCCTTGTACCCCTGGAAGTCCTCGCGGTCCATGCCGCGCCGCTCCATCTCGGCCTGCACTCCGCGGTCCCAGTCCCGGCATTCCTGGGAGACGAACTGCGGCACGAACGTGACCATGCATACGCCGTTGTTGGCGGGCAGCCTGGCCAGGATCTCGTCCGGGACGTTCCGCGGGTGGTCGCACAGCGCAAGAGCGCTGGAGTGGGAGAAGATCACCGGCGCCCGCGCGGTGCCAAGGGCGTCGGCCATGGTGGCCGGCGCTACGTGGGACAGGTCCACCAGCATGCCGATCCGCTGCATCTCGGTGACCACGTCGCGGCCGAAGTCGCTGAGCCCGCCCACGTCGGGCTGGTCGGTGGCCGAGTCGGCCCACCCGGTGTTGCGGTTGTGGGTGAGCGTCATGTACCGCACCCCGAGCTGGTAGAACATGCGCAGCACGCCGAGCGAGGAGGCGATCGAGTGGCCTCCCTCGGCGCCGAGCAGCGAGGCCACCTTGCCGCTCGCGCAGATCCGCTCCACATCGGCCGCGGTGAGCGCGAGTTCCAGCGCGTCCGGGTAACGGCGGACCATGCCGCGGACGAAGTCGATCTGTTCCAGCGTGGTGGCGACGGCGGCCTCCCCGGCCAGCGTCACGGGCACGAATACCGACCAGAACTGCGCGCCCAGCCTGCCCTGCGCCAGCCTCGGCAGGTCGGTGTTGGTGAAGCTGAGCGGCGCGGCGATGTCGGTCCGCGCGGCGTCGGCACCGGCCAGCTCGCGAAGCTGCCAGGGGAGATCGTTGTGGCCGTCGATGAGCGGGGAGCGGGACAGCAGGGCGGTGGCGGCGGCAAGATGATCGGTCACCGGCTCAGACTATGCACCTGTTGTCCCGCCGCAGCGCCGCGGCCCGGCTACCCGCCTGTCCCGTTCTCACCCAGTATCAATACGCCCGCCCCGTGGATCCGGTCTCCGGCCAGGTCAGCCAGCGCCCGGTCGGCCTGGTCGAAGGGGTAGGGAGTAGTGGTGACCTGGATCGCGAGCCGCTCTGCCAGGGTGAGGAACTCGGCGGCGTCGCCACGGGTGTTGGCCGTGACGCTGCACAGATTCCGCTCCTGGAACAGGTGCTTGTCGTAGTTGAGCGGCGGGATATCGGTCAGGTAGATGCCCGCGATGGCACAGGTGCCGCCCCGGTCGAGGGCGGCCAGGGCGGCGGGCACCAGGTCGCCGACCGGGGCGAAGATGATCGCCGAGTCGAGCGGCACCGGGGCCGGGTCGAAGGAGTCCTGCGCGGACGCGGCACCGAGGCTCAGCGCCAGGTCTCGGGCGGCCGGGGCCCTGGTGAACACGTGCACCTCGGCACCCTGGCCCATCGCGATCTGCGCGGCGAGGTGCGCGGAGCCGCCGAAGCCCCAGATGCCCAGGGTGCCGCCGGGCGGCACCTGCGCCCGGCGCAGCGCCCGGTAGCCGATGATCCCCGCGCACAGCAGCGGGGCAAGCTCGGCGTCGCTGAACCCGCCCGGCAGCGGGTGCGCGAACGCGTCCGCCACGGTCAGGTACTCGGCATAACCACCCTGCCGGTCCCACCCGGTGTACGTCGAGGCCGGGCAGAGGTTCTCCGCGCCCCGGCGGCAGTACCGGCAGGTGCCGTCGGTGCCGGCCAGCCAGGCGACGCCGACCCGGTCGCCGGGCCGGAACCTGGCCGCTCCTGGCCCGGTGGCGGCGACCTCCCCGACCACCTCGTGCCCGGGGGTGACGCCGGGCGCCCGGGGCGCCAGGTCCCCCTCGGCCAGGTGCAGGTCGGTCCGGCAGACCCCGCAGCAGATCACCCGGACCAGCAGTTCGCCAGGGCCGGGCTCGGGCACCGGCCGCTCCACCAGTCGCAGGGGCCCGGACGCCATGGGACCGGGCCGGTCCACAATCCACGCACGCACACCCCTACGGTAACGCTGTCGTCAGGAGAGTGATGATTTTGTGTAAATATCTTGGTACGATTCATCCCGGAATGGGGTGACCAAAGTATGGCGTGAAAAGGCCGCATGCACGCCGTAGCGGTCTTAGCGCCACGACCTGGGGGAGCTTTTTATGGGGACGTCAACTCTATTTAGGCATGCCTTCGTAATGGTCGCGGCGAACGCAGCCTTGGCAGGCATGTTCGCCTTGGCGGGCGGCGCCGGCGCGGCCAGCAGGGTGGCTCCCGCCGCGTACCGGGGGGCCGTGCACTTGTTAGCGGCGCGCGGACCCCAGCACCGGGCGGCCGGGTTCGCTAACTGGCCGATGTTCCGCGGCAACCTGACCCACTCGGGTGTCTCGCCCGAGACCGCGATCGGCACCGCGAACGCCAGCACGCTCACCGCCGGCTGGACGGCCACGGTCGGCACCGTCAGCTACAGTTCCCCGGCCGTGGTGGACCTAAAGTCCCTCGGCGAGCCGGTGGTCTTCGTCGGCGGCTCCAGCAGCTTCAACGCCTACCTGGCGTCCAATGGCACGCCGCTGTGGAGCTTCCCGGTGAGCAAGAGGATCAACGCCTCGCCCGCGGTGCTCAACGGCGTGGTCTACTTCTCCTCGGACGAGGGCACCATTTACGCGGTCAACGCCGCGAACGGCGAACTGCGGTGCTCATACGCCAGCGGTCAGTTCACCGAGGGGTCCCCCGTGGTCGTCGAAGACCCCGACGGGTCCGGGCCGGTGATTTATGAGGGCAGCTCCCCGCCGCTGCCTGCCCAGGGCTCTGAATTCGCTATCTACGGCCCCGGCAACACCCACGGTTCCTGCACCAAGGACTGGGCGTTCACCGGGTGGACGATTCATCCCGGCGGCAGTTGGTCACCGCCCGCCTACGGCACGAACGCCAACGGCACTCCGGTGCTGGTCTTCGGCAGCGAGAACGTCGACAACTCGGTCTACGCGCTGAACGCGGACACCGGCGCGAAGATCTGGACCTACCGGACCAACAAGACCACCGCTGACGACGACGTAGGCGCGTCCCCGACCATCTCCGCGCCGGGCGTGAACGGCTTCGCCGGCGGCGTCGTCTACGTCACCGGCAAGGACAAGGTCACCTATGCCCTCAACCTGACCAGCGGCAAGGTGATCTGGCAGCACGCTCTGGCCATCGGCAAGGCCGGTGACGTCGCGGGCTCCGCACTGGCCGGCAATACGGTCTACGTCGACTCCGACACCGGCGTCTACGCGCTCAACGCCACCACCGGCGCACAGGTCTGGCACGTGCTGCCCATGTCGGGGATCTACGCCTCCCCGGCGATCAGCGGCCCGGCCGGTCAGCAGGTGCTGATCACCGGGAACCTCACCGGCCATCTCTACGCGCTGAACCCGGTCACCGGGGCGACGCTCTGGACGCAGCGGCCCAGCAAGACGGGCTACTGGTCCTCCCCCGCCGTCTCGCAGGGCACCATCTACATCACCCGCAAGGACGGCCAACTATTGACCTTCGCACCCTCCGGCGGCTGAGCCACCCTGATACGCGCGAATTACGGTATGAGGCACCGAATGCAGGAAAGCCCGGGCAAAGACTTGGTACAATTCCGCCCGCATGGGGTGACCGGTATATGTAGCAGAACGACCACATATACAAAACCTAGCGATTTTGTCGTATAGCGCAGGGGAGCTTGTGTATGGAGACATCGACTCTATTTAGGCATGCCATTTTCAGGGTCGCGGCATGTGCCGCGCTGGCTGGGCTGTGCGCCATGGCAGGCACCGCCATGGCAGGCACCGCCGGGGCGGCCATCCGTAGGGCCCCCGCCGCGCACCGCGGGACGGCCCGGCCGGTCGGCCGCACCAGCGCCCGGCGGCAGGCCACCGGGTTCGCGAACTGGCCGATGTTCCGTGGCAGCCTGGCCCACACGGGCGTCTCGCCGGAGACCGGGATCAACACCACGAACGCCAGCACGCTGACCGCTGGCTGGTCGGCCTCGGTCGGCACCAGGGCCTACAGTTCTCCGGCCGTGGTGAGCCTCAAGGCCCTCGGCGGCGAGCCCGTGGTGTTCGTGGGCGGCTCCAGCAACTTCTACGCCTTCCCGGCGTCCGGCGGCGCGCCACTGTGGACCTTCCCGGTGAAACACATCATCAACGCCTCGCCCGCGGTGCTCAACGGCGTCGTCTACTTCGCCTCGGACGACGGCATCATCTATGCGGTCAACGCCGCGAATGGCAAGCTGCGCTGCTCATACGCCACCCACCTGTTCACCGAGGGGTCCCCCGTGGTCGTCGAAGACCCCGATGGCTCCGGGCCGGTGATGTATATGGGCAGCTCCCCGCCGATGGGAACACCGGGCGCCGAATGGGCCATCTACGGCCCTGGCAACACCCACGGTTCCTGTACCAAAGACTGGTCGTTCGCCAGCTTTACGACCGCCCCGACCGGCACCTGGTCACCCCCCGCCTACGGCACGAACGCCAACGGCACCCCGGTGGTGGTCTTCGGCAGCGATGACCCCGACAATTCGGTCTACGAACTGAACGCGACCACCGGGGCGATGCTGTGGACCTACCGGACCAACAACACCACCGCTGACGACGACGTCGGCGCCTCCCCGACCATCTCCGCGCCGGGCGTGAACGGATTCGCCGACGGCGTCGCCTACGTCACCGGCAAGGACAAGATCACGTATGCCTTCGACCTGACCACCGGCGCCCTGATCTGGCAGCACGCGCTGGCCGTGGGCACGGCGGGTGACGTGTGTGGTTCCTCGCTGGTCGGCAACACGCTCTACCTCGGCTCGGACGCCGGCGTCTACGCGCTCGATGCCACTACCGGCGCACAGGTCTGGCACGTCATACCGAATCGCGCCTTCTACGCCTCCCCCGCGGTCATCGGCCCACCGGGCCAGCAGGTGCTGATCACCGCGAGCATCAGCGGCGTGGTATACGCGCTCAACCTGGCCAACGGGAACACGCTGTGGACCCACGAGGCCGACACCGCGGGCATCTGGGCCTCCCCCGCCGTCTCGCAGGGCACCATCTACATCCCCGGCAAAGACGGTCAGTTGATGACCTTCGCGCCCTCCGGCGCCAACCGGTAGTTTCGCGCTCGCCGATCCGGGCCCGGTGTTCCGCTTCCGCGGACCCGGGCCCGGTTACCGCACGGGCCGGGCACTTGCACTGGCTGGACATGGCGGCGGCCGCGGCACGGTGTCCCGTGCCGCGGCCGCCTGCCGCTGGTTACGCCTGCGCGGGCAGTTCGGTCACCAGGTCGTCCGAGGTCTCCATGCCGGCCCGCCAGACGGAACGGCAGACGATCTTGCTCGGGTCCGCCCGGCCGCGGTAGCGGGCGGCGATCTCCCGGCCCTCCGCCAGCAGCCCTTCCGACAGCGTGGTCGGCTTCAGGCCCAGGGCGAGGAACTGGTCGTTGCGCACGTTGAGGTCGTTCTCCTCGGCCTCACGGCGCGGGTTCGGCAGGTAGGCGATGTCCGCGCCCATCACGTCGGCCACCATCTTGGCCAGGTCCAGCACCCGGTGCACCTCGGTCATCTGGTTGAGGACGCGCGGCTTGTCACCGGCCTGCGGCGGGTTGGTGATCGCGATCTCGATGCACCGGACGGTGTCGCGGATGTGGATGAACGCGCGGGTCTGCCCGCCGGTACCGTGCACAGTCAGCGGGTGCCCGATCGCTGCCTGCATGAGGAACCGGTTCAGCACCGTGCCGTAGTCACCGTCGTAGTCGAACCGGTTGATCAGCCGCTCGTCCCTGCTGGTCTGCTCGGTCTGGGTGCCCCACACGATGCCCTGGTGCAGGTCGGTGATCCGCAGCCCGTCGTTCTTGGCGTAGAACGAGAACATCAGCTGGTCCAGGGTCTTGGTCATGTGATACACCGACCCCGGGTTGGCCGGGTGCAGGATCTCCCGCTCGATCTCACCATCCGGGGTGGGCACCTTGACCGTCAGGTACCCCTCCGGGATCGGCGCGCTGCCCGACCACCCGTACCCGTAGACGCCCATCGTGCCCAGGTGCACCAGCGAGGCATCGATGCCGGTGTCCACCAGCGCGGTCAGCAGGTTGTGCGTGGCCCGCACGTTGTTGTCCACCGTGTACCGCTTGGTGTGGGTGTTCCGCATCGAGTACGGCGCTGCCCGCTGCTCGGCGAAATGCACGATCGCCTCGGGACGGATCTCCTCCAGCACCGCGACCAGCCGGTCGTACTCCGTCGCCAGATCCAGGTTCACGAACCCGATCCGGTGCCCGGACACCTCCTCCCAGACGCGGATCCGCTCGCTCACCGGACGGATCGGCGTCAGCGACTCAACTTCCAGTTCGACGTCGATCTTCCGGCGGCTCAGGTTGTCGATGATGGTGACCTCGTGACCACGATCTGACAGGTACAACGATGTCGGCCAGCCGCAGAACCCATCACCGCCGAGAACCATAACGCGCATTCCGACTCCCATCACGCTGCGCCATCGAGTGAAAAGCCCGCGGCCGCTGCCGCCGGGGGACCAGGTGCCGCACGGGGTGGCGGCGCACTGGTCATGGCGTCCCGTGGCGGTCAGTGTACCCAAGGGAAACTGTCACAAGTCCGCCCCTCACGCGACCGGAACTCAACATCACCACGAGTCACTTTAGTAACGCAATCGAGTCGCGTGGGGACGCCTCGCGCGCAGGGCCGACATCAATTGGCCAAGCTTTTTGCCTAATCCTTACATGCCCCTGCCAGGCCAGTTACGATCGCGTTCACCTAGCGGTCATCTCTTCCAAATCTGGAGAAAATGATGCGTCGCATCGCTGCAACCATCGCTGTGGCCACCGTCGCCACCACAGTGGCGATGGCCGGGGGGGCACCTGCTTTCGCGGCCCACCGGGCATCCGGCACGACCACAGCCTCCTACTACCTGTCGCTCGGGGATTCGCTCGCCCAGGGGGTCCAGCCGAATTCCTCCGGGACCGACGTGGAGACCAACGAGGGCTACCCGAACCAGCTCTACACCGCGCTGCACCTGGGCAACCCGACGCTGAAGCTGGTCAAGCTGGGCTGCCCCGGCGAGACCACGGGGACCATGATCAACGGCGGCATCTGCACCTACTCCACGGGCAACCAGCTCGCCCAGGCGGCCGCGTTCCTGGCCAGCCACAAGGGCAAGGTCCAGCTCGTGACCATTGACATCGGGGCGAACGACCTCAACCCGTGTGTCGTGCTGCCGACCATCAACCAGATCGTCGCATGCCTGGAGCAAGTCTTCCCGCAGGTCCAGGCCAACCTCACCACGATCATGAACACGCTGAGCACGGCCAGCGGCAGCGGGGCGCCGCCGATCATCGGCATGTCCTACTACGATCCCGAGCTGGCCAACTGGCTCAAGGGCGACGCCGCGTCCAAGGCCCTGGCCAAGGCCAGCATCGCCCTGGCGCAGGCCTTCAACAACCTGCTGGGCAAGGTGTACACGGGCTTCGGGGCCAAGGTCGCGGACGTGTTCACCGCGTTCCACACCAGTGCGTTCGGCGCCCGGGTGACCCTGCCGGCGTTCGGCAAGGTGCCCAAGGACGTCGGCTACCTCTGCATGTACACCTGGGAGTGCGCGGCTCCACCAGTGGGGCCGAACGAGCACGCCAACGTGCTCGGCTACGGGGTGATCGCGAACACGTTCCTGAACACCTACCTCGGCTGATCCCAGCCGCGAGCACAGGCATAGGGGCCGCCCGTCCTGCGGGCGGCCCCTTTTGCACGCCTGCACGCGGTTGCGCCAGCGGTGCCGTGACATCCCCCGCCAAGGGCCTGGCCGGGATATCTCTGACCGGCCTGGCACGACGGGCACCACGGGTTTTTCGTTAAGTCAAGGGTTGACAAGACGTCAGCAAAGCGGAGGCTGGCGTCGGGGCCGGAAAGTTACCGCAACGTGATCGCCGGTGATCACCGTTGCCAGTTTTCTGGAAGGGACGGACAGCACCATGCGCTTTCGCTCTGGTCTTCGCCTGGCCGCGACCTTAGGGACCGCGGCACTGCTGCCGCTGGCCGCCAGCGGCGCGGCAGTGGCGGCCCACTCGCCGGGCCGGGTATTCAAGGGCACGAAGTCCGTGCTCACCGCCGCGCAGGTCGAGCGCCTGGCGGCGCACGCGACACACCGCTCGATCATCATCTTCAGGAACCAGCTCACCGGGCTGCCCGCCAAGGGCGCCACCGCTAACGCGCGGATCCAGGCGGCCAACGCCTCCCAGGCGGGCGTGCTGGCCGAACTGCGCCAGGTGCACGCGACGCACTTGCGCAGCTACCACATCATCAACGCGATCTCCGCGACGATCTCCTCGGCCGAGATCGGCAGGCTGCGGGCCAACCCCGGGATCCGGGCCGTGGTGCCTGACCAGTGCGGCACTTCGCGTCGCTGGGCAGCGGCGCCGGCGCCGCCTTCCCGCGCCTGGGCCACCGGGGCCGTCGCGGCACGACCAACAGTCCCGCCCAGCAGATCTGCCCGAGCAACCCGGCGCAGCCACTGATCGAGCCCGAGGCGCGCCAGGTGATGAACGTGGACGCGGCCAACCAGATCGTGACCGGGACCGGGATCAAGGTCGGCATCATCGCCGACGGCATCGACCCGAACAACGCCGACCTGATCAGGCCGGGCGGCCAGCACGTCATCTTCGACTACGAGGACTTCAGCGGGTTCGGCGTGGGCGCGCCGACCGACGGGCGTGAGGCGTTCCTGGACGCGGGCACGATCGCCTCGCAGGGCAACCTGACCTACGACCTGTCCGACTTCGTGAACCCGGCGCACCCGCTGCCGGCGGGCTGCAACATCAAGATCGAGGGCATCGCGCCCGGCGCGAGCCTCGCGGTGCTGAACGTGGCCGGGCCCAACCCCGGGTTCTTCAACTCGCAGATCATCCAGGCGATCGAGTGGGCCGTACTGCACGATCACGTGAACGTGCTGAACGAGTCCATCGGCGGGAACCCGGTCCCGAACACCCAGAACGACCCGGTCGCCCTGGCCGACCAGGCGGCGGTGGCCGCGGGCGTCACGGTCGTGGCCAGCAGCGGCGACGCGGGACCGTTCAACAACATCGGCTCACCGGCCACCACGCCCGGCGTGATCGCGGCCGGCGGGACCACCACCTACCAGGTCTACCGGCAGACCACCCGGTATGGCACGCAACTGTCGCCGGGCGGCTGGGAGAACAACAACATCACCGCGCTGTCCTCCGACGGCGTCACCGAGTTCAACCCGCACACGGTGGACGTGGTCGCCCCCGGTGACCGCGGCTGGTCGCTGTGCAGCACCAATACCGCGCACGTTCTTCGGCTGCGCGGACATCGACAACGGCAGCGCCGCCGGGGATCTGGGCGGCCGGCGGCACCAGCGCCTCCGCGCCCGAGACCTCGGGCACCGCGGCGCTGGTCATCGAGGCCTACGAGAACACCCACGGCGGCAACGCGCCGTCCCCGGCGCTGGTCGAGCAGATCATCGTCAGCTCGGCCACCGACCTGGGCGCGCCCGCCGACCACCAGGGCGCCGGCCTGGTCAACACGCTCAAGGCGGTCCAGCTCGCCGAGTCCATCAACAGCAGCAGCCCGCAGGGCAGCACGCTGCTGCTGAACAAGACGAGCCTGAACGCCACGGTGAACGCCGGCCAGTCGCCAGACGTTCAGCGTCGGCGTCACCAACGAGGGCGCCGGATCCCAGACGGTCACCCCGACGGTCTCCGGCAACCCGACGACGGTCTCCAACAACACCGGCAGCGTCAACCTCAGCTCCTCGTCGCCGACCTATATCGACGGCGAGGGCCGCACCGATTTCTACGCGACGCACACGTTCACCGTTCCCGCCGGGGCCGGCAACCTGAACGGGGACATCACCTGGAACGCCCAGGCGATCGGCGGCGTCGCCTTCGAGACGCTGTTCGACCCGCAGGGCAACGTGGCCGCGTACTCGCTGATCGGTACCAACCAGAGCGGGTTCGGGCACGTCGAGGTGCACAACCCGATGGCGGGCACGTGGACCGCGGTGATCTTCACGGTCAGCAACGCGCCGTACTTCGGACCGGTCCAGTTCAGCTACTTCGGCCAGAACTTCCAGTCGGCCGGTACGGTGTCGCCGTCCTCGCTGACGCTGGCACCGGGGCAGACGGGCACGTTCCAGGTGACGGTCACGGCCGGCCAGGCCGGGGACGAGGCGCTCAAGCTGCACCTGGGCACCGGCGGCGGCACGGACGGGAGCATCCCGATCATCCTCCGCGCGCTGGTCCCGCTCACGTCGGCCGGCGGCTCGTTCAACGGCACGCTGACCGGCGGCGGGGCCATCGTTCAACGCCGGCCAGGAGTTCACCTACCAGTTCAAGGTGACGGGGAACCAACCGTCGCTGAACCTCGGCGTTCATCTCGCCGACCCCAACTACGGCCTAGAAGGGTTCCTGATCGATCCCAACGGCGAGCCGCTGGACGCGCAGACGACCGCCAACGACAACCTCGCCCCCGGGCCGACGATGCAGTTCTTCCACGGTTCACCGGCAAACGGCCTGTGGACCCTGGTCCTGCTCGTCGCGCTGCCGGTCGACGGCTCGCACCTGAGCGAGCCCTTCACCGGGAACGTCTCGTTCACCCCGCCGGCGGTGACCAGCAGCGGGATACCGAACTCGTCCAGCACCGTGCTGCCGGCCGGGCAGCCGGTCACGGCCACCATCACGGTGGCCAACACCGGCACCATCGCCAAGGACTACTTCGCCGACCCTCGGCTGAACGGCAAGGTCCCGCAGCAACTGCTCGGCAGTGACGTGAACAACGTGCCGCTGCCGCTGTCACTGTTCGCCCAGCCCGACTGGCTGGTCCCGACCAACACCAATGCCCTGGCCGTGGCCGCCCAGGGCACGGTGCCGATCACCATGGACGTGTCCTGGGCGTTCGGGGATCCCGATTTCCTCGGCGTCTCGTTCGGCAACAACTCGGCCGCCGCCCTGGTGGCGCCCGAGGTCGCGCCCGGCTTCTTCTTCGGCCTCCCCGAGGCCACCGGGCCGTTCACCACCGGCACCACCGGGACGGTGAACCTGGCGGCGGTCGCCAACACCAACCCGTTCGACTCGGCCGTCACCTCCACATCCGGTGACGCCTGGGCGCAGAGCGTCAACGCGTCCGCGCCGTACTCCCCGCTGACCCTCAATCCGGGCCAGACGGGCACCATCACGCTCACCATCACCCCGAACGCGCCCAAGGGCACGGTGGTCCACGGCTTCATCGGCGTGGACACCCTCAACCTGGCCACGGTCTCGGGTGACGAGCTGATCAACATCCCCTACTCCTACAAGGTCGGCTGACCACAGCCGGAAAATCCCGCCGGGACGGGGGCAGGCCCAGCGCCTGTCCCCGTCCCGGCATTTGCCCGGCCGGCCAGGCGTTTGGTTCAATGCTGCGATGATCACTCGTGGCAGCTCCGGCCGATGACCGAGGCGCCCGGGGTCAGGACTCCCGCTATCCCGATCGCCCGGATCGCGCTGGGCTGCGGCAACTTCGGCGGGGTCGGCTCGGCGCCGGAGTTCTTCGGCCAGGGGCTGAGCGACGACCAGGCGCTCGCGCTGATGGATGCCGCCTGGGCAGGCCGGCCTCACCCACTTCGACACCGCCGACGCCTACGGCGGCGGGCGCAGCGAGGCGGCGATCGGCCACTGGATCGCCACGCGCGGGGTCCGGCCCCAGCTCACCACGAAGACCTTCAACCCGATGGCGGCCGGGGCCGATCATGGCCTGGCGCCCGGGCGGATCGCCCGCCAGTTGCGGTCCAGCCTGGACCGGCTCGGCGTGGACCACGTCGAGCTGTACCTGGCCCACGACTTCGACCCGGACGTGCCGCTCGCGGAGACGTTCGGCGCGTTCGAGCAGGCCCGGGCGCAGGGCGCCATCGGCGCCTACGGAGTCAGCAACTTCGGCGCCGCCCAGCTGCGCGGCCGCGCTCGCGGCCGGCGCGCCGCAGGCCATCCAGAACAGCCACTCGCTGCTCGACCGGGAGGACTGCGGCCGGGCTGCTGACGCTGTGCGCCGGGCACGGCGTCGCCTACCTGGCGTTCGGCCCGCTGGCCGGTGGCTGGCTGACCGGCAAGTACCGCCGCGGTGAGCCGTTCCCGGCGGGCTCCCGGATGACCCAGCGCCCGGAGCCCTACCGCGAACTGGTCACCGGCGCGACCTACGACGCGCTCGACCGGCTGTCGGGCCGCTGGCCGGCAGCCGGGGCATCTCGATGGCCGGCCTCGCGCTCGCCTGGCTGCTCGCCGACGAGCGGGTCACCCAGGTCGTGATCGGCCCCGGCCGCCCGGAGCACCTGGCGCCGGTCGCCGAGGCGCTCCGCCATCCGCTCACCGGGCGCGGAGCGGGCCCTGGTCGAAAGGACGGTCAGCTGATGCGGGTCCTGATTCTCAGCCACCACGACGTGGTGGCCGCGCTGCCACCGCAGGCCTGCGCCGAGGCGATGGCCGCGGTGCTCGCGGCGCGGGCCCGGGGCGAGACCTACCATCCGCTGCGCTCGGTGATGCGGGCGCCCGGAGGCGGCCGGGCTGATGGGCCTGATGCCAAGCTGGCGCGGCGCGCACGGCGACGGCGGCGCGGTGTTCGCGCTCAAGGCGATCTGCATCATGCCGGGCAACCCCGCGCGCGGCCTCGACGCGCATCAGGGCACCGTCACGCTGTTCGACGGGGAGACCGGCGAGCCCACCGCGATCCTGGATGCCTCCGCGATCACCGAGATCCGCACCGCCGCGGTCACCGCGGTCGCCACCGGCCTGCTTGCCCGTACGGACGCTCGCACGCTGGCGGTACTCGGGGCCGGCGTCCAGGGCCGCGCGCACCTGGCGGCGCTCGCCGGCGTGCGCGACTTCGAGGAGGTCCGCGTCTACTCGCCGACCCAGGCGCACGCCCGGGCCCTGGCCGAGCGGCCGGCCTGCCCGGCGCGCAGGTCAGCGCGGTGGCGACCGCCGAGGACGCGGTCCGCGGTGCCGACGTCGTGGTCGCGGCGACCAACTCGCGCGAGCCGGTGCTCGCACGTGCGTGGCTCAAGCCCGGCGCCCACGTCAACGCGGTCGGCGCCAGCACTCCGCAGGCACGCGAGATCGACACCGCCACCGTGGCGGCGAGCGCGCTGTTCTGCGACAGCCGCGAGTCGGTGCGCAACGAGGCCGGCGAGTTCCAGCTCGCGGTCCGCGAGGGGGCGATCCCCGGTGAGGAGCACATCCGGGCCGAGATCGGCGAAGTGCTCGCGGGAAGCGCGCCGGGCCGCCGGGACGACGGGGAGCTGACGCTGTTCCGCTCGCTCGGCATCGGCGTCGAAGACCTCGCCGCGGCCGAGATCGCGGTCGCGGCGGCCAGGGCGCAGGGGCTGGGCACGGAGGTCGAGCTGTGATCGCGCTGGCCGAGATCGAGGCGGCACGGGAGCGGATCGCCGGGGCCGCCATCCGGACCCCGCTGGTGCGGCTGCCCGTCGAGGGTGCCCCCGCGGAGATCCATCTCAAGCTGGAGAACCTTCAGCCGATCAGCTCGTTCAAGATCCGCGGCGCGACCAACGCCGTGCCTGCTCGCGCCGCCGGGCGACCGGGCTGGGGCCTGGTCACCGCGAGCGCGGGGAACATGGCCCAGGGTGTCGCCTGGGCCGCGCGCTCGCTCGGCGTGCCCGCCACCATCGCCGTGCCCGAGCACGCGCCGGAGGCGAAGCTGGCGGCGATCGCCCGGCTCGGCGGCCGGGTGCTGAAGCTGCCGTACGACGACTGGTGGAACGTGATCGTCACCAGCCACGTGGACGGGGCCGAGGGCCTGTTCGTGCACCCGGTGCAGGACCCGGCGGTGATGGCCGGGAACGGGACGATCGGCCTGGAGATCCTTGAGGACCTGCCCGCCCCGGACGCGGTGGTGATCCCGTATGGCGGCGGCGGGCTGGCCGTCGGCATCGCCAGCGCGATCAGGGCGCTGCGGCCGGAGACGAAGATCTTCACCGCCGAGCCGGAGACGGGCGCGGCGCTGGCCGCCGCGATGGCCGCCGGGCACCCGGTCGACGTCGACTACCGCGCCTCGTTCGTGGACGGGGCCGGCAGCCGGCGTGTGCTCGACAGCATGTGGCCGCTGATCACGCCGCTGATCGACGGTGCCCTGGTCGTCAGCGTGGCCGAGGTCGCGGCCGCGGTGCGGCTGATGGCCGAGCGGGCCCGGGTGATCGCCGAAGGCGCGGGGGCGCTTGCCCTGGCCGCAGCGATGTCCGGCCAGGCCGGCCCCGGAAAGGTCGTCTGCGTGGTCTCCGGCGGAAACATCAACCTGGACAAGCTGGCCGCGATCCTCACCGGCGCCACCAGCTAGTAATGCAGATGCGGGCGACCGCCTAGCTCTTTACATAAGAGGTAAGGTACTTTACCTCTTATGAGAGGCGCTCCGTCTCCGCTGCTGCCGTTGCTCCGATCACGCGTCCAGGGTGATCTGCTGGCGCTCCTGTATCTGCACCCGGATCGTGACTACAGCCTGACCGAGGCCGCCAAGATCATAGGCGCAAGCGTCAGGGCGGTGCACACAGAGGCGACCCGCCTGATCGCTGCCGGGTTCGTCAGCGATTCCCGCCGAGGAAACGTCCGCTTGCTCCGGGCAGTGACCGATTCCCCTGTTAGCCGGCCGCTCACTGACTTGCTTGCCGTCACCTACGGACCGCTGCCAGTGCTGACCGACCTGCTGGCAAACGCAGAGGGCATCATGCACGCGTTCATCTATGGTTCGTGGGCTGCTCGGTATCTAGGAGAGCCCGGCCCGGTCCCAGGCGATGTTGACGTTCTGGTTGTTGGCACCGCCGATCCTGACGACCTCGATGAGATCGCGCGAACAGCCCAGGATCGGCTCGGACGTCCAGTGGACATCCGCCGATCCGTCCCGCTGCGTGGGATTCACCTAGCCCGGCGGATCCCTTCTTGGAGTCAGTACGCGAACGTCCTCTGGTCCAGCTCCGTGTGCCAGGTCGGGACGTGTCCGCATGAGGTGGAATCAGGGGCGCGGCACAATTGACCGCATGCTCGCCAGCGCCGAGTTGCAGCGCGGCCCGCCGGCCGCGAGCATGCAGACCGCCTCATCAGCCAAGCCCGCAGGCACCTTGTGTCTGCGGACGAGATCAGCGAAGACGACCCGGCGGGCGGGTACACGCTGATCTATGACGCAGCCCGCAAGGCACTGACAGCAGTGCTGGAGAATCAAGGACTGCGGCCCACCACACGTGGCGGGCATCTGGCTGTGTACGAAGCTATCCGTGCTCAGCTTGATCCTCCCATGGGGGAGGTGCTGCGGCCATTTGACCGGATCCGCCGCCAGCGGCATGACGTGGAGTACCCGCCAACGGACGCGCCGCAGATAAGCGCGGACGACGTTCGCGAAGACGCCGTCAAGGCCGCCGCCATCGTTGACATCAGCGAACGAGTGCTGGACCAAATGTCGCCCTTCTGATCAAGGCTGACCGCCAGAGACGTCACCCCATTGCCGCGCTTGTCTCCCCGCCGCGCCGGGACCCATCGGGTCTGGCGAGTAGGGACGACCCGTGATCATGGGAGTCCAGGCCCGGGCGCATGCGGAGGCGCTGGCCGGGGCGGCCGCCCTGCCCGGCGCTCACGTCAGCGCGGCGAAGTGCTCGCGGGCAGCGCGCCGGGCCGCAGGGACGACGGGGAGCTGACCTTGTTCGCGGGGGCGCTTGCCCTGGCCGCAGCGATGTCCGGCCAGGCGCTCGCGGGAAGGTCGTCTGCGTGGTCTCCGGCGGCAACATCAACCTGGACAAACTGGCCGCGATCCTCACCGGCGCCACCAGCTAGCCGAGAGAGCGCTCCCCGACCCCCGATGGCCGTGGCCCCGCCTGGCTAGGGCGTGGATGTGACGACGAGGCCTCTAACAGAGTTTCGCTAGGGTAACTCCCTGCATGGCTCCTGACCTGGCGGAATGTCAGGAAATTCTTATGCGCGGCTGGTGACGTAGTAGCCACGGCCGGGGTATCGCTTCACCAGCCCTTCAGCCTCCAAGGTCGTCACGGCGTGCTGCGCGGTGTCGTAGGCGACGCCGTGTTCCTGCATCAGGGTGCGGACCGACGGAATCTTGCCGTCGCGGCCTTTCCCGGTGAACTCGCCGGCCATGATGCGGGCGCGCAGATCCGCGGCAATGCGCAGGTAGACGCGTGGGTCACCTTGATCATCAGCCACGCTCCAGACGGTAGCCCACCGCCTAGCAAGCCCTTTAGCGACCGTGCTAGGTAGAGCAGGGTAGTGCTGTACCTTACTGTCCGCTAACGTGAGCATGTGAACACACAGCGAGCCCGCCCAGCGACGTAACCGCCGGGCGGGCTCTCGGCATCTCTGCGAGGAGAGACACCGTGCCCACATCATGCACTGAGCCGCCCCAGCCCGACGACGAACGCGCCCGCGCGCTCGCTGAGGTCGCACACGATTACCCAGGCTGGGAGACGTGGCCGGCCGTGCTCGCCGGCATCGTCTACGCGCGCCGGCCACGGACCAGCCCGCCGTTGGTGGTCCGGGCCATCACCACCGACGCGTTAAGGCAGGCCATTGAGGATGCCGAGGCAGAGCGGGGGCTGAGGTGACGACCGTCGATGAAGCACTCGCCGCGCTCCGGGAGCACTGGGGCGGCCAGTGGGAGGTCTGGGTTGTCCCGCTCGCGCTCGGGGGCGAGCGGTGGTGCGCGCGGCGGCACGGCGATCCCCTGCCCGACGTGCTCCACGCGGACATCCCCGAGCACTTGGCCGAGTACATAGCCGAGGCCGAAGCCGAGGCAGGCTCATAGCCCTCCCGGGCCGAGTTGGGGTGCCAACCGCGAGCACCACCGGGTTGCCTCCGGGGAGTCTCAGATACACCCTGCCCGCTCCCCGGAGGGCCCTTTTCACGGCGTGGAAGACCCCCGGTGCCGATCAGGGAACCGGGGGTCTCGCCGTCCCAGGCGTGTCTTTAACTCTGACATCCTGTCGAGCCGCTGGGACATTTCGCTCACGCATTTCCGAGCCCTGTCGCTGCCCGCGTGTCCGTTGGCTCGTCTCCGCCAGAATTTCTGGATGCTACCGGCCGCGGCTCGACTTGCATGCCTCGATGGGCGGGATCACAGAAGAGGTGTCACGCCGGGGTTGCGACGCCTAGCGTGTTATCCGTGGAGTCTAACGGGGGGAAACAGCAGCCGCGCTCGGGAACGGACGTGCGGCAAGCACTTCTGTGGGTGTTCGCAGTTCTCATATTTCTTGGTGCGCTGGTCGCCGCAATCTGGTGGCTCCCGTCGGTGCTGACGCGTCATCCATCTGCAGGGCTAACGTCTGCCGCCCGATTGGGGGCTGAGAACGCTGCACGGGGGGCACTGGTCGCAGCGGTAGCGCTGGTGGGAGCAGCGGCGCTGACGGCGAGGTATACGTGGCGGGCAGCGAAGGCGACCCTGGCCGGGCAGGATATTGACCGCCAGGGACAGGATATTGACCGCCAGGGACAGGAGATTGACCGCCAGAAACAGGAGATTGACCGCCAGGGACTAGAGATTGACCGCCAGGGTCAGATCACCGATAGATACACCAAGGCCATCGACCAACTCGGCTCCGAAAAGCTGGACGTCCGGATAGGCGGCATCTATGCGCTAGAGCGCATCGCCCGTGATTCCGCTAGAGATCACCCAGCCGTGATGGAGGTCCTAGCGGCCTTCGTCCGCGAGCACTCCCACGAGGATGGGGAACCTGCAGATCCTGCGTTCGGCGCGTTCGGTCCGCGCACGACACGCCCCGACATACAATCCGCGGTCGAAGTCATTGGGCGCCGAAACGCAAGCTACGACACGCGGCAGATCTATCTCACGGGCGTGGCCCTCGCCGGCGCGGACCTCATGAAGGCAAACCTGGCCGGCGCTGATCTCAGTCGAGCGAACCTCACCGAAGCCAACCTCGTGGCCGCGGACCTTAACGGCGCGGACCTCACCGAGGCGGACCTCACCCACGCGAACCTCACGAGTGCGAACATCGGTTACGCGAACCTCACCCACGCGAACGTCACCGGCGCGAACGTAGCCTTCACCCTTCTCGCAGAGACCGAGAAAATGCCAGATGGGTAGCTGCGAGGCTCCGCCTCAGCCCGGCTCAGGGCGCGCTCGAAACCGCTCCGGATCGTGGCCAGCTCTTCCATGCCGATGCGGTGGTCACGGAACCGCCCTGTGCCGCCCTGGCCACTGTCGCACGGGGCGGCCTGGCTAGGTCGGCAAGCCAGCGCGGGAAGGCCGGGCAGTCCGGCTGGCGCGTGCTCTACCCGGTAGCCAGGTGACCGGGACAGGTGCCGCGCGATTTGATCTCCACGGCCCGGCAGCGCTTGAACGAGCCCATCCTGGCGGGGCGGTCCGGGTCTTCCCGGTACCAAAGGTGCCAGTCGGGCAGGTGCCAGCGGTCTGGGTGACCAGGCGTCCGTACTGCGACCGTGGTGGAAGGGTCAAGGATCTCCCCGGCCTCGGCGGCGTGGTCGCTCAGCCACCGGAAGACTTCAATCATCGGGGTGCCGTCCACCGCCATCGGAGTGTCGATGTCCACCACGAGGAACCCCAGCAGTTCGGCGCCTTGGCGCCGCGCGTGGTCATCCCGGGCCGACGGCCATCGGCCTGGCTGCCCTGTTTCACTACTGACCTTGCTGCACTTGGATATTGCAGGGTACCTGGAGCAACTCGCGTCACACTGGGCAGATAATCCCTCAATGATCACGGAAAAAGGCCCTATTTGATTGCCAATGGCAGGCATTCAGTTACCCTGCGCGACAAAAAGCTTCCCATTCCGGACGTTATCCGCCCGATGAAGGATGTAGCACACGCTGGCCATGTCGCGCTTATATATCAGCCTTCGCCACGCACAAATCTTAGAAATGACTGCATGTAGGTTAAGTACCGGTTAAGGTGCTCTGGACGTGCCGGTTTCTGCGGCGCTTGGCCCTGAACTCGCCTTGCGCCGGCCGGTGGGTCGCCCTATTGCCTGAGACAAGGAACGCCTTGTGCGCCCCAATCTCACCAAGAAATTCACCCTTTTCAACCACTGGAATCACGGAAAGTCACCGCCACCAACATCACCGAAACTACGACTGCTGGCTAGGGCCGCACTGCCGCTGGTAGCGGCATTCACCGTGATCGGAATGGTCGCGGCGCCCGCCAGCGCCAACCGGCGCCAAGACGCCATGCACTGGGCATTGCGCCAGATCGGCTGCTCATATGTGTACGGTGGCAGCGGTCCGTGTAGCCGCGGCTACGACTGCTCCGGGCTGGTGGTGGCGGCCTATGCCAAGGTGGGCATGGCGCTGCCGCGCACCACGTACGGGATGCTCGACAGCCGGGCGCTCAAGCCGCAGAGAGACCACCCCAAGCCAGGGAACCTGGTGTTCTTCGGCGACGGCCACGTCACCCTCTACTACTGGCGGCATGTGGTGCTCCAAGCGCCACAGCCCGGCGAGAACGTCCAGCTCACCCGCTGGTATCCGGGCTCAAGCTGGGTGCCCACCGGCTACTACAAGATCCGCGACGCGGGCAACGGCCCGATGCGCGGGCTGGCCAAGTGGGTGCACAGCATGATGACCCGCTACCACCTGAAGATCCACAACAACACCACGCTGCAGGACGTGTTCCCGCGGCGGTAGTCGTCTCAGCCATGGTCACGGACGATTACCACGCGAAGAACGCGAGGGGATCGTCCGTGATCATGGGCGGCGGGCGGGCCGCGCCTCGCCGGCGGTTACGGCTTGCGGGCCGCTTCGAGGGCTTCGACGAGGCGGTCCACCTCGCCGGCCGAGTTGTAGTGGATGAAGCCGATCCGCACCGACTTGTCGGCGTAGCCGAGCCGCTGGTACAGGTTCAGCGAGTACCACGAGTCATGCGCCCAGACCCCGATCTGCGCCTCGGCGAGGCGGGCGGCCACCTGCTCCGCCGCCACGCCAGCCACGTTGACGAGGAACGTAGGCACGCGGCCGGCCATCCCCGGCAGCCCGTACACGGTCACCGCGTCGGAGATGCCGTCAAGGAAACGCTGCCCGAGCGCGCGCTCGTAGGGCACGATCGCCTCGAAGCCCCCGATGGAGTCCAGGTAGTCGATCGTCGCGTTGAAGCCCGCGAGCAGTTCGTAGGGCTGCGTGCCGGTCTCGAACCGGCGGCCGAGCGGGGCGGTCGGTGCGGGGCGGGCCTTGTACGGGCGCCAGCCCTCGATCACCTCGGCCCGCCCGAAGGCCATGCCCAGATGCGGGCCGCAGAACTTGTACGGCGAGCAGAGCAGCACGTCTGCGCCGACCTCGCGGACGTCGATCGGCTCGTGCGCCGCGTAGTGCACCGCGTCGATCCAGGCAAGCGCCCCGGCCTCGTGCGCGAGCTGGCAGACGCGGCGGGCATCGACGACCGTGCCGATCGCGTTGGACGCCCACGCGAACGCCACGACCCTGGTGCGCGGCCCCAGCTTGCGCTGCAGGTCGCCGAAGTCGAGCGTCGTGTCGTCGTGCAGCTCGACGTGCCGGACGACCAGGTCGCGGTCGTGGGCAAGCTCCAGCCACGGGGCGACGCCGCCGTCATGGTCAAGCGAGGAGACGAGGATCTCATCGCCGGGCCGGAAGCCGCGGCCCACGGTGCGCGACGAGCACGAAGTTCAGCGAGGTCATGTTCGGGCCGAAGATCACCTCGTGCGGCTCGCAGCCGAGGAACCGGGCCGCCTTGTGCTCGGCCTCCTGGAGGATCTCCCCCACCCGGCGGCTCGTCGCATAGCCCGCGCCGAGGTTGGCGCTCGCCTCGCGCAGCGCCCGGGCGATGGCCTCGCCGACCTCGTCGGGCACCTGGGTGCCGCCGGGGGCGTCGAGGAACGCGAAGTCCCGCAGGGAGGAGAAGCGCTCCCGTACCGAGGCGACGTCGAGGCTCGAGCGGAGTGTTTCGGTCATCGGCAGGTTCCTCTCCGCGACGGCACTGGTGAGCGCCTAGATTTCGATCGAATCACAACTGCCGGCCGAACCTCAAAGCCCTTCCCTTGCCCTGGCGTGCAGCGCAATGGTTTGATCAACAGCACTTTGGATCGCCAGGGAGGGCGTACCCCATGAAATCAAGCGTGATCGTCGCCGCGGCGGCAGTAGGTGCGCTCGCCGTGGCTGGCTGCGCCAGCAGCAGTAGCAGTAGCGGCTCCACCGCCAGCGGCACCACCAAGTCCTGTGTCGCCTCGGTCGGCATGGAGGGCCCGCTCACCGGCCCGGTGGCCGTGCTCGGGCAGGAGCAGTTGCACTTCGCGGAGCTCGCGGTGGCCAAGGACGACCTGGCCAACAAGACGAAGATCTCGATCGTCCAGGGCGATACCCAGCTCAACCCGGCCCAGGCGACGACCGTCACGCAGCAGTTCACCTCGAACTCGAAGATCGTGGCGGTGGTCGGCCCGGCCGGCAGCCAGGAGGTCGAGGCCGTCGGCCCGCTGATGGCCAGGGCCGGCATGCCGTTCATCAGCGGCTCTGCGACCGCCGCGGCGCTCACCACCGGCAAGTACCCGACGTTCTTCCGCACCGTGTCCAAGGACAGCGTGCAGGGGCCGCAGGACGCCCACTACATCATCAACAACCTGCACCCGAAGGCGCTGATGATCGTGGACGATCAGGAGGCCTACTCCACCGGCCTGGTCGCCGCGATGATGCCGATCTTCCAGGCGGCCGGGATCAAGGTCGACCACGAGTCGGTCTCGCAGAAGGTCACCGACTTCTCCTCGCTGGTGGCCAAGATCACACCCAGCACGACCGTGGTGGTACTGCCCTGGCAGGTGGCGTCGAACGCGCAGCAGTTCGGCCGCAACATCGCCCAGGAGCACAAGAAGGCCGTGATCTTCGGCACGGACGGCCTGTTCTCGCCGGGCACGTTCACCATCAACGGCTCGTACGTGTCCTCGTTCGGCCCGGACATCACCGCGATTCCCGCCGACGCGGCGATCGCCGCGGCCGCCAAGGCCAAGTACGGCAACTTCGGCACGTTCGGCCCGCCGGTGTTCGCGGCGCAGCACGTGATCGACGAGGCGATCGCCTCGGTCTGCAAGTCCGGCCAGACGCCGAGCCGCGCCAACGTGCTCGCCGCGATCAAGAACACGAACGAGGCCACGACGATCCTCGGCCAGCCGATCAAGTTCACCTCCAGCGGTGACGTCGTGAACGGCAAGTTCTTCCTGTTCAAGATCGACTCGACGGGCAAGTACAACCTGATTCCCGGCTGACCGGCGCGACCCAGCGAGCCGCCTGGCGGCGCGCCGGCTCACGGCGGGCGCGCTGCCAGGCGGGACGGGGCAGGACGGCAGGCAGGAACCACACGGATGGGCTTCTTCTTCCAGGAACTGGTGAACGGCATCACCACCGGTGCCCTGTATTCACTGGTCGCGCTCGGCTTCTCGATGGTCTACGGGGTGCTGAAGCTGCTCAACTTCGCCCATGGGGACCTGTACATGGTCGGTGCCTACGTCGGGTTCTTCGTGATCCAGTGGTTCGGCGGGCCCTCGGCGCTGACGATCTCCGTTCCGCTGCTGCTGCTGATCATGTTCGTGCTGGCCGGCCGGGCTGGTCGGCGGGCTGGGCGTGGCGATCGAGCGGTTCGCCTACCGGCCGCTGCGGGACGCGCCGCGGATCGCCCCGCTGATCACCGCGATCGGCGTCTCGTTCTTCCTGGAGAACGCGGCGCTGCTGCTGTTCGGCGCGCAGTTCCGGGTCTACAACACCGCGGACTTCATCTCGCTCTCGTCCGGGATCACGATCGGGTCTGTCACGATCGACTCGGTGCAGATCATGGTGCTGGTGCTCGGCCTGGTGCTCACGGTCGGCCTGCGGGAACTGGTCAACCGGACCAAACTCGGCAAGCAGATGCGCGCGGTGGCCGCCGACCGGGAGGCCGCCGAGATGATGGGGATCAACGTGAACTTCACCATCGCGGCGACGTTCTTCCTGGGGTCGGCGCTCGCGGGGGTGGCCGGCGTGATGGGCGGACTGCTGTTCAACCAGGTGACGCCCACCATCGGATTCATCGTGGGCCTCAAGGCGTTCACCGCCGCCGTGGTCGGCGGCATCGGCTCACTGCCCGGCGCGATGCTCGGCGGCCTGCTGATCGGCGTCGCGGAGTCGATGATCACCGGGTACATCTCCTCGACGTACACCAACCTGTTCGTCTTCGCGCTGCTGATCGTCGTGATGCTGGTGCGGCCCAGTGGGCTGCTCGGCCAGGCGCAACTGCAGAAGGTGTGAGCACCCCGTGAGCCTCGACTCGCCGCCACCCGCCGGGCCTCAGGTCGGGGCGGATGAGTGGGTCGCCAGACAGGCACACCGCCGGGAGTACCTGCCGTCCTGGCTTGGCCGCGCGCAACGGCAGGCCGAGCGGGTCGGCTGGTGGCCACGGCTGGCCCTGGCGGGCCTGGCCGCGGCCGCGCTGCCGCTGTTCGGCCTCGGCGGGTTCCAATTGCAGGTCGGGATCGACGCGCTGGTGATCGCGCTGCTCGCGGTGGGGCTGAACATCACGGTGGGCTGGACCGGGCTGCTCGACCTGGGCTACGTCGCGTTCTTCGGCTGCGGCGCCTACGGGTTCGCGCTGGTGTCCTCGGGCCAGGTCGGCGCGAACGGGATCCACCTGCCGAGCTATCTGTCCATACCGCTGGTGATGCTCGCCACCGCGGCCCTCGGGCTGTTGGTCGGGCTGCCATCGAGGCGGCTGGTCGGTGACTACCTGGCGATCATCACGCTGTTCTTCGGCGAGGCGTTCGTCGAGTTCACCAACAACGTCGCGCCGGCCACGCTGGGCGGGCCCAACGGGATCGTCGGGATCGACCCGATCAGCGTCTTCGGCCATCAGATCACCAGCAACACCGGGTACTACCTGCTGCTGGTGATCGTGCTCGTGGTCACCATGGCGGTGCTGCGGCTGCTCGAATTCTCCCGCACCGGGCGGGCCTGGCGGGCGGTGCGCGAAGATCCGCTGGCGGCGGGGTCCATGACGATCCCGGTCGACTGGGTCAAGCTGATGGCGTTCGCGTTCGGCGCCGCGGTCGCGGCGCTGGCGGGCACCATCTTCGCCGCGCAGCAGATCAGCGTGTTCCCGACCGACTTCGACACGCCCATCCTGATCCTGATCTATGCCGGGCTCATCCTCGGCGGCGCGGGCAGCATCGCCGGCGCGGCCACCGGCGCCCTGGTGATCATGGTCATCTACGACGGGCTGCTGCGCAGCGCGACCGATTCCGGTTACCTGTTCTACGGCTTGATCCTGCTGACCGTGCTGGTCAAGCTGCGCCCGTGGCGCAGGCTGGGCCTGGTGCTCGCGGCCACCGTGGCGCTCGGATTCGCCGTCCACGCCATCGCCGCGGCCATCTCGGCACGCGCGGTGGCGGGCAGCCCGTCCTCGACCGGGTGGGTCGGCAGCGCGCTGCACGACTGGGTGATCGTCCCCGTGAACGCGACGGCCGCCGGCAACTGGGGGTTCGTCGTGCTGGTGTGCCTGGTTATTGCGCTGGTGCAGGTCAGTTCCCGAATGCGGACCATCCTGCTGCCGCCTACCTTGTACCTGGCGGCGTTCGTCTGGGAGACCCGGCTGAGCGTCGAGCCGGCCGTCACCAGGCAGCTCATGATCGGCGCGATCCTTATCGTGATGATGAACGCACGTCCGCAGGGGCTGCTGGGGCAACGGCGCGTGGAGGCCATCACATGAGCACGGACGCGACCGAGCCGGGGACGGCAGGCCCGGAGGACGGCGGGTCCCGCAGGGATTCCGTATTGCAACTGCAAAGTCTTTCGCTGTCCTTTGGCGGCCTGCGCGCGCTCTCCGAACTGGACCTGCAACTGCGCGACGGGGAGATCGTGAGCATCATCGGGCCGAACGGCGCGGGCAAGTCCACGGTCTTCAACGTGATCACGGGCGTGTACGAGCCGAGCGCCGGAGACGTTGTCTTCGCCGGAAGGTCGATCGCCGGGCTGGCGCCGCACAGCATCGCCAGGATGGGGGTCGCGCGGACCTTCCAGAGCCTGCGGCTGTTCCTGAACATGTCGGTGATGGAGAACGTGATGGCCGCGACCTACGGCCACACCAAGGCGATGCCGTGGGAGTCGGTGCTGCGGCTGCCCAGGGCCAGGCGTGAGGAGCGCGAGTCCAGGGAACTGGCGACCGACGTGCTGTCGTTCTTCGGTCAGCGGCTGGCCGGGTACCGCTGGGACCAGCCCGCGTACTCGCTGTCGTACGCGAACCGGCGGCGGCTTGAAATCGCCCGCGCGCTCGCCACCCGGCCCCGGCTGCTGCTGCTCGACGAGCCGGCCGCCGGGATGAACCCCACCGAGACGCACGAGATCACCGAGCTGATCTCGCGGCTGCGGGACGAGCGCGACGTGGCGATCCTGGTGATCGAGCACGACATGCACGTGGTCGCGTCCTGCTCGGACCGGGTGGTCGCGCTCGACCACGGTGTCAAGATCGCCGAGGGCGGCTTCGACGCGGTCGCGAACCACCCGGCGGTGATCGAGGCCTACCTCGGGCGCGACCCCGAGGCCCTGTCGGACGCCGGATGAGCGCGCCGCCGCCCCCGGAGGCACCCGCCGAACTGCTCCGCCTCGACAACGTCACCACCTACTACGGCCAGATGCGGATCCTCGAAGGGATCTCGCTGCAGGTGCGGGAGGGCGAACTGGTCTGCCTGCTCGGCGGCAACGCCTCCGGCAAGTCGACCACGCTCAAGACGATCCTGGGCATCGTGCGGCCGCGCGCGGGACGGGTGCTGCTCGGCGGCGAGGACGTGACCGGCTGGGCGGTGCCGCAGCGGATCGCCCGTGGCATCGCGATCGTGCCGGAGAACCGCCGGCTGTTCGGGCAGATGACCGTCAGGGAAAACCTCGAAATGGGCGCGGTGCTGCGCGGCGGCGAGAAGCTCGACGAGGACTTCGACCGGGTGCACGGGCTGTTCCCGCGGCTGCTCGAACGGCGTGGTCAGCTCGCGGGCACGCTGTCCGGCGGTGAGCAGCAGATGGTCGCGATGGGCCGCGCACTGATGTCGCGGCCCCGGCTGCTGCTGATGGACGAGCCGTCGATGGGCCTGTCCCCCGCGCTGGTCCAGCAGAACTTCCAGATCATCAAGGAGATCCACGCCTCCGGCGTGGCCGTGCTGATGGTGGAGCAGAACGCGGCGATGGCGCTGTCCATCGCCGACCGGGGTTATGTGCTTTCGACCGGGGAGATCGTCCTGGAAGGCCCCGCGGCGGACCTGCTGGCCAGCGAGGACCTCAAACGCGCGTATCTGGGACGATAGAGACATGGACGTGGTGGTACGCACCCTCGTGGACACCGCGCCGGGACGGGACGGCCTGGTCAGGCGGCGAGTGGAGATGCCTGCCGGGTCGGCTGTCGAGGCGGTGGCCGGGCCTGGCGGCGAACTGTGGTACGTGATCGACGGGGCGGGCCTGCTGACATCCGGGGATGAGCCGGGCACGCCGATCGGGCGGGACACCGCGCTGTGGCTGCCGCCTGGCGCACGCTACCGGCTGACCGCCGCCGCGGGCATGCTCACTACGGACAGCGTTACGCTCCCCGCTGCCACCGGAATCCCCGACGACACCGGGGTGCCACGGCTGGCCCAGTTGGCGGACTGCGCCGTGGAGGTCACCGGGGACCGGCGGTTCCGTGTGCTGTTCGGGCCGGGCAACGGGTGCGCGGCGGCCACCCAGTTCGTGGGTGAGATCCCGCCTGGCCGGGCCCCGCTGCACAGCCACACCTACGACGAGGTGGTGCTCGTACTGGACGGCGAGGGCGTGCTGCACGCCGGTCCTGTCGAGCATCCGCTTGCCCCTGGCACCTGCATCCACCTGCCGCCGGGGCAGCAGCACTGCCTGGAGAACACCGGGCAGAGCACGCTGTGGGTGCTCGGCGTCTTCCACCCGGGCGGCAGCCCCGCCGCCAAGGCCACGGCGTCCTGACCCGCACCCGGCGCCTGGCTGGCGCTCGGAGTCAGTTCTGGTCCGGGTTGGTCGCCGTGCCTGTCGCGCCGGCCGTGCCGTTGCCACCGGTCGCACCTGCGGTTCCGGCGGTCCCCGGTGCGCCTGGCCCGGCACCCGCCTGGCCGCCGGGGCCGCCGGACCCTCCGGTGCCGAGGGCGCCGCCCGCGCCGGCGGTCACCGCGTCACCGCTGAAGGTGTTGCCGGAGTCGGCCACCGGGGGCGAGACGCTGAACACGGCGCCGCCGTCGGCGTTGCCGCCGTTGCCGCCGTTCCCGCCCTTGCCGCCGGTCCCGCCGTTGGCCCCGTTGCCGTTGGCCCCGTCGGGCGCCTGCACGGTGTCGGTGCCGTTCTCGCCGCCCGGGCCACCGTTGCCGCCGTTCGCCGCCCCAGCCGCCGGCACCGCCGGTCCCCCCGGTACCGCCGTTGCCGCCGGCCGCTGACTCGGTGGCGAAGGAGTTGCCGGTAATGCTGAGCGATCCGGTGGCGTAGATCCCGCCGCCCTCGGCAAGGCCGCCCGCTCCCCCGGCGCCGCCCTTGCCGCCGCCCGCGCCCGCCGCGGCATTCGCCCCGGTACCGCCGGGCCCGCCGAGACCGATCGTGTCGCCGCCGCCGTCGCCGCCACCGCCGCCGGAGCCGCCGAAGCCACCGCCGCCGCCGTTGCCGCCGATACCGCCGAACCATGCCGCCGAGCCGGTGGCGCCGGTCGCCGTGTTGCCCTGGAACGTGTCATCGGTGACGGTGAGCTGGGCGCCGCTGCCGGATCCGTTGCCGTAGACCGCGCCGCCCAGGCCCGCGCCGCCGGCACCTGCGGTGAACCCGGCCCCCGCGACTCCGGGGTGCCCGGCCGCCGCGCCGGCCGCCCCGGCACCGCCGTTGCCGCTCTGCGCTCCGTTGCCGCCACCGCCGCCACCGCCACCGCCGAAGCCGCCGGTTCCGCCGTTCTGCGCGGAGCCACTGCTTCCCGCGGTGGCCACGGTGCTTGCGGTGCCGCCGACGGCCTGGTTGGAAGTGAACTGGTCGGGCGCCGCGGCGGTGCCGAGATCGGCCGAGCCGCTGTTGTACACCGCCCCGCCTTCGCCGGGCACCGCCGGCGCCGTTGGTGGCTCCGGGGCCGCCGGCCCCACCGGCCGGTCCGACCGGCCCGGGACCGCCGTTGCCGCCGGCGTGTCCAGGCGCTCCCGTCTGGCCCTGGGTCCCGGCCGGCCCGCCGCTGCCGCCGAAGCCGCCAGGACCGCCGCCGCCGTTCTGGTTGGTGGCGCCGCCGGCCGAGCCCGTGGTCCCCGCGCCGCCGCCGGAATCCGCCGTCCGCCTTGTTGCTGGCGAAGCTGGTCCCGGTCAGCGTGGTCAGCGTGCCCGAATTGAACACCGCACCGCCCTGGGCCGTGCCGCCTGCCGCCCCGTTGCCGCCCTTGCCGCCCTTGCCGCCGGCGGCGACGCTGGGATTGACGGTTCCCGGGGCACCGGCCTGGGCCCCGGGGCCACCGCCGCCGCTCTTGGCGCCCGCTCCCCCGCTGCCGCCCGAGCCGCTCTCCCCTGCGCCGCCAGGGTCGCCGACCGTGCCGCCTTCGCCACCGGAGCCCGCGGGCCGCCGCTCCCCGCGGCCGCCCGGTTACCGCTCAGCGTGCTGCCGGTGATCTGCAGCGTCCCCGTGTTGTAGATCGCGCCACCCTGGGCCTGGCCGGCCGCGCCGCCTGCCGCGCCCGCACCGCCGATACCGCCGGCCCCGTTTGTCCCGTTCTCCCCGCCGTTGCCACCGGCCCCGCCGGCGCCCCCGGACCCGCCGGAAGACGGGGCGCTGCCACCGAGGCCACCGCCACCTCCCGCACCGCCGCCACCGCCGCCGCCGCTCACGCCGCCGGGACCGCCCGGGCCGCCCCGCCCGCCGTCGCCCCCCACGGCCCCGTTACCGGAGAACGTGCAGCCCGACACGGTGAGCGTGCCCGCGTTCCACACCGCACCGCCCTGGGCACCGCCGCCCGCGCCGGCCTTGCCGCCGGCCCCGCCGACCGCGCCAGGCGCGCCGTTCCCGCCTTTCCCGCCGACGGCACCGGCGCCACCGGGCCCACTGGGCGCGCCCGCGGCCCCGGAGCCGCCGGTACCGCCAAGGCCACCGCCGCCGCCCGAGCCACCGTTGCCGCCGGCGCCGCCAGTGCCGCCGGTGCCGCCGGTCACGACGTCGTTGCTGAACTTGTCATTGGTCAGCGTCACCGTGCCCGAGGTGATGAGCAGGGCCGCGCCCTTGGCCAGCGTGGCGCTCGTGCCCGCGCCCCCGGCCTTGCCCGCCGTGGCCGCGCCACCCGCCCCGCCGGCGTGGCCCGGGCTGCCTGCCTGGCCCGGGGAGGTGCCACTGGTCCCGTTGGCGCCGTTGCTCCCGGCCGCGCCGGAGGTTCCGTTACCGCCGGTGCCGCCGTTCGTGCCAGCCGCCGTCGACACCGCGGCGTCGTTCAGGGAGATCCCGCCGATGGTGAGCTTGCCCCCGGTCACCTGGAACAGCCGCACCTTGTTCCCGCCGTCGAAAGTGACGGTGTGGCCGTTGGCCTCGATGTCGGCGGTGCGGCCGGATGGGACCTGGATGGCCGAGGCGAATGAGACCGCCGGCGAGGAGCAGTTGACCCCGTAGTCGATCGTGCCGCCGGCCGCCACGGCGTTCTTCAGGGCGGTGAAGGCGCACGTGGTGAGCACCTTGGCCACCGCGGGGCTGCCGGGCGCGGCCAGGGCCGCGGGGCCCCACAACATCGCCGCCGCAACAGCGGAGGGCACCGCCAGCAGTCCGAATCCCGCTGACCGGGCACGACGACCGTCCATGGCTCCCCTTTGACCGACTGTTGCCTTCAGGATGCCAGAGGAACGGTTTATCCGGAATGCAAAACTTCGGCCGATTGTCCCCGTGTCATCGAGCGCGGTGCCCAGGGCCCGCGCCAGGCAGACCGCCGGTGGCGGCTGGGTAAAAACTGGCATAGGCCCCTCATAGTTCGTCACGGCAATATGTTTTATGATCGCGAAACGGGTAAGGGGAATCCGTGGCTGTGTGGAATACGGAATGCTGAAATTTGACCTCGTAAAAGCGCCAAACAGGCCACCAGCAACGAAATACGTTTAATTCGAGTCAGGGGTTGGATAAGGGACCTAACCTGGTATTCCAGGTTAAGGGGGAAGGTTCATCCATGAATAAGCTCATACCGCGTCTGGCCCCGGCCTGCCGTCCCATGGCGGCACTGGCCGGCTTGGCCACCATGGCGGCGGCAGGCCTGGCTACGGCGGCACCGGCGGGCGCTGTTCCCGTGCATTCGCTGCCCTCTGGCGGGCACGCCGTCAAGAACAGCACGACGGTCGTCTACACCCCCACGGGGGCCGAGCAGACCTTCACCGTCCCGACCGGGGTGACCTCGATCAACGTGATCGCCATCGGCGCGGCCGGCGGTAGCGGGTCCACCCCGGCCGGCGGCGGCACCGGGGGCGCCGGCGGCGAGGGCGAGCAGGTCTCCGGCACGCTCGCGGTGACCCCGGGGAACACGCTGTTCGTCGAGGTCGGCGGCGTCGGCGTGGCCGGCACCACCAGCGCCGGGGGCGCGGGCGGCTTCAACGGCGGCGCGGCCGGGGCCGGGACCTCGCACACCGGCGGCGGCGGTGGCGGCGGCGCCTCCGACATCCGTACCGTCAGCAATGCCGTCACCGGCACGCTGGCCTCCCGGCTGATCGTGGCCGGCGGCGGCGGCGGGGGCGGCGGCGGCGGTGACTGCGTCGCTGGCGCCGGTGGCGCCGGCGGGAGTTCCACCACGGCCTCTGGCACGGGCGGCAACTGCATGGGCGTCGAGGTTGGCGGCACCGGCGGCGCGGCCGCGACGGCGGGCGCCGGCGGTGCGGGCGGCACCGGCGGTGCCGACGGCTCCACTACCGGCTTGGCCGGGGGCAACGGCGGCACCGGCAGCCTGGGCATCGGGCGGCGCATCTGCCACCATCGGCAGCGGCGGTGGCGGCGGCGGCCTGTTCGGCGGCGGCGGTGGCGGCGGCGCCGGCATCTCCGCCGTGCCGCACTGGGGCGCGCGGCGGAGGCGGCGGCGCCGGCTCCAGCTTCGCCGGCACCGACGTCGGGCCGGCGACGAGCGCGGCGGAGGTCAGCATCACCTACACGGCACCCGGGCCGCCCCCGCCGGTTGGGAGCTCCGACCTGAAGGTCTTCCTCAAGCACCAGGGCGTCTTCCAGCACCACCGCCTGGGCACCTACGGGATCTGGGTCACCAACACCGGGACCGCCGCGACGACCAAGGCGCATCCCATGGTGGTCACCCTGGGCACCCAGCTCGGGATCCGGATGGTCCAGGGTGGCAAGGGCACCGGCTGGCAGTGCCAGAAGGCAGGGCACTTCCACGCAGTGCACCGGTCGGCGCCGCTGGGCGCCGGTAGGCGCACCATGATCACGGTGACGGTGTGGGTCAACGCGAGGGCCGGCAAGACGCGGCATGCCACCGCGACGGTGAGCCCGAGCGACAAGACACCTGCCGACAACACCAGTACCGACAAGGCAATCATCCGCAAGCACTGGATCAGTGCGGACGCCGCCCCGGCCAGGACCTGGCCGGGGCGGCGCTTTGCTGACACGGGCTGGCACCGTGGCCAGGCGGCCCGGCCTACAGGGCGAGCACGAGGAGCACCGGCGAGGTGGGGTGCCGGGATCCCGTGAGAGGGTTCCACGGTCAGGCCCAGCCGGTCGCCGGCGCGCAGGCCGGACGCGACCACTGGGCCGGTCATGCCGTGCTTGGGCATGGGCAGCAGCCCGGCGGGCCGGTCCCGCCCGGTCGCATCAACCACAGTTCGTAGCACTGAGAGGCGGGCAGGCGCGCAGCCCGGCCGCGGCGAAGACCAGCATCCGATCGCGGCGGGACATCACGACGGTGGCGGTGCCCCGGTGCTCACCTGGGCGCTGAGCATGGTCGGGTCCGGCGCGGTCAGCACCGCGGCGATGTCGTGGCCGCCGGTGGCTGCGCGGGTGGCGAGGGCCCGCCCACGATGCCGCTCGCCCAGACGGCGACGCTCGCGGCAGCACGGCGGCCACGGCCAGCGCCAGCCACGGCCCCAGCCACGGCGCGGCCGCAGCCGGGCGCGGATGCGGGCCAGCCGCGCGCCCGGGCCCGGCCGGGCCGAGGCGGGCCGTGGCCGGGGAGGCAGCCGGCGGGTAACCGGGGGGAGCTGCCGGGTCCGGGACGTCTCGGCCAGCAGCCGTTCCTTGAGGGCGTCGGCGGAGGCTGCGCGGCCGCCGCCGCGGCGAGCCGCGCGGTGGCCTCGCGCAGCCCGCTGACCTCCCGGGTGCACTCCTGGCACCGGGCCAGGTGCCGCTCGAACCGGGCCCGGTCCGGGCCGTCCAGGGCGTCCATGGCGTACGCGCCGGCCAGGGTGTGCGGCTCGGGCCTGCCGGACCGTCATCGCTGCGGCCCCCAGGCAGTCCCGCAGCCGGATCAGGCCATCGCGCATCCGGGTGTTCACCGTCCCGGCGGCACGCCGAGCAGCCGCGGCGACCTCGCGGTAGGTGTAGCCGCCGTAGTAGGCGAGGGTGACCGCCTCGCGCTGCAGTCGGTGAGCGCCCCCAGGCAGCGGCGGACCCGTTCGCGGTCGAGGTTGTCCTCGACGGTCTCCGCGACGTCGTCATAGGCGATCAGCGGCGCCGCGGCGCGCCGGTCCCGTTCCGCCGAACGCTGCTCGGAGCGGACCCGGTCCACCGCGCGCCGGTGCGCGATCGTGGCCACCCACGCCATCGGGCTGCCCTTGCCGGCATCGAACCGGGACGCGGCGCGCCAGACCTCGACGAAGACCTCCTGGGTGACCTCCTCGGACAGCGAGGGATCCGCACCACGCCGCGGACCGTGCCGAACACCGGCCCGGCGGTCGCGATCGTAGACGGCCTCGAACGCGGCCTGGTCGCCCCGGGCCACCTGGGCGAGCAGGGTGGCCAGGTCGGCTGGCGGGGCCGTATGGGCTACCCGGGCTTCGGGCCGGCGAAACGCGGGCCCGGGTCCTGGTCTCCACACCTCATTCGTCACCGGCCGCGGTGTTGTCTTGGCCCGGATAGGGAAATCGGCGCGGCCGCGGGTATGACCAATGAGGCGGCCCGCCGGTGCCGAATACCAGGTATGCAGACGGCGCCGGCGCCCGTGGCCGCGGACGCGCCGGCGCCGGCGGCGACCTGTTCGGAGCGACTGCGAAAAGGAGAAGCTATGCGCACCGACGCAGCTGATTCACCACGCCGTGACGGGCTCGTCGCCGCGAGCGCGGCCACGGCGATCCTGGCACTGACCGGCGCTGGATGCGGCAGTTCCACGACGCCGCCGACGCCCGCGGCGGGCGCCGCCGCTACCCATCACGCGATGGCCTCCCGGGCGCGCCACCACACGCGGCACAGAACAGGCAAGGGCCGCGCCTGGTGCGGCGCGGCCCTGTGGCCGGAGCGGTCGGCGGGCGTTCAGCTTCCGGTGCACCCCGGGCTGGCCCGTACCAGGCCGGCCGCCAGTGCGATCGGGGCGCCGTGCGGATAGTGCCCCGGGTTGAGCTGGATGCCGGCCCCGTGCGGCAGGGCCCCGGGGTGGATCACCAGGGGCGGCCCGTGACCGCCGAAGACCTCGGCCATCAAGACCGCGCTCATTCGGGTACCCATGGCACGAACGCGGCTCATGGCCGAAGAACGTGACGCTGGCCGGCACCCCGTCGGCGCGAAGCCTGCGCTGCAGGCCGGCCGGGTCACGCAACTGCCGGACGGTTACCTTGATCGTGCCGTCGGCCTGCTTGGTCACCGTCCAGGCCGCCAACTGGGCAGGTGGCTGCCGGCCGGCCTGGTGACCGGCGGGCAGCAGCGCGGTCACGGCCAGCGCGGCCGCGCCCGCCACCGCCAGGGCCCCGGCGGCCAGGCCGGGTATCCGGCGGCGGGCCCGCAGCGCCCGGCCACGGCCGGTGATCCGCTCCACCGGGATGTCCATGTGCACGTTGCCCCGCTGCTCTCGCACCAGGGTGATCAGGTCGTCGTCGGTCATGACGGGAAACCCTTCTGTCGTTCGGGCATGAGGTCGGTGCGCAACGCGGCGATGGCCCGGCCCAGGTGGGCCTGCACGGTGCCCGGTGCGATGCCGAGCACTGCCGCGGTGCGGGCGGTGTCGAGGTCGAGGAACAGCCGCAGGGCCACGACCTGCCGCTGCCGTTCGGGCAGCCGCAGCAGCGCCGCCATGATCCGCGGATCGACCGGGCCGTCGGAGCGTATCGCCGGCCGTGGGCCGGTCCGCGATCACGCCGGGGTCGGCCAGCGATACCTCCCGGCGGCGGCGCCGCCACCGGGACACGTGCGCGTTCAGCGCGGTCCGGACCACCCACGCCGCCGGCGCCGGATGCCTGCCGACCGTGCGCCACGACGCCCACGCCCGGGCAAACGCCTCCGCGACCAGATCCTGCGCCGTGTCCCGGTCACCGACGCTCACCAGGACGGTGAACAGGCACTCGTCCTTGGAGCTGCGGTAGAACTCCGCGAAATCAGGCCGTCTGGTTCCCACGCCCATTCAACGCACAACGGCCGCGCGGCGGTTACCTGGGCGCCGGCCCGTTTCCCGGGCGGAGCCGGCCGGTAGTGTCCGGGTCGTGGCGGCGACTGCGGAGGACCCGGCGGCGGAGGTCGCGGCGGAGTACCGGGCGTTCGCCCGGCAGGAGGCCCGTGGCCGCTCCCCCGCGTACGAGTCGCTGGCCGAGTCGGTCGCCGGCGATGCGGCCCTGGTGAGCTTCGTGTGCTCGCTGCCGTATGCCAAGCGCCAGCCCAACCTGCTGTTCGCGGCGGCGCGCTACCTGCTCGGCGCCGCGCCGGGCCTGCCGGAACTGCGGGACCTGGTCAGCCGCTCCCGGGCGGAACTCACCGAGGTGATGCTCAGCCACCGCACGCAGACCAACGAGCCGGCCCGCTGTGCCACGCTGCTGCCCGCCCTGGCCCAGCTGCCGCGGGCCGCTGGCGCTGATCGAGGTCGGCGCCAGCGCCGGGCTGACCCTGCTCGTGGACAGGTACTCCTACGACTACGCCGGGCACCGGCTGGCCGGCCGCGACCCGCAGGCGCCGACCCTGCGCTGTGAGCCACGCGGGCCGGTGCCCCTCCCGGAGGCGGTTCCCGAGGTCGTCTGGCGGGCCGGGCTGGACCTCAACCCGCTGGACGTCAACGACGCCGAGGACGTGCGCTGGCTGACCTGCCTGGTCTGGCCGGGCGAGGGCGACCGGGAGGAACGGCTGGCCGCCGCGGTCGCCTCGGCCCGCCGGGATCCGCCCGCCGTGCACCGCGGTGACCTGCTCACGGATCTGCCCGCACTGGCGGCCCAGGCACCCGCGGGCGCGACCCTGGTCGTCTACCACACCTCCGTGCTGACCTACGTCGCCCCGGGCGACCGGGGGCGGTTCTTCACCGCGGTCGGTGACCTGGGCGCCGTCTGGCTGTCCAACGAGGGGCCCGGGACGGTCCCGGGCATCCCGTCGGCCGCCCGCGAAGCAGAGCGCGCACCTGCTGGTCCGCGACGGCCGGACACCGCTCGCGCACACCGACCCGCACGGGACATGGCTGCGCTGGCTGGGCTGACCGCGCCTGATCGCGTGGCCCGGATGCTCCGAGGCAGGCAGGGATGGCGGGCGCTGCTGGCATTCTCGTTGCCATGCCAGTGACCATCGCCGAGCTTGAGGCCGTGGCCGCCGCGGGCTGGCGCGCGCCGGAGGAGGCCCCGCTGGGCGAGTGGCTGCTGCGGGCGGCGGAGGGCTTCACCGGGCGGGCCAACAGCGCGCTCGCGGCTGGGAGATCCGGGGATGCCGCTGGCCGATGCGCTCACCGGTGTGTGCGACTGGTACGCCGCGCGCGGCCTGCCGCCGATGGTCGCCGTGCCCTATCCGCTGGGCCGCCCGGGCGACAGCGACCTCGACCGGTTCCTCGACCGGCGCGGCTGGGGCACACGGCCCGGCCCGGCGATCGTGATGACCGCGGCCACGGCCGGGGTGGCGCGCAGCGGCCCGGCCGGGGAAGCCGAACTGCGGCCGGAGCCCGACCAGGCCTGGCTCGGCCTCTACCACGGCTACCGGGGCGGCAACTGCCACCGATCGCCCGGCGGCTGCTGCTCTCGGCGCCGTTCCAGGCGTTCGCCAGCATCCGGCGCGACGGCGGCACCGTCGCCATCGGCCGGGTCGCGGTCGCGGGCGGCTGGGGCGGGCTGACCGCGGTCGAGGTGCATCCCGGCTACCGGCGGGCCGGCCTGGCCACCGCGATCACCGCGGCGCTGGCGGGCGCCGCGGCCGGCCAGGGCGCCGCCAGCCTCTACCTGCAGGTGGAAGAGGACAACGAGGCGGCCCGCGCGCTGTACGCGCGCAGCGGGTTCACCGGCCACCACGGGTACCACTACCGGATCGCGCCGGCCGCCGGCTGACATCGCGGGCCCAGGCAGCGATGATGTGATCATGCCTGGGCGGCGAAGCGCCGATCGTGGCCTGCGGGCCGCGACGTTCGTGGACCACCGGCGGCGTCGACGGCCTGGTCGTCCGCTGGGAGTCCCGGCAGCACCGCAAGCATTTGAAGGCCGCCGCGGCGGGCGGCTCGACCTGGTGGGCGCCCGGGGCCCGGGGCTGGTGGATCGCCGTCCTGTTCGCCGTGGGGTCCGCGCTTTTCGCCGTGGGGTCGGTACCGGCGTACGTCAGCGCCGTCGGGGCCCGCTGGGACGCGGTGACGTACTTCATCGGCTCGCTGTTCTTCACCTCCGCCGCGTTCCTCACCTACCGCGAGGCGGTCGACGCGGCGCCCAGCGCCCAGGACAACCCCGGCCACCGGCGGTTCTTCGTCTACCAGCCACGGCGCATCGACTGGTGGGCAACCGCGGTGCAACTCGCCGGGACGCTGTATTTCAACGTCAGCACCGGCGTCGCGATGGAGACCGACCTGACCGCGCAGGCCGCGCATCAGCATGTATGGCGGCCCGACGCCGATCGGCTCGGTCTGCTTCCTGGTGGCCAGCGCACTGGCCTGGTACGAGGTCTGCCACGGCTGGGCGCGCCTGGCGGCCACGGTCCTGGTCCTGGTGGATCACGCTGCTCAACCTGCTCGGGTCCGTGGCCTTCGGCGTGTCCGCGGTGGCCGGTTACATCAGCCCGGTGACCGGCAACATGCGGAACGCCGAGCGGGCGAACCTGGGCACCCTGGTCGGCGCGGTGTGCTTCCTCGTCGGCGCCGTGCTGCTGCTGCCGGAACGGACCGAGGAAGCCAGCGGCCAGGTCACCGCGCCTGGCGACGGCCAAAGCATGGCGCGTCAGGAACCGCCCCCCGTGACCACCTGAGCGGCGGGCTCGCGGCTGCCCAACGCCGCCGGCAGCCGGGGCAGCCGGAACGGACGGCCGCCGGGTCAGGAACGCGGCGGCGATCACGCCGGCCGCGGCGAAGAAGGCCACGATCAGGATCAGGCCGTGCCGATAGCTGGCGATGGGGTCCGCGCGGGAAATGTGGGTGAGGATCGCCACCAGCCCGGCCACCCCGAGCACGGTGCCGACCTGGCGCGCGGTATTGAGGATCCCGCTGCCGGTGCCGAACCTGGCCGGGGTGAGCGCGGCGCTGCCCGCCGCCAGCAGCGAGGGGATGGCCAGGCCCACACCGGCGCCGCCGAGCAGTTGTGCGGGCAGCAGGTGGGTCAGGTAGGCCGGGCGCGCCTGGATCTGGGTGTACCAGAGCAGTTGCCCGGCGGCGTTGACGGCGCAGCCGATGACCGCGACCCGCCCCGGGCCGCCGAGCCGGGCGCCCAGGCGGGGCGCGACGACGCGGGCGAACGGCAGCACCATGAGCGGCCCGGGCGCGATGGCCAGGCCGGCGACCACGGCGGAGTAGTGCCACACGCCGGTGAGGAACTCGACCGAGTTGAGCACGAAGGCCCCGAACCCGGCGTAGTACAGGATCGAGGCGGCGAAGGCGCCGCTGAACGTACGGGAGCGGAGCAGTTCGAGTTCGATGACCGGGGAATGGTGCCGCCGGGACCGGGCCACGACCGCTGCCCCGCAGGCCAGCGACGCGAGCAGCACGCCGGGGAAGGCCGGCGAGCCCCAGCCCCAGTCCGGGGCCTTGACCAGCGCGAGCGCGACCAGGCCGACGGCCGCCGCCAGCAGCCCGGCGCCGATCAGGTCAGGCCGTCCGCGGGCCTGGTCGTCCCTGCTCTCCGGCACCACCCGGTAGGCCAGCGCGATGGCGGCGAGCCCGACCGGCACGTTGATCCAGAACACCCAGCGCCAGCTGAACTGGACCAGGCTGCCGCCGATCACCGGGCCGAGGGCAGCCCCGAGCGCGCCAAGCGCGGACCAGGTGCCCAGGGCCTGCGGCCTGGCCCGCGGCGGTACGGCGGCCAGCACGAGGGACAACGACGCGGGCACCATCAGGCCGGCCCCGGCCGCCTGGAGTATCCGGGCCGCGATCAGCGCGGCGACGCCCGGCGCGATGCCGCACAGCACCGAGCCAAGGACGAACGTGCCGAGGCCGCCGATCAGCACCCGGCGGCGCCCGACCCGGTCGGCCCAGCGGCCAGCGGGAACCAGCACCGCCGCGAACACGATCGTGTACCCGTTGAGCACCCAGGACAGCGAGCCCAGGCTGGTGCCCGGGTACTGCCTGCCGATGTAGGGGAACGCGAGATTGACGATGAACAGGTCCAGGCTGGACATGAAGACCGCCAGGGACAGGACGCCCACGATCGCGGTCACCTGGCGGCCGCTGCGGGCTCCGGCCGGCTCCGCGGCGGGGATTGCGGCCGGTGTCGGCGCTGCTTGGCTCACCACGACCTCCAGTAAGTCCGGAATCTGGACTCACTGTATCTTTCGTATCGCATGTACGTCCAGAATTCCAACTAACTAGTACAGTGGGCATATGACAGCAGCCACCGCGCAACCGCGTCCCTGTTCCGTGGCGCGCACGCTCGACCTCGTCGGGGAGAAGTGGGCGCTGCTCGCCGTGCGCGAGGTCTTCCTCGGCAACCGCAAGTTCGACGAGATGGTCCGGCGCACCGGGGCGCCGCGCGACACGCTGGCGGCCAGGCTGCGCACGCTGGTCGGCGCGGGGATCCTGGAACGGCGGCAGTACTGCGAGCACCCGGCCAGGTACGAGTACCGGCTCACCGACGCCGGCCGTGACCTGTATCCGGTGATCACGACGCTGATGCGCTGGGGCGACAAGTATCTGGCCGGCGACGGCGGCCCGCCGCTGGTGCTGCGGCACCACTGCGGGCACCCGGTCGTGGCGACGGTGATCTGCCAGGCCTGCGGCGAGCCGCTGGAGGCGCAGGGACACGACGCCGCTGACCGCCGGTACCTGACCCTCCGCAGGCGACTGCTACCGGCGGCTCAGCCGGCGGTCCGGCACGAACCAGATCACGGACACGGTCGCGAACAGGGCGTAGGAGATCCACGGGCTGACGAACGCCAGCCCGATCGCGGCCGCGTAGATGACCAGCGAGGCGCGGCCCTTGAGGTCCCGGCCGAGGGCCGTGGCCACCGGCGAATCACGGCCGTCGGCGCGGACGATGGCCAGGGTGAGGATCGTGAACGCGGCCGCCGCGCCCAGGCACACCACGCCGTAGACCACCGCCGGGGCGGTGTCCTTGTAGTCCTCGCCGATCCACTCGGTCAGCACCGGGATCAGCGAAAGCCAGAACAGCAGGTGCAGGTTCGACCACATCACCCCGCCGGTCACCCGGCGGGCGGCGCGGAGCAGGTGATGGTGGTTGTTCCAGTAGATGCCGATGAACACGAAGCTCAGGATGTAGACCAGCAGGGCCGGGAGCCGGGCGCGCAGTGCGGCGGGGCTGCCGCCGAGCGGTGCGCGCAGTTCGAAGGCCATGATCGTGATGATCACCGCGAGCACGCCGTCGCTGAAGGCCTCCACCCGGCCTGTCTCTGACTCGGCCTGGCTCTCCGGGCCGCGGGCGTCCCCGAACATCATGGTGCTGCTCCTCCCGCCGCATCGCCGATCATAGGGCCACGCTGGTCGCCCGGCGCTGAGCGCGGAACACGGCCGGGTGAAATCGTGTGCGCCTCTGCGCTGGCTGGGACGGGTGTGGCCGCTTCAGGCCGGCCATCCGTGACGCAGTGTGAGCAGTTCTGTGACGGAAGGTTGTGGCCCGGGGGTCCCGCGGCGCGAATTGACCGCATGTGCTTACTGAATTCGTCGTTACCCGGCCGGGATAGTCACTGATTCGGTAGATTTCACTTAGTTTGTCTGCCAGGATCGGACGCCTGGGGCCAGGATCGGGACCAGGGGGGTGGCCCTGCCGGTCATGTCCAGGGCTGCCCTTCCAAAGAGAGGGATGCGCCACCGCTCATGACCGAGAGCCATCTGCCCGCCTGGGCGGGAACCGAACCAGACGGTCGGCAAGATCGGCCGCCCTCCGGGAAGCCGGGCCCGGCGCCATGACTCGTGCCCGCGAAACGGCAGGCCACGCCGCGGAACTGCCCGCCATCGAGCTGGCGGGCGTGGTCAAGGAGTTCCAGGCCCGCGGCGAAGTCGTCACCGCGGTGCGCGGGCTTGACCTGGCGATCGTCGAGGGCGAGTTCTTCTCCCTGCTCGGCCCGTCGGGGTGCGGCAAGACCACCACGATGCGGATGGTCGCCGGCTTCGAGGAGCCGACCCGGGGCGCCATCCGGCTGCACGGCTCGGACGTCACCGGAGTCCCGCCGAACAAGCGCGACGTCAACATGGTGTTCCAGTCCTACGCGCTGTTCCCGCACATGAGCGTCTTCGAGAACGTGGCGTTCGGCCTGCGGCGCAAGAAGGCCGCCAAGGACGAGATCACCCGCCGGGTGGGCGAGATGCTGGACATCGTCGACCTGGGCGGGCGCGGCGAGCGCCGCCCCAAGGAACTGTCCGGCGGTCAGCAGCAACGGGTCGCGCTCGCCCGTGCCCTGGTCAACAGGCCGAGGGCGCTGCTGCTCGATGAGCCGCTCGGCGCCCTCGACCTCAAGCTCCGCCAGGCGATGCAGGTGGAGCTGAAGCGGATCCAGCGAGAGGTCGGGATCACGTTCGTCTATGTGACGCACGACCAGGACGAAGCCCTCACGATGTCGGACCGGATCGCGGTCATGAACGACGGCGCCATCGAGCACCTGGGCACGCCGCGGGAAATCTATGAGCACCCCAGGACGCGGTTCGTGGCGGGCTTCATCGGCACGTCGAACCTGCTCACGGGCACGGTAACCCGGGTGGACGGCGGCCGCGCCGTCATCGAGGTGAGCCCGGACGAGCGGATCCTCGTCCCGGTCAGCCGCGCGGGCCTGGCGCCCGGCTCACCGCTGGAGCTCACGGTCCGCCCGGAGAAGATCGAGATTTCCGCCACGCGGCCGGCCAGTCCGGCTGCGTGCTGCGCGGTGCCGTCACCGAGGTGGTGTACCTCGGCACCTCCACCAACTTCTCGGTCACCACCACGACCGGCGCCGACATCGTTGTCTTCCAGCAGAACTCGGCCGCCGCCGGTGACGTGGCGGCCCGGGGGGACAGCGTCTGGCTGTCATGGCAGCCAGAGCACTCGTATCCAATTGGCTAGGCCGTGACCGGCCGGGACCGCGTCGCGCGGCCCGGGCGGTTGCGTTTGGAGGAAACGATGCAAGATCAGCACAGTCCGCAGCCGGAGTCCCGATGACTCCGCTCTCGACCCGTCCATCTGGCGTGGCCTGACGCAGCGGCGCATGTCCCGCCGCCAGATGCTGGCGGCCGCGGGAACCGGCGCGGGCGCGCTCGGCGTGTCGGCGTTCCTCGCCGCCTGCGGCGTCAAGGGCGCGACGGTCGCCAGTCACACCGTCAAGGCCGGCGGCGTCGGCTCGGCCGCGTGGTGGGCCAAGCAGAAGCTGCACCACACGGTGAACTTCGCGAACTGGCCCTATTACATCGACGTGCTCAGCGGCAAGCACCCGACGCTGGAGCACTTCACCAAGCTGACCGGCATCCAGGTCAACTACACCGAGCCGATCAGCGACAACCTCCCGTTCTACGCCAAGATCCGGCCGTCGCTGCAGGCGCAGCAGTACACCGGCTACGACATCATCGTGATGACCAACAACAGCCCGCCGCTCGGCTACCTGATCAACTACGGCTGGCTGACCCCGCTCGACCAGGGCGCGATGACCAACTTCCACAAGTACGCCAGCCCGCTGGTGAAGAACACCTCCTGGGACCCGGGCAACAAGTACACGATGGCCTGGCAGTCGGGCTGGACCGCGATCGGCTACAACAGCTCGGTGGTCAAGAACCCGGGCAAGAGCGTGGACATCCTGTTCGACAGGCGGTACGCCGGCAAGGTCGGCATGATGGCCGACCCGCAGGAACTCGGCAGCCTCGGCCTGCTGGCGATCGGCGTCGAGCCGGCCACCTCCACCGAGTCCGACTGGGCGAGGGCGGCCAAGAAGCTGCAGCCGCAGAAGAGCGACGGCATCGTCCGCGCCTACTACGACCAGGACTACATCAACCACCTGAAGAACGGCGACACGGTGGTCAGCCAGGCCTGGTCGGGGGACATCTTCCAGGCGGACCTGAACAGCAAGTACCGCGACCTGCACCTGCTGATCCCCGACGAGGGCGGCATGTTCTGGACGGACAACATGTGCATCCCGGCGTACGCGCAGAACCCGAAGGATGCCATGACGCTGATGGACTACTACTACCAGCCGCCGATCGAGGCCGTGGTGGAGTACTACAACGACTACGTCTGCCCGGTGCCCGGGGCCCAGCAGGTGCTGCTGAACCCCACCGGCTGGGCCGAGACCGACGCTGCACCAGATGAAGCCAGAGATCGGCCTGCCGTACGCGACCACGGCCGACGCGCCGCTGGTCTTCCCCACGGCGCCGTACATCAAGAACTCCAGGAACTACTACAAGTACAAGTCCCAGGAAGAACTGACCGCGTGGAACAACCTGTTCCTGCCGATCACCCAGGGCGCGTGACGAGCGCGGACGGCGCTGCGCCACGGGGCGGCGTAACGCAGCGCCGCAGGGCACGGCCGGGCAAGGTGCTCGCGCCCTACCTGCTCAGCCTGCCGGCCGGGCTGTGGCTGCTGGCGCTCTTCCTGGTGCCGCTGGTCGTGATGCTGTCGCTGTCGCTGCAGACGCTGCAACTTCGGCACCGGCGCCTGCGTCATGACCTGGCACTGGGGTGAGTTCGGGCAGCAGCTCAGCCTGTACCACGCCCAGTTCCTCAACAGCATCTACTTCGCCGGGGCGGCCACGCTGATCGACCTGGTCGTGTCGTTCCCGATCGCCTACTGGATCGCCTTCTACGGCGGCACGAAGAAGAACTTCTTCCTGCTCATGCTGCTGGTGCCGTTCTTCGTGTCGTTCGTGATCCGCACCGTGGTGTGGGAGTTCATCCTGTCCGACCAGGGCATCGTGCTGGGCACCCTGAAAAGCGCCCACCTGCTCCCGCAGAACTTCCACATCCTCGCCACCGGCTACGCGGTGGTGGCCGGCCTCGCCTACAACTACCTGCCGTTCACCGCGCTGCCGCTGTACGTGGCGCTCGAGCGGATCGACAAGATCGGTGCTGGACGCCGCCTATGACCTGTATGCGAGCAGGCGGGAGGCGTTCACCCGGGTGATACTGCCGCTCACCATCCCCGGCCTGTTCGCGGCGTTCCTGCTCACGTTCATCCCGGCCCTGGGCGACTACGTGAACCAGCAGATCCTCGGCGGCACGAACGACACGATGATCGGGACCGTGATCCAGAACGCGTTCCTGACCAACCTGGACTACGCGGGCGGGTCGGCCCTGTCGGCGGTGCTGCTGGCGATCGCGCTGGTCGGCATCTTCGCCTACGCCCGGCTGCTCGGCTCGCGGACCATCGAGGAGTACCTGTGAGCGCGGCCGTCGCGGCGGCCGAGCGCGAAGCCGCGCCGGGGCACCGGGCGCCGCGCCGCCGGCGGCGCCGGGCGCAGGTGGGTGCTGCCGCTCTACTCGTGGCTGGTCATCGCGTACCTGGTGCTGCCGATCTTCGTGATGGTCGCCTACAGCTTCAACAAGGTCACCACCGGCCTGCCGCAGGTCAGCTTCACCTGGAACGGGTTCACCACGCAGTGGTACCAGCAGTGGAGCAGCGTCCCCGGGCTCACCTCGGCGTTCTGGCTGACGATCCGGCTTGGCATCGCCAGCACGATACTGGCCACGATCGTGGGCACCCTGCTGGCGCTGGCGCTGGTGCGCTACCGCCCGCCGAAGTTCCGCGGCAGGACGTTCGTGGAGCAGGTCATGTTCCTGAACATCGCGGCACCCGAGATCGTCCTCGGCGCCTCGCTGCTCGGCCTGTTCGTCACGATCAACCTGGCCCGCGGTTTCCGACCCTGCTGCTGGCGCACGTCGCGTTCAGCATCGCCTACGTGACGGTCACGGTGCGGGCGCGGCTGGCCGGTTTCGACAGGTCGCTGGAGGAAGCCGCCGCCGACCTCGGCGCGAACTCGTGGACCACGTTCCGCAAGATCACGCTGCCGCTCATCATGCCGGGCATCCTGGCGGGTGCGCTGATGGCGTTCGCCCTGTCCATCGACGACTTCGTGACGTCGAACTTCGTCAGCGGCAACGCGGTGCCGTTCCCGGTCTGGGTGTACGGCGCCACCCGGGTCGGCATTCCGCCGCAGGTCTTCGTGTTCGGCAGCGTGATCTTCGGAGTCGGCATCCTGTGCGCGTTCGCCAGCATCGTGATGAGCAGGCGGACGCCGAAGCCGGCTGCCGCCGTCCTCGTCGGCGGCCGCCGGGCCGGACCCGGCCTGCGCCGAGCCAGGCCCGCTGGTGCCGGCGTGGTCCTCGCGTGGTCCGCGGTGCCGTTGCCTCCGCCCTGCTCGCGCCTGGCGCTGGCCTCGGCGGCGCGCGGCCACGCGCGCTCCCGGACCGCCCGCTGGAAGCTGGCCAGGCGCTGCTGCGTCTGTGCCGCTGACCGGGACGCTGCGGGCGGGTGGCGGCAGCGGCCGGGCCGGCCCGGCCCGGGACCAGGTTCGCCTTGGGCACCCGCTGCGGCAGGCCGGCCGCGGTCACGCCTTCCGACACCGGCGCGCGGGCCACCTCGGCCGCGCGCCAGCCCTCGTCCGCCGGGGACGACCAGGCTTCCGCGGGCGGTGCCCGGCGTCCGGCGCGTCGGCGCCCTGCCGGTGCGCCGGAACCAGTCGGATTCCACGGACTCGAAGATCGGCAGCCGGTTCTCCGCTCCGGCGCTCACCGCGGACGGCACGATCACGCCGACCGGGGCCGCAGGCCGGTGCGCCCCGCTCGCTGCCCCGCCGACCGGGCCGCCGTCGTGGACCGGGGTAACCGCGCCGGCGGCTCAGGGCCTCGTCATCGCGCGAGCCGCGGCCTCATCGGCGAACTCCGGGTCACTGGCGTGCCGGCCGGCGAGCCCGGCTCCGTCGCTGGATCGCCGGACTGTCATGGTCCCGGCCCAGCGCCCGCCGGAGCCAGGATCGCCGAGCCCGGGATCGCCGAGGCTGGGACCGCCGAGGGCGGAATCTCGGCGGCGGACGGGTCAAGGCGGCGCAACCCTGCGGTGAAGCCCGTGGTTTCGTGGGCGATGACTTCGTCGGGGAGCCAGACCAGCGCGGTCAGCCCGCCCATCGACGCCGGCCGCAACCGCACCCGGATACCATGCCGCGCCGCCAGCCGCGCCACCACAAACAACCCCATCCGCCGCGACACCGCCACATCCACCACCGGCGGATTATCCAGCCGCCAGTTCGCATGAGCCATCTCCTCCGCGCCCATGCCCACACCCTGATCAGTGATATCCAGCAACACCCCGCCACTGTTCAGCAAATGCCCCGACACCGCCACCGGCGTCTCCGCCGCCGAAAACGACGTCGCGTTCTCCACCAGCTCCGCCAGCAGGTGCACCACATCGTTGACCGCCTGCCCCCGCACCGCGATCCCCGGCTGCACATTCAAGCTGAACCCGCTCATACTGCTCAATCTCCGACACCGCCGCCCGCAGCACATCCACCAGCCCCACCGACTGCGTCCACCGCCGCGACACCTCATGCCCCGCCAGCACCAGCAAGTTCTCACGAATTACGCCGCATCCGCGTCGCCAGATGGTCCATCTGGAACAAGTTCGCCAGCCGCTCGCTGTCCTGCTCCCCCTGCTCCAGATCATCAATCAGCCGGATCTGCCGCTCCACCAGCGACTGCGACCGCCGCGACAAGTTCACAAACATCGCATTCACATTGCCGCGCAGCGCCGCCTCGTTCGACGCCAGCCGCACCGCCTCCCGGTGCACCTGATCAAACGCCCGCGCCACCTCACCAATCTCATCAGTCGAATCCACCTCGATCGGCGCCACCTCCAACGGGGCCCCCGCCCCCTCCCCCTCACTCATCCGCCGCACCGTCTCCGGCAGCCGCATCCCGGCCACCTCCAGCGCACCCGCACGCAACCGCCGCAACGGCCGCACCATCGACCGCGCGACGATCATGGTGCAGAGCAGCGCGAGGGCGAACAGGAGCAGGACGGCGATCCCGACGAGGATCGCGCTCGTCGAGGGCGGCGACTGCGCAGCGAGTTGGCCTGGTTGATGACATCCGTCGCCAGCGACCGCTCCACCGAGCCCATCTCGCCGATGCCGCTGGTCATCGCGTCGTAGAAACCCGCCGCGGTGAGCGAGTCGCCACTCAGCGATTTGGTCGTGGCCTGCAGCGTTTCCGCCTGCTGTTCCTGCGAGGCGGCCAGGTAGACGAAGGAGCCGGAGACGGTGTTGTCCCATTGCTCGCGCTGCGGCGCGGTGGCGGACAGGTCGAAGGTCTGCAGGCCGCTCGCCTGGTTGGCCTGGGCGGTGTCCAGCGCGGACACCTCCAGCTGGGTCAGCGTTCCCTGGAGCAGGGCCGCCGAGAGGATGGCGCGCTGCTCCGACGCCTCTTCCTTCATCCGGGACACCAGGCCCAGCACCCCGACGGTCTGGGACAGCACGGGGTCACCCGTTCCCTGGGCGGTCTGGTCGTCGATCACCAGCAGGTCGTCGATCAGCTCCGCGTACTTGTTCACCACCGCCAGCGGGTACAGGAAGGTCAGCGTGGACGAGGCGCGCAGGTATCGCAGATCGTCCAGGCCGGCGAGGGCGACGGCGACCCGCTGCTGCGGAGGCCGCCGAGTAGGCGTCGTGGTACTGCGCGAGCAGCGTCCGGAAATGCGCGATCGCCTGATCGGTCTGCCGGTAGAAGGCCTGGATGACGCGGTACTGCTGGACCGCGCCGCTCCTGGCCGCGCGCGGGCGCCTTGGACAGGTACCCGGCCCGGCCGGCACTGTGCCCAGCGCGATGTAGTAGAGGGTCTGGTCGCGCTCGGTTTCGAGCCGCTGGGCCAACTGGGTGGTGTCGGCCGCGATCACGGCACGTTCCTCGGCCCGCTGGAAGGCCAGGGCGCTCTGCACCGCCGAGGAGATGCGCACGCCGCCGAGCACCAGAGCGGTCACCGTGGGGATCGCGATGAGGAGGATCAGGCGGGAGCGCACCCGCCAGTTCTTCAGGCTGGAGCGGCCGCCGCTCCGCCGCGCGCCGCCCGGGCCGCTCGCGGGGCGCCGGGCCGCCCTGCCAGGGCTCCCCGGGCGAACGGTCTCGTCCTGGCCCCCCGGTTCGCGGGCCCGGTCACGCTCCCCCGGCGCCCAGGGCTCGCCATGATCCGTCGGCGCCAGCGTGGCTCGCCGTTGGATCCAGGCCGGTGACCGGCCAGCCGGCCGGGGCGTACCGCTGCGCGCCCGTTGGCGCTGGCCGCGTGCTCATCCGTGACCGGCGCTGGCCCCGGTCGCGGCCCCGGCTGTGCGCCCGTTGGGCACCCCGTCGCCGCGGGCCCGGCCGCCCTGGCTGGCCTTGATCCCGGACCTGCGTGTTCTTGTCCCCCTCACCAGGGAAAAGACCCGAGCCTGACGGCCTGCGCTGGTAGCCGAAGCGGCATGATGTCGCGCCCCTCCCGGGCGGCGCTCAGCGACCGCGGCCTGGACCACCGCGACCGGCCTAGCCTTACGCCGTCCCGACAACCAATAAAGCGGCATTACAGGCGAATGTCATTAACAAATATGGACGATTCACCTGCCGCCACCTCCGTTAGGGTACGCTCTGGCCAGAGCGTTATGTCCTGAACTGCGGGAATTACCCGACCTAGTACCTGGAGTCGTATGACGGGGGGGCCCATCGGCCGGACGGCCCGGCCGGGCAGGCTGGCCGCGCGTGGATCGCCGCGGGCTGCGCGGCGGCGGCCGTGCTGCTGGCAGGCTGCCAGGTCCTCGGCGTGTTCATCGGCATCCGGGCCGGCCCCGGCGGGAGCCTCGATCACCGTCGCCTCGATGCCCGGGGTCGGCAATGCACCGCTCTATGTTGCCTGGCAGCACGGGCTGTTCCGGCGCAGCGGCCTGACGGTCCACATCCGCTCCTACCCGACGATGGCAGCCGAGGTGGACCGCGCTGCACAGCGGCCAGGCCAACATCGCCGTCGGCGACTACGCGGACTTCTTCTACGAGCAGGAGCACGACTCCAGCCGCGCCGATGGTCGTGCTGGCCGACGGCTACGACGCCGCGTCCAACATCATGGATGTGCTGGTCAGCCCCAATTCGCCGATCACCACGCCGCAGGGCCTGCAGGGCAAGACCATCGGCACGGCGGCCCGCAGCTGATGCCCGACCACGTGGGCGGCGCGCCGTACAGCCTGGACACCGTGGCCGCCTCCTCGGCGCTGGAGAACGACGGCGTCCAGCCGACGTCGGTGACCTGGACGCCCGATGCCAGCCGGATGATCTTGTCGAGCGCGCTCCGCAACCACCTGCGTGGACGCCATCCTGGTCACCGAGCCGGAGATCTTCCAGGCCGAGAGCCAGCTCGGCGCGCGGACCATCCTGGACGCCTGCAGCGGGGAGACCGTCAACCTGCCGCTGGATGGGTACTTCGCGCCGAAGTCGTTCGCCGAGAATCACCGCGCTGCCCTGCTGGCATTCCGTTCTGTCATGATCCGCGCTCAGGCCGACGCGGTCCAGCCAGCGCCGCTGCAGGCCGCGTTCACGCACTACGCGGGCATGAGCCGTCAGACGGCTTCACTGATCACCGTCGGCCAGTACCCCACCTCGCTGAAGGTGGCGAGCCTGCAGCGGGTCGCGGACCTGATGTCGTTCTACGGGGCACTCCCGCATCCGCTCGTCGTGTCGCACATGCTCCTCCCGTGACCATGCCTTTTTCGGCACGGTACGCATGCCCAGGGCCCGCGTAGTTCCCAGGCGCACCAGGGCCAGCGGCTGGACCCGGGTCAGTCCTGCCACGCACCCGCTTTCTCCGCTCGAGGAATGTGATGCCCGCGAGAGCAAGAGCCGCCGCGAGGGACGCGATCTCGCTCGCGATGATGCCGCCGGACGGGTTGTAATGAACGACACCTCCTCCTGCGGGCGCGACGATACCCGCCTGCCCGTCGGCGAGCCGTATAGCCGGATGGCCGTCGAGTGTCCAGCTTTGCGAGTAGGGAACTGGGAGGGCGACAACGCCTGGACGGCCGGGAAGGACCCGGTAGTCGACGAGATCAACGGAACGCACCCGGCGGGCGTCGCGTGTCTCCGTGGCGGTCGGCCAGACAGAGAAGAGGTCCAGCGAGCGACTCGAGTACATGAGACGGATCCCGGGAGCCTCTGCGATTCCGGCGAAGTCCCGCCAATCGGCCACCTTCGCCAGGGCGACGAACCTTACGCCGAGGCCGGCGAGTGCGACACGCAGCCGTCGCAGGTTCACCGGCGGGCCGAGCAAGTTGTCGAGGAAGACGTGCTCGGGGTCTTCGGCAGCGAAAGCGTAACCAGGACCGGGATTCTGGCTAGCGAGGACGGTCCCTGCGAAGTAAGACGCTGCCGGGTTGGCGATTGTCCGCTGGCCGGTGAACGGGGTCGGGAAGTACTCGTGCCAGGGCAGGAACAGTACCGTAGCGTCCCCGGTAAGGCGCGAGGCTGAGGCCCACGAGGACGGGACTTCGCTGGCCTTGACCTGGCCACCGAGGCCGCCGAACAGGTTCGGCGTATAGGCGAGGGGCAAGGCAATCGCCAGCGCGGCCGGCACGAGCTGGGCAGCCTTCTGGCGGCTTCCGGTGGTGAGCCATGCGATGCCCCAGCCGAATCCGTAGGCATACGCGAGGGCGACCAGGACCGAGAACTTGTCCGGCTCGCGCATCATGACGAAACCGGGGATGTGCTCGTAGGCGAACCTGAAGAGGCCGCCGGTCGGGCCCTGGCTGCCGAGGGCGAGGAAGTACCCGGCGACCCCCGCGGCGAGGATGGCCAGGCCGTCGCGCCTGCGGGCCGCGTCGCGCAGCACTGCGACGTAACCGGCCGCGACGATCAGCACCAGGGCTGCGAGTATGGCGGGCCAGCGGGAGAAGAGGTCCTTCGGCTCGGTCGGCCCCGGGCGAAAGAAGCCGTACAGCCCGGCGACGTTAACCATCAGCCCGACTCGCGGGTCAGCCCGGGTGCGATACGCATTGAGCTGGGTAAGCGGGCCGGCCGGGCTAGCCCCCGCGAGCAATGGCGGCACCACCAGGTAGGCGCTGATGGCCGCGGCACCGAGCGCGACTCCGCCGAGGCGCAGCGAGGCCAGCAACCGGCGCGGCCGGGTCAGGACGATCGCAGCCGCCACCGGCACCAGAATCCACGCGAAGTGCTCGCTCATCATCACCGTGGCCCCGGCCCAGCAGGCGGCGCGGCCGACGCGGTGCGGCTCTTGCGCGGCATCCAGGAGCGCGGTCACGGCGAAGGGCAGCAAGGCGTAGCCGAGCAGAACTCCCAGCTGGCCTGCGTAAAGCCGGTCGAAGACGAACGGGTTGACGGCGTAGAAGAGTCCGGCGCCGAGGCGCGCGGGGAGCACCGCGGTGCGCACCAGGCGCGCCGCCCCGGTCGTGGCAAGCGGAAAGAAGACCGCGGCCGGGACGACCGAGCCAGCCTGCCCGAGGAGGCGATCGAGGAGGTGGAAGCCGATCGCGAGCGGCACTCCCCCGGTCAGGCCACCATCGAGGCCGAAGGCCGCCGCTGGCAGAAGCGGCTGGTGCGGGCCGGAGACGAAGTCCAGCAGGAGCAGCCGTCCACCGACGAACGGGTAACAGACGAGCGCCGCCAGCACCACGCCAAGCAGGAGCGGTGCCGAGGCTACGAGCGCTGCGCGTGCCCGTGCCGCACGCGGGCCGCCCCCGGTCACAGGCAGCCGCCGCTCTCACCATCACGCCAGCACTCACCAGTGGTCGTGCCGTCATCCTGGCCACCCCTACTACTGTTCTCCCGCCGATGGCGGCGAGCCGCTCAATACGTAACCCAAACCACCGGAAGCAAACTCGGCAGTCTTCATAACCAGCATAGCCACGCCGAGAAAAGGACGCGCGAACAATTTATTGGGCGCCGAAAGAAACAACTTGTAACGCTGGATCGGCCCAACTCGCGAGAATAGCTTGGATTTTTCTGGATTGCGAACCAGGTAGGCTTTAGCATGGCGGGCGTAATAGTACTTCTTCTTGAGCGTCTTCCAAAGGCTTACGTGGCCCTCATTATGGCGTATGACTTCGCCGATCCTAGAGATACTTCCGATCTCTTCAAGTCTTTTCGACAAGTCCCAGTCCTCACCGCTCACCAATGTTTCATTGTAACCATCAATAGCATCATATGCCACTTTATCGAAGAACCGCGCCGCTTCTATCCATGGCACACCTATATAAAACGATCGCTCCAGCTGTTTACACTGTGACCAAAATCCTACCCCGAATGACTCCTCTGGAATTATTACGCCCTTTACCGCTGAGTCGCCTAGCACTTCATCACTACAAGCCTTTACAACTCTCCGGCTGAGCTCCATATCTGAATCAACCATTAGCAAATACCGACCAGATGCCCTTGCCGCACCGTAGTTGCGCTGCGCAGACCGCTCCGGGCCCTTCACGAAAACTTTATCTGTGAACTGCTTCGCTATCTCCTGCGTTGCGTCTGACGAATGATTGTCCACCACTATCAGCTCAATCGGATAATAGGTTTGTTCCTTAATAGACTTAAGACAGGCTTCAAGCGTAGCTGCACTGTTCTTAGTTGGCACAATCACAGATACGAGCGGGTTAGTCATCTTCTTGGCGCCTCGAATCACTCGCTTAAAGGCCGATGTGGCCGCGGTCGAAGGACCCTGGGTTCGTCTAGGCCGAAATCCGCCGTTGGCGACCGGGCCAGGACTGACTCTACCAGGGCGCGGGTCGCCTAACGCAAGGCCTGAGTTCGACCACAAGCACAGAATGCTTCATGACCTCGACGTCCACCTTGAGCCGGCGATCTACGCACCTGTCACGAGCTGCCGCTCAGCGTCGGCTCGCACTGCCGATCGTGAATACCTGAAGGCAAACTTCTGGTCGCGGCAGCCATGGCAAGACGAGATTCGCTCCAGTTGCTGCGTGACAGCCATTCTTGCCTCCTAGTTCACAGACACGCTTCCCCGTGACGTATGATGGAACAGGTTTCTCAGTACCGCGCCAGCTCTCGGCAACCTGCCGACGACGTCAGGCCAACGTCGCTAGGGCCTACTGCCTACACCTGCCCGTCGTCCGGCGAGTCCCACTAGGCTGCGAAGCCCAGAAAGCGATCAGCCGAACCCGAGCCGCCGACATGATCCTGGAAGCAGGTCACCCATGGCCGTCCTGCCAGAGGATCGGCCGTTCTACGATCCGGCCCAGCGGCCTTGAAGCCAGGCTGACGCCGAGCTGGCGAAGCAGGCCATCCCGAGCTCTGGTCCGACCGACATCGTGCCACAGGGGCTCGAGGCCCAGCGGTGCAGGCAGTCCTCGCTCGTTGAAGCAGTGTCCGGCGACCGGGTGGTGCTCTAGGAACAAGTAACGGACCCCCTTCCAGCACCAATCCGGTGAACTCAGGATAGCGTCATACTCCCCGCCCTCGCAGTCGATCTTCACCACCTCTGGCGGTCCTCCGGCATACGACACCAGACTCTCCAGGCTGACTGTCCTCACTGGCACTGGATTGCCCCGCCCTTCGATCGTGGAAGACACACAAGAAGCATCACCCAACTCCCAGAGTGTCCCTTCGCCGTCGGTACCGGCGACCGCCGCCCGCAGGATGGTGACCCGTCGCTGAGAGATTGTTCGCCTCGAGGTTGCGCGCCAGCCAGTCGGACGTCACCGGAGAGGGTTCTACGCACACAAAGCGCGCTCGCTCTGCTCGCTGAGCCAGGGCGCAAGCAAAGGTTCCGACGTGGGCACCTATGTCAAGCACGATCGCCGTGGCCGGCACTCGCCCAGTCAATCGAGCCCAGACGGTAGGCGTCTTCGGAAAGTACTTCGAGAAGCGGCGCCCGGGCCATCGGGTCCGCAGGAGCCTGGAGCCGCAGACCCGATCTGGTCTCAACAGTGAACACGCCACCGCTATAACCGAGCCATGACAGCGCAACCCGGCCCAATACCTCAGGCCAATTGCGAAAGGCCCGACGGGCATTGAGAGGCCAAGCAGAACTTCATTCGCACCAGAGCGAGGACCCGGGCGGGGCCAGAGCGTTTTGCCGACCCCGCCTCGATCGCCTGCTTCGTCGTGGCCGGAGGTACCCACAAGTCGCCGAAGGAGGTCGGCGATAGCCTCTGGCGAGCGCCGCTGGCCGCACGGGCTGTCGCGTAGGCGACGGCCCACAGTGGGTGACGCGCGGCAGTGATCGCGGCTGCGGCCACCTGGTCGAGGGCGGGCTCGCGCCCGCCGCCAGGCAAGCGGGTCCGCGCCGCGATGAACTTCTGCGTCTGGAGGTGAAAGTCTTCGCTGCTGGCCGCCGGGGTCACCAGCACCCTGGCCTCCTCCACGGTCCGGGCCGGGACCGAGTGCTCGCGCACGAAATCCGCCAACTGGGTGTCGTCGGCGATCAATCCAGCCTGCCAGCGAAAGTCCGCCAGGGCAGCCACCCGGTAGGCAAAGAACCGCCCGTAGGCTCGCGGCGCGTTTGTCCCAAGTCTGTGAGCCAGAGCCGCCACCGCCTCCATCTGGTAGGCCGAGGCCCAGTGGCCGACGCTTCGGGAATCGATCTGATCCATGCCCCATGCCACGCCAAGCGAAGGATCCTGAGCGAAAGCCCGTAGCAGGGAGTCAAGCGCCCCGGGGGCCACGGCCGAGTCAGCGTCCAGGACGACGACCAGGTGGTCGAGCAGTCCCTGCGCGATGAGCTCGGCGTGGTACGCACCCAGCGCGGCTGCCTTGCCGCTGCGCCCAGAGGCACGCACCACCCGTAGCGGTATCAGCGGACGGCTTGCCGCCCATGACTCCGCCAACTGCGCAGTGCCGTCGGTACTTGCACCGTCGAGCACCGCCCACTCCGCCCATTCGAAGCCGACGGGCAGGTACGATGCCCTGACGGATTCAAGGCAACGGACGATCCGCGCCGCTTCGTTGTACGCGGGCACGAGCAAGCGACAGACAGTCGGTGCTTTTGTAGACGTCATAGTAGGTCAACCGCCCTTTGCTTCAGCTGAAGAACAGAGCATTGGATAGGATCCGTTGCCAATATTCGAGGTGAGAATGAAGCGGTCCGACATGCAGAAACGGAGAGCTGCGGGATAGGCACTGGCGAGGAGGTCAGGGATCCCGCCAGATAACTTGTGCAGTCATTTGAGCCGAGCCGGATCCGCAGTGACGCTGCGCCGTTGTGGGCCTTGCGCGAGCCATCGATCGGCAACCCGGCGGCGGGGCAGCGCCGTTCTGACCCGCCTCTCGATGGCTGGACCTCGCGCATACGCTCGTCTCCCCCGAGCCTTTATCTAGTGGCACCGCTAAGCGGCTCACCGCTAGAAATCGCAAAAGCGATCTGTGGTCAACCACTGGGTTGATGTTATCGCGAAGGCTCGCCTGTGCGAAGGCAATCTTAGATCAAGTGAGAGGAAAACAACGTTGCCGCGACGGTCCGTCCGGATTAGGCGGAAAGGACGCTCAAGGCAGTGAGTGATCTCGCGCATAGCCGTATGATAATGACATCGTCTGCGTCGATCTTGCCCAGGTTCTCCCGGCTTTGACTATTTCCCGCCGATCGGACTGCAGCGTTGCAGCGCGTAGGTACCCTGCTAGTTTAGTTACGCGTAGCGCTCTGCCGCAGCCCGCCCAGCACCCGGGCCGATCACCGGCGGCGGCAACCGGCGGATCTGAACTACGGGCGCATCTGATGCTGCATGTCATGGCTCGCGAGCGCGGCATGGTTCTTGCCAGGGGCGGATTTCAGGTGGTCGATCGCACTGGCTCGGTCACTGTGAGCCTTGTTCATCGGCGGTGGCCTGGATTTCTCCTCGATTTTTTTAATAGCTAGCGAATCGGTCGCAGCGACACTGTCGAGCGTACCGGGCACATACGCACGCAACAGCGACCATGTGCTGCTCGACGACAGCCATTTGCCTGAGAATACACGATGCTCGACGCCGGGAAGCGGCGTAATCTCCCCAAAACAATAGCCAGTCTGCGATGCGCCCGAAATGACGCTTACGAAAAAACAACCGCGATCTGGCTTGATCGTAGACAGTTTCCGGCCCGCAAGGCGTGTCAGGGGACCCGCGTAGCCGACGACAACTGTCGGCCTGATAGCGTCTGTCACGTAATGCCAAGCCATACCCTGCTTTCTCAATATCCTCAGGCCGAAATCGGCTTCGGCCCAATCTGTGCGGGAGCGAGGTCGCTGTCGAGCGGCGCGGCCAGAAGCGCTTCGCGGCGCACCATGCAGGCATTGGGCAGACACTCGACATACGTCGACGGGCTGAGGAAGCCTGGTACCACCCAGGGTCTGGCCGCCGTAACAGGTACAAGGCACGCTCCCAGGCGCGTGAGCTTGGCGCGCCGCGCACCAGATTTCGCTCTAGCCGAACAGCCATTCAGCAATAACGGGGAGATACACGCGCCTCCCAAAGTAGTATGGGCCTCCAGGGCATCGATAAGCTCGCTAATGCAGTTGGGAGCAATGGTGTTGTCATTCGTCCAAGAAAAACAGGTATTGGCCGTGGGCAAGTTCTGCATGAAGTTCTCAAGCAGGATTAGAGTACAGGTTTTTGCCAGGCGTTATGACGGTCAACTTAGGAAGCACAGCAGTAATGGCGGGCTTAAGCTTAGGGTCAGCGGCGTTATCTACAATGATGACCTCTCGGCGGTTTGCTGGATAATCAGATCGTCGTACGGATTCGAACAGCGCCATGATTTTATCCGTTCGGTTGAAGGTAGGTGTTACAATGCTCACTAGTGCTTGTTTCGTCATGCTGACCATTCCCATTACCTTCCTGCCGCTGGCTTGGAGCGGGTGCTCAGAACACAGCCCAGCCCACCGGTAGCGAATTCTGCTCGTCGCCAGGGTGCTCAACGGTTTTGTTAGAGATGATCTCGCCGAGACCATGCGCTCGGGCCGATAAGTCGAGCCGGAAGCGCCCGCGCTCCACGTTGCGCTGCAGCGAGGGTTAGGTGCCGCGCTGAGTACGAGATCCGCAAAGCCGGACGCGATGGGCCTCGCGAATCATCGACAGAGCCGCAATCGACGACGACAAGGCCGCAGGCGCGACCCTGACTGGCGGGCGATGGATTCGAGGCAGACCCGCAGAGTCCGCGCGGCGTTCTTCGTCGGCACCACCACCGTGACGCTGGCCATGGTCACGGTTCGTCCAACGCTTCGGCAGGGGCGGGCGTGGTTGCTTGTCGCGGCAAGGTGGCCCTCCTTGGTTCTGTCGGCCGACCGACTGGTGCGTGACGCTCCGAGCGGCGCGGCGTGCACCGACAGAACGGGCGAAATGGCGAAAGAGCTCCCGCAGGTTTCTCCGAAGCGCGACGAGAAAGAATGTGTAACCAATGATCACGTAGACGATTCGCCGAGGCGGCCGTATGAGGCAGCCGGAACGTACCCGAGTTCGACGAGTTCGGCATCGATGAGGGCGGCGGCGGCGCGCTGCACGAGCCCCGTTGCCGCGCCGTCGCGGCTCGGGGGAAGGGGCCGGGGTGGCTCGCCGAGCCGGGGATGGATCGGGAGGTCCGACAGCGGGATCCGCTCTCTGGCGGTCGTGTGGAAGTGGAGCAGCGACTGGTCGAAGTCCTCTCCGAGGAAGGCGCACATCCGGCGGATCTGCTCTTCGGGCGAGGAAAGCAGCTCTTCGAGCCGCACCTCGAGGTAGCGGTCAGGTCCGAGACGTGATCCAGCGCGTCGCCCGACTCGCAACCCAGTGCGCCACAGGAGAGCGTTTTGAATGAGGCTGCGATCGCACCCGCGCCTGGGAGCACGCCGAGTCTCTGCCGTCTCGGATCACGTGGATGAACTGCGCGTCCGGGTACACAATCGCCAGCTCGGCGAGGTGCAGCAGGGCTTTCGGTGTCTTGTTTCCCCAACGTCTTTTACCTTGTGCGAGGGCCTGCGACGCGGCCAGTACCCGCATTGCTCCGGCGGCGTCCGTGATGCCGAGTTCCCTGCATGCTGCGCGCGCCGTTCGTGCGTCGAAGCTATCCGCCCGGAAATTCGGATGCGCCTCGGCCAATGTCAGCGCCTCCGACGGCATTCGCCAGCCACGACCGCAGGCCGAGCGGGATATCGACTAGGAAATTGGCTTCGTAGACCACGCTCAGGCGGGGATGGCTGTCCAGCATGGTCTGCACGAGGGTCGTTCCGGACCGGGGGCATCCCACAACGAACACCGGGGACGCCCAAACGACCGCCTCCAGGCCGACCGGTGACCGGACAGGTTGCCGTCCTCGGCCGCCGCGGGCCTCATCCTCGATTGCGGCCGGGGTGGTGAAACCGGCTCCGGTGCTGCCGCCGTACTCGTCGGCGAAGATGTCATCCAAGTTTCCGCCCTCCCAGAAGCGGCTCGTACTTTCGCGACTAGTCGGTGCCGACCTCCGCGCCAGCGAGAGAGCGCTAGCGCTAGCAGGAGACCGGCGGCAAGAAGTGAGGCAAAGCGCGACAGCAGGTACCACGAGGACGGGCCGAATCGCGGCGGATCGTTCCTTGAGTGCGGGCCGAGCCAACCGTTGCGCAGTCCATCGACCTCCACATGCTGATCTCCGGGCGGCCCGATCCAGTCCGGCGAGAAGCTCTCGCCTACTGTGTAGAGCGCTGGTGCCGGGCGCTCATGACTCCGTGGAGTCGCCACAACTACGGGCTGGAGAGCGACCGGGCAGCGCCGGACCACGACGTCCGAGTACTCGTTGGTAGTGAGTGCTCCGGGTGTGTACACGTCTGCGTAGAGGAAGAGCGTCAGGCTGCGGGTCCCGGGATCAGGCGTCACGATCGTCTGGTAGTGGTACCACCGGGAAGGGGCTGAGTTCGGCGGGAGCGGCGACATGGCGGCGCACATCTCGATGGGCATCTGCCAGAGGCATATCCGCGGTGGAGCGCCGCTGATGTTGCGGACCCACAGGCTCACGAAGAGCGGTCCTGACCGCCAGGCCAGCGAGCGCATCTCGCAGGCACTGTCCGCATTCGCGGAGAGCGCGAGCGCCGGCTGTCCCGCCGGGCCTTGTCCTGGCAGGACACGCGCGGCCAGCCGCGCCGTCGCTGCCGTCCCGGGAAACGCCGCACAGTTGCCCACTGGGCCCCACGGGCCAGACGCGAAGTCGCCGTCGCTGAGCAAGGAACCGCCCAGCTTGTAACTGAGCTCTTCGACCACCTGGCCGTCGCTATGGCGGACGCGGGCGATGAGCCGGGCCAGACGCTTCGGTGCGTCCGCAGCCAGATCGGCAGGCCCGGGCGACCTGTTGGCCCCCTAGGCGACCTGCCCGTTGCGTCCGGAGTCGACGGGGCCTCGAGGAGGACGCATCTGGCGCTTGAACGCGCCGGTGGCTGACAGCAGCTTGATGCGGTACTGCCGGCCGGGCGGCTCGGCGACAGAGGTCTTGAGTTTGTCGCCGGCGAGCCGCCATTGTGCAACAGGCGGAACTTGCAGCACCGCGGGAACGGCCGGCCGCATCGGGCTTGATATCAGCGCGGTCCCGAGGGAAGAAGCGCCAGGTCGCGCAGATCCGGCGTAGCAGAATTGACAGTGGCGTACGAAGTGACCGAGCCCGTAGGGCTGATGCGCCCGCGAAGCGCGAATAGATCGAGCTTTCCGGCACGACGGACAAGCCGCATGCCCTTGTCTTCGCGTAGTGCCCTGTCGAGCGCCGCTGGCGGCGTGATATGCCGTCCGGGAAAGGCAGCGTTCACGTCTCCGCGGACCAGCAGCAGCGGCGTTCCGATAGCCGTGAGCGTCCGTCGCACAGATGGCCAGTCGTGGGCGAGCAGACCTTGCTGGACGAGGTGGACGGCGCCTATGAGTTCCTTCTGGGCAGGCGCATAGCCTTGGGCAACCGGGTCCACCACGTTTCGCGCTATCAGGTTCATGATGAATCTGTCTGCTCCGTAGTAGCCCCAGGTGTAGGGCATCTGGTAGAAGTCGTCCTCGGGAAGCACAAGGAGATTGCCGGGCGGAGCGGAACGGTTGAGGTAGGACGCCATAGCTGTCCAGTACGCGGGCACGCTGACGTGGGCCGAGGGGAGCAGCGGACGGTGATCGGGGGCGATCGCTCCGGTCATGAGCGGGAATCCAGGCGCGAGCACCGCCGCGCCCGCCGCGCCGACCGCCGCAAGACGAAGTCCCGGGCGATGCAAAGCTGAGCGCCAGCGCCACACGGTGCCCGGCTCAGACGAGTTCAGCCTCTCGCAGGCGGCCTCCGTGGTCAGCGCGAGGAGGACCGAGCAGGCGAGCCCTGCGAGCATCAGGAACCGGCCGGGCTCCCTGAGCAGCCAGCCGAGAGGCAGCTTGTAGAGCGGGTCGAAGACGAGGGCTCCTGGAAGACGGGTGCCCGTGCTGAGCAGGACGAGGAAAAGTGCCGTCGCCGAGGCGGCGATGCCAAGACGCGCCCGGCGGGCGGTCACCCCGCTTGCTCGTGGGAACCTGGCCAGCGCCAGAAAGCCGAAGGCCGTTATGGGCAGGAGGAATTTCAGGATCAGGAGCGGGAACTTGTCGTAGGCGCCGGCGTACGGGTAGTAGTCCGCGTACTTCCAGCCCCAGCTGTTGTTCAGCCAGAACCCGTTGGCAAGGGTGGCGCGGCCCTCGGTCCAGGTCCAGCTCGACGGATTGGCGAGCGCTGAGGTCGCATCGATCTTGAGCTGCAACACGGTCGGTACGAGCCAGTAAGAGGAGGCGAGCGCGAGGAGCGGGACGCCGAGTGCGAGGGTGCGTAGCGCCCGGCGTGCGGCTGCCCGTCCGTCGAGCCATCCCGCGAGGAGCGGCATCGAGGCGAGCAGCGCGCCGATCATGAACACGAGCGGCGGGTTCAGGGATATGTAACCAAGGAACGGCGCACTGGCGCCGAGGAGGAGAATGCCCTTTCGCAGTGCCCACCGGCCAGATGCTGTAGAGAGCACGACTGCCGGAAGCCCTGCTAGCAGCACCATGGCGGCGAGGTACACCGGATTGGTTCCGATGGTGACGACGTGGGCGTTGAAGACATAGGCGAGAGCGCCGAGGGTGGATCCTGCCGGGCCGATGCGAAGGGCCCGCAGGAGCAGATAGCAGGCCGCCGCGGCGCCGACGAAAAGCGCGGTGTACCAGATGTCTTCGGCCAGGGCCGGCGATCCGCGAAGCGCGTGGACGAGCCAGTAGACCGCAGCGAGCGGCAACCTGGTCTCGTTGGCGGCTGGGCCGCCGAGATCTGAGCCCGACCACGACCAGGGAGCGAAGAGCCGCCCCAGCCAAGCCGTGCCCACCACGGGCGACAAGTCGCCGCCTGCGAGCAGCCGACCCGGGTCGAACCAGGATTGCGCTGCGATGGCAGCGACAAGTCCGACGATCGCCAGGCCGATTCGCGATGGCCAGGTGCCAGCACCCCGCGCGGCCGACCGCGCCGCGGGCCGCCGCTGACTGCGGCGCCCTCCGCGCGTCGGCCAGCCCTCGATACCCCCGATGAGGGTTGCGGCTAGCAGCGCCAGGAACGCCGCGCCAGCGAGGATCGGTGACGGTCCGACATCGCGCACGCCGCCGAGCAGGAAGCAGCGCTACGCCGAGCACAGCCGAGGCTGGCTCTCACCCGGGAGAGCCTCTGGCGGTCACCAGCAGCCCGGTCGCCAGCAAGTGATCCGGCCTGGTCAGGAACCTGGATCGCGGGCGACTCGGGACTCGATGCGCCACCGCGAGGATGCCCGCGGCGACCTCCGCCCACGGGACCACTCCGGCAGGCTCTGGCCCGAGGTCCGTCGCCCCCGACGACTGACGAGAGCAGCCCGACCAGGCCGGTGGCCAAGGACGCCGGATCGGCGCGCGTGAGGACGCCTCCCGATGCTCCGATCGAGTCCCGAAGGCCTGGCACGTCGTAGCCGATCGAGACGGTGCCGCTCGCGGCCGCCTCGGTCACGACAAGCCCCCAGCCCTCGCGGACGGACGTAGCGACCAGGACGTGCGCGCGTGCCAGGCGCTCCCGCTTCTCCTCCTCGGACACGTGCCCGAGGAAGATCACGCCCGGGCCGGCTGTCCGGCGAAGCCTCGCCTCCTCGGGACCGCTCCCGATCACCCACATCTGCGCATCGGGCATCTGGCGGCGGACGAGGCCGAAGGCCCGAATGGCGTGCTCAGGGCGCTTGTTCGCGCTCAGCCGTCCGATGAAAACAACGGTCGGGACAGGCTCCTTCTCGACTGCAGGCCGTGCCGTCACGCCGCCACCCATCCTTCCGGCACGACTGTGACCCGTCGCAGGCCATATTCCGCGAGCGATTCGCGGCTTGACTCGGACACCGTGACAACCGGTACATCCCGGTATGCCCGCAGCCAGGCCGGCTCCAGCAGGTAACGGCCGAGAACGGAGATCGGCCAGGGAGTCTCGTACCGCCAGATCTCCCTTGCGACCTGGTGGATGACGGCCACGATCGGCACGTTCCCCACAAAGCGAGGACAGAGGAACGGCCTCGTGTTCACGCAATCGACCACGAGATCGTACTGGCCGTCTCCCTCGCGCCGCCAGTAGCGCCTCGCCTCCCGGTAGACGCCGAGGCGTCCGCCGCGTCGTATGATCTCCACTCCGTCAGCAAGCTCCCGCGCGGGCCTGTCGTCCACGGCGGCACAGAAGATGGTCACCTGGTGGCCGCACTTCACCCACTCGCGCGCCACCGACTGCAGGTAGACCTCGGCGCCACCTGCCCGGGGATGCGCGAGATCCCGCCAGTTGTAGGCAAGGATCCGCAGCGGCCTGTCCGCGGGCCCAGAGCCCGCCAGTGAGTCGGCCAGTGCTCCAGCAGCGAGCGGCCGGGCGCCTGCTCGTGACCAGAAGCGGGACACCTGACTGTGGCCAGAGACCGGCGCGAGCTGGGGCCCGTAGAAGTGTGCAACCCTCAGCCGGTAGAAGATGGCGAACGTGTCGAGGAGCGTTCGCCAGACCGCCCGCGGCGAGATGGTGGTCGTGAAGCGCTCGGCTATCTGGACCGGGTGCTCGACGAAGCTCCGGTAGCCCATCCGGCGGGCGACGACGAGCAGTTCCAGATCGAACGCGAAGCGCTTCTCAACCATCTTCGGAAGAACGGCCGCCAACGTCTCGCGCCGTATGAGCTTGATGCCAGTCTGGGTGTCCCGGGTCGGCAGCCGGAAAAGCAACCTCGTCAGCTGCCGGTAACCGGACGAGTACAGCCGTCTGAGTGGCGGGTAGACGATATCCGAGCCCGGATGGAGCTTGCTGCCGAGGACCACATCCGGATCGCCCGCCCTGGTCGCCGCAAGGAAGTGGCTCAGCTGCCTAGCCGGAATGTCGCCGTCGCCGTCGATGAAGCCGAGGTAGCGGCCTCTCCCCTGAGCCAGGCCGACGCGCAGCGCGGCTCCCTTGCCCTGGTTCTCCGCCAGCTCGATTATCCGGACCTGGTCGATCCCGGCGATCGACGCTGGACTTCCGTCGGTCGAGCCATCCGATACCGCGATCACCTCGAAGGTGACCTGCTCGGTCCTGAGGGCGTCGACGACGGCTTGCACGTGGAAACCCAGGCGGTGTCCCGGGTTGTAGAACGGAATGACAAGGCTGAGGTCGATCTCGGCAGGAGGCAGCTCGAACGGTCCCGTCGCTCAGCACGGCTGTATCGGAGCACCGGCCGCACGACCGCTGCCAAGGCCGGGAGGGACACGGCCACCAGCACCAAGCCGCTCGCCGCCAGCATGCAGTCGGCGATGGTTTCCATCCCGCCGTGCAGCACGGCCACCAGCACCCATACGAGCGCGACCCCGGCCCAGCTGTACAAGGCGGCCACCGAGCGCCGGGCGACGTGGAAGTAGGTGAGCACGCCGATGATGCCGAGGAGGACGGAAATCAGGGCGATGATCCCGACGATGCTCGCGGCGCCCAGATAGTTCGGGCCGAAGAGCACATCGACGACTACGCCGGGAATTCCGGCAAGGACTGCGAAGGCCGCGAGCCCGATGACGGTGACCAGTCCGACCGTCTCGGTGAGAGTCTTGCGGGCGCTGACGCCGGTGGCGTTAGCGGAAACAAGCCGCGGAAAGGCTACTGTCACGAGCGCTCCGGGCAGGTAACAAGGCGATGTGGCCCGCGATCGCCGCGGCCGCGTAGCGACCCGCAGCGACGGGCGCGAGATAGTGGCGGGCCAGGAATACGTCGATCCCGGTCAGCGTGGTGTACCCGGCGAGCGCGGCTATCGACAACACGGCGTCGCGGAGGGAGATCCGCACCGAGCTCAAGTCCCTTGGCGAATACTTCCCGCCTGGCGACCAGGAGGAGCGCCGCGGTAGTGAACGCCTGGCCGATCACCGTCGCCGCCACAGCGCCTCCCAGCCCGAAGCCCGCCGAGACGAGCAGGGCGCCACTGGCCAGCCGCAGCGCACCGCCGCCGAAGAACGTGGCGACGGCGACAGGCACGTAGCGCATCTCGCCGAGCAGCGCACCTTGCAGGACAGCGGCGACCACCGCGAGGGGGATCCAGACACCAATGGCCAGGTCCGTAAAGGGCGACTTCAGGTTCAAGAAACCATCGACCAGCGGTGCGAGAAGCCAGTAGGCAACCATCGCCCCGGCGCCCCAGAGCGTGGCTTTCACCGTCAATCTGCGCAGCGACATCCGTTTTTTGCCTGTGCCGGAGACGACGGCCTGCGTCACGGCGAGCTGTACCGCGCCGAGCGGGACGGCGAGCACAGATATGACGTTCAGAACAGCGCCAAGCGCTCCGTAGTGCGACGGGCCGAGCAGGCGGCTGATCAGGACGTGGAAGAGGAAATTGAGCCCGTTAACCCCCGTCGTGGCGACCATGAGGGACCAGCCACCGCGGCTTAGTACCCCGGGGAGGATGCGCCGTCGTAGGTTACGGCGATGGCGGCCCTCGGAGACCAGGGCCCGACCGGCGGCCTCTTCAGGCTCGCGTACGAGCACGTTCCCGGCTTCGTCATAATGCGCGCGCCGTGGATCGCCAACCCGGCGGCACAGCAGGGCCGTTCTGACCCGCCTCCCTGACCGCTGGACCACGCGCATGCTTCACTTCCCTGAGTCGAGTTGAATGAACGTGGGGATGCCACTATTCGCCCGCTACCGGCGCACATAAACCAATCTGTTAACAGATATGCGCATAGCCAACTCCTTCTTAGGACCGCGGGGTTGATGTTATCGGGAAGATCGCTCACGTGAAGCGATCTCCGATCTTGTCCGCAGGTGAATTTACTGGCACAGCGATCGACCGCCCGGATTAAGCGGAAAGGCGCGTGCCTCCGACACGAGCGATCACCTGATTTGCCAATTTCAACCGCAGGACCGGACGCCGGGCTGCCATTCTAGAAGAAGCCTAGATGTTTCCGGTATTACTGGGACATAAGGTATATCTGGGCTACGCCCTTAATTGCACCCGTGATTGCATGCCGAAGTGGCCGGTGCTATGGTTCCGCGAGGAGGTTTAACAATGCGACCCATAGGTTCAATGCGCTTTAGGCACTCCAAGCTCGGTTTCGCAGTTCTCGCTTCGGCGTTCCTGGCGGCGGGTGTGAGCAGCGTCGCCTTCGGGGCCGCGCATGCTGGAACCAGCGGTTCGTCGTGCTACAGCACCTGCCCGTCACTGACCAGGCTTGCCATCGCCGGGCACGTGACGCATTACGGCAGCGAGCAGAACGTGGTCTTCCACGTCAGGGTGAAGGCCAGGGTCCGCGGAACGAGCGGGACACCCGGTGGCACTGTCACGATCGCGTTCCACTCGATGGTGCTGTGCACGATCACGCTGGACAGCGCGGGGAGGGGGAGCTGCTCGCCGTCGCCGACGGCCCTGCCGGTCCGGAGGCACAGTTACCCGGTCAACGCCGTGTACAGCGGCAACTCGGCCTTCAGCCTGTCGCATTCGGGGGCCCGGCACGTGCGACGTCCTGCCCTAGCGGCTCAGGTGCCGGGGAGCACCCGGCGCTTGCTGTCGTCACCCACGGCCCGGCGGCCTGAGATGTCACCGCCGGGCCGTGGCTTGGGCATAGCCCGGCGGCGATGACGCCGCAGGTCAGTGGCGGATGCCCGGCCGGTCGTAGAGGGCGGTCAGGGTCGCCTGCATGACCGCGAACGGAGTTGCGGCGTCGCCGGCGAAGGCGTCGCCGCGGCAGACCACCAGGGTCCGGCCCGCCCGGACCACCGTGCCGGTCATCCGGAACCGCTCCCCTGCCGCCGGTGCCAGCAGGTTGATGGTGTAGGAGGCGGTCAGCACGGCCGCCTCCGGCGGCATCACGCTGAACGCCGCGTACCCGCAGGCGCTGTCGAGCACCGCCGCGACGGCGCCCGCGTGCATGAAGCCGTGCTGCTGGGTGAACCGCGCATCGTGGCGGAGGGCCAGTTCCACCCGTCCCGGCTCGACCGACACGAGTTCGGCTCCCAGCGTCGCCATCATCGCCTGCCGGGCGAAACTTGCCTGCACCCGGGCCCGCATCTCCCCGGCAGGCTCGGGCTGTGGGTCATCACCAGGTCCGCGCACCAGCCGATTCTCGCAGGAGGCGCAGCGATGAGTCCGGTGCGGGCGGGCGGTCTACCCTGGCGAGATCATCACCCGGCGGGACGGAGCCCGGCCATGACGAACGATGCTGACCTGCAACCGGCTGTGGCCGCCGACTTCGTGGCTCTTGCCGAACTGCTCGCGGCGGCCACCGAGGCACAGTGGGACACGCCCTCGCTGTGCGCGGGCTGGCGGGTCCGCGAGGTGGTCGCGCATATGACCATGGCGGCACGGTACGCCGAGGACGAATTCATGGCCGAACTGCGGCGCTGCGACTTCGATTTCGGCCGCCTGTCCAACGAGATCGCCGGCCGGGATGCCGCGCTGCCGACCGGTGAGCTCGTCGCCAACCTGCGCTCGGACGTGATGGCCCAGTGGACGCCGCCGGGCGGCGGATACCACGGAGCCCTCAATCACGTGGTCATCCACGGCCTGGACATCACCGTGCCGCTCGGGGTGCCGCGCCGGTCACCGGATGACACGATCCGGATCATCCTCGACGATCTCACCCGGGGCGGTGTGCACGAGCACTTCGGCACCAGCATCGAGGGGCGCAGCCTCCAGGCCACCGACATCGACTGGTCCTACGGATCGGGGACGCCGCTGCGCGGAAAGGCCGGGGACCTGGCGGTCACGGTCTGCGGCCGGGTACTGCCAGCCGGACGGCTCGACGGCGCGCCGCTTTAGGAGCCGCCATCCAGGAACTCGGTGACGGCCGAGACGAACGAGCCGGCGTCATCGAGCCAGGGGTAGTGGCCAGCGCCGGGCTGGACAACGAACCTGGCCGCGGGAAACATGGCGGCGAACCCGGCGAGTACCTGCGGCGGCCACTGCAGGTCAACGCTCCCGGCGAGTACCAGTACCGGCGAGCCGAATGCGGCGATCGCCTCGCGGTCCGCCGCGGGATCAAAGGCGCCGTCGGCAGTGAAGCCACGGGCCGCGGCCTCGTTGGTCTGCGTCTCGCCCGCGGCCGAGTGGGCTTGCGCGGCGGCGTCCCAGCGGCCATAGAAGAACGGGGCCAGGGCCTCCCAGTCGTCGTCGCTGCCCGCACCGCCGGCGATGCGCTCGAAGGCAGCCGCCGCCCCGGCGAACCAGGGCTCGCCGTGGCGGAGCTTGACGATCTGGCGCCGGGTTTCGGCGTCCGGTTCCAGGCCGGCGGCCCGTGCGCTCGGCGTGATCAGGGCAAGCTTGCCCACCCGTTGTGGCTGCCGCACCGCGTACTGCAGGGCGATGTTGGCGCCGGCCGAGTGGCCCAGCAGGTCGAAACTGGCCAGGTGCAGGTGCTCCCGCAGCGCGGAGACGTCCGCCACCTGGCGGTCGCACCGGTAGCTGGCCGGATCCGCGGGAGTTGCCGACTGGCCGGTACCGCGCAAGTTCAGCACGATCAGCTGCCGGTGCGCGGCCAACCCCCCGAGATCGCCCAGGTAGGCAGGGTCTTGCATCGGCCCGCCGGGCACGCAGACCAGCGGGGCGCCAGTCCCGTGGACCTGGTAGGCCAGTTCGGTTCCGTCTGCGGCGGCGAAGGCGGGCATGGGGGTGATGCTGACACCGGCCGCCGGCCAGCCGCAACCCGAAAACACGGGGCACCGCGCGAGCCGGATGACCCGGGCTCGCGCGGTGCCCCGAAACTTCGCCTGGTGACCGGAGGGAGAAGAGCGGCCCCCAGGCCGGGAGCGTCAGGCCAGGTCGAACCGGTCCAGATTCATGACCTTGCCCCACGCGGCAGCGAAGTCGCGCACGAACTTCTGCTGTGAGTCGCTGCTCGCGTAGACCTCTGCGATCGCGCGGAGCTGGGAGTTGGAGCCGAAGACCAGGTCGAACCGGCTGCCGGTCCACTTCAGCTCGCCCGTCCCGCGGTCACGGCCCTCGAAGGTGTCCTCGGACTCGGACGTCGCGTGCCATGCCGTGCCCATGTCGAGCAGGTTGACGAAGAAGTCGTTGGTCAGCGTCTCGGGGCGGTCGGTGAACACACCGAGGCCGGACCGGTCGTAGTTCGCGTTCAGCACGCGCAGGCCGCCCACCAGGACGGTCATCTCGGGCGCGGTCAGCGTCAGCAGGCTCGCCCGGTCGACCAGCGCGTGCTCGGCCAGCCGCGGGTTTATCTTGCCGGCGTAGTTGCGGAACCCGTCCGCGGCGGGCTCCATGACGGCGAAGGACTCCACGTCGGTCTGTTCCTGCGACGCGTCCGTGCGCCCGGGCGCGAACGGAACCTCAACGTCGTACCCGGCATTCTTCGCCGCCTGCTCCACCGCTGCGCAGCCACCGAGCACGATCAGGTCGGCCAGGGAGATCTGCGTGGTCCCGCCGGTGCTGTTGAACTGCTGCTGGATCCCCTCCAGGGTGCGCAGTACCTTCGCCAGCGCGGCGGGGTTGTTGACCTCCCAGTCGTGCTGGGGAGCGAGGCGGAGGCGCGCTCCGTTGGCGCCGCCGCGCTTGTCGGTGCCGCGGAACGACGAGGCCGACGCCCAGGCGGCCGAGACCAGGTCGGAGATCGTCAGGCCCGAGGCGAGGATCGTGCCCTTGAGCGCGGCGATGTCCGCCGCCCCGATCAGTTCGTGCGTCACCGCGGGGACGGGGTCCTGCCAGATCTGCGGCTCGGCGGGTACCAGCGGGCCGAGGTAGCGCGTGATCGGCCCCATGTCGCGGTGCGTCAGCTTGAACCAGGCCCTGGCGAAGGCGTCGGCGAACTCCTGCGGGTTCTCGTAGAAGTGCCGGGAGATCGGCCCGTAGACCGGGTCCATCCGCAGCGACAGGTCCGTCGTGAGCATCACCGGGGGGTGCGTCTTCGCCTGGTCGTGGGCATCGGGCACCGTGCTCGCCGCGGCCGGGTCCGTCGGGATCCACTGCCATGCGCCGGCAGGGCTCTTCACCCGCTGCCACTCGTAGCCGAACAGGGTCGCGAAGAAGCTGTTGTCCCACGTCACCGGGGAGGGCGTCCAGGTACCCTCCAGCCCGCTGGTGATGGCGTCGCCGCCCACGCCGGTGCCGAATCTGTTCGACCAGCCGAGGCCCTGCTCCTGCAGTGGGGCGCCCTCGGGCTCGGGACCGACGTTCGACTCGGGTGCCGCGCCATGGGTCTTGCCGAACGTGTGCCCGCCGGCGATGAGCGCGACCGTCTCCTCATCGTTCATGGCCATCCGGCGGAACGTCTCCCGGATGTCCCGGGCGGCGGCGAGCGGGTCCGGGTTGCCGTTGGGGCCCTGCGGGTTCACGTAGATCAGGCCCATCTGAACGGCGCCGAACGGCTCCGCCAGTTCCCGGTCGCCGCTGTAGCGCTCGTCGCCGAGCCACGTGCTCTCCGAGCCCCAGTTGATGTCCTCGGGCTCCCACACGTCCTCGCGGCCGCCACCGAAGCCGAAGGTCCTGAAGCCCATCGAGTCCAGCGCGCAGTTGCCCGCGAAGACCATCAGGTCGGCCCAGGAGATCTTCCGGCCGTACTTCTGCTTGACCGGCCAGAGCAGCCTGCGTGCCTTGTCGAGGCTCGCGTTGTCGGGCCAGCTGTTGAGCGGCGCGAAGCGCTGCGTGCCGGCCCCCGCACCACCGCGGCCGTCCTCGATGCGGTACGTGCCCGCGCTGTGCCAAGCCATCCGGATGAACAGCGGCCCGTAGTGGCCGTAGTCGGCCGGCCACCAGTCCATGCGACGTTGTCATCACGGCATCGACGTCCCTCCGCAGGGCATCGAGGTCGAGGGTCTTGAACTCCTCGGCGTAGCTGAAGTCCTCGCCCATGGGACTGGCCATGGGGGGGTTGTGCTGGAGTTGCTTCAGGTCCAGCTGATTCGGCCACCAGTCCCGGTTCGACCGGGCCTCGGTCGAGTGCGCCACCGGGCAGTTGCTTTCGTCGGCCATGTTGTCCTCCCTCTGGCTGTGGTGCGGTTGCCAGGCACCGGAGTGCCCTTAGTTGTGTTCAGCCGCGCTGGCTGCGGCATCGGCATTGCTGGTCCATCGGCGCGGGCTCACCTCGGGGCCGGGGACCGGCACTGCGGACAGCGGCCCCAGTAAATGACTTCGGCTTCGTCGATCTCGTAGCCCTTGTCGTCGACCGCCGTGAGGCACGGCGCGAAGCCGACCGCGCAGTCGACGTCCGCCGTGCGGCCGCAGACGCGGCAGATCACGTGGTGATGATTGTCGCTGACCCGGGCCTCGAAGCGCGCCGGTGACCCGGCTGGCTGGATGCGCCGGACCAGGCCGACGTCGACCAGCACGCCGAGCACGTCGTACACCGCCTGGAGCGAGATGGCACCCATCTCGGCGCGGACGGTCTCGGCCACGGCATCGGCGGTCACGTGGGGCTCCCGCGTCACCGCCCGCAAGACGGCCAGGCGCTGGCCCGTGACCCGATAGCCGCGTTGACGAAGGAAAGCAGCCGGGTCAGCGGGCATGTTCTGGACCCTATCTAATCTGGAGGGACTCAGGGAATAGAAAGATTAAAAATAACTCCTGCCCTGGGTCAGCGCGCCGTGGCCCGTGTGGCCGTGGGGCACGTTTGGGTCAGCTGCCTGGGCCGGCGCCGTGCCCCATGGCCGTGGGGTACGTTTGGGTCAGCTGCCCTGGGCCAGGTGCCCGTAGCCCGTTGGCAGCAGGGCGCGTTTGGGTCAGCGGGCCGTGAGCGTGCCCTGATGATGGAATATCTGCCAGTGACCGCTCGGGGTGCGGCGCCACAGCGAAGTGCGGTTGGCCCGCCGGCCCTGAACCTCAGAGACGTACTTCAGCATGACCAGGCCGTCGGCCAGCAGCCAGCCCCGCAGGTTTTCCACCGTGATCGGCTCGCCATGGGGATCGGTGGCTGCCGCCACGCGGGCAGCCGTTCCCTCGTAGCCGAACTCGGCTCCCGAGCTGCCGAACTCGTGGAAGTCGGGGGCGAGCAGCCGGTCAAGCCGGGCCGCATCGGCGCGGCACGCCAGGCTCAGCGACTCACGGCGGCATGGCCGCCGTAACGCAGCGGTCCTGGGTCACTGCCCCGGGTGCTGCCACACCCGGACGTAGGCGACCCGCACGTCCGCCGGCACCTGGACGGGAATCTGATACAGGTGCGCGGTCGCGTTGTTGAGGATCAGGTACATCGGCGCATGGGTGATCCCGGACCGGATCCGGCCCACCACGTGGCCGTCGTAGTAGTAGGTGATCGACCCGGGCTCCCAGTTGGCGCCGAAGGTGTGCCAGCCGTTGTAGAACGTCCCGGCCGCGCAGTTACCGCGCACGGCGGCCCGGTTGACGAAATGCCAGCAGGCCTTGCCGCCCAGGCCTTCCAGCACATCGATCTCGCCGTCCCTCGGCCAGTTCTGGCCGTCGGCCCAGAACGCGGGCCAGTTGATGATCTGCCCGCGCTGCCCGGGCATCCAGATCCGCGCCTCCATGAACCCGTAGGTGAACTGGAATTTGCCGTCGGTGTTGATCATCCCGCTGGTGTAGGGCCGTTCCTTCCCCCCGCACGAGTGCGGCTGCCTGATCAGGCTCAGGTTGAGGGCACCGCCCGACACGACGACGTTGGCCGGGGCATAGCACTCCAGCTCCCCCGAGCTCACTGGCTGGGTGATCCCGTTGGCAAGCCAGCCCGTGGACCAGCCGGCCGTGTTGAGCGCCCGACCGGTGAACGTGCTGTTGAACACCAGGTGCCACGTCCCGGGCGGGTTCCCGGCCAGCGGCGCGGACGCCGCCTGGTCCGGCCCGGACGCTGCGTGGCCCGGCGCGGACGTTGCCGGGGCGGCGCGGCGATGTCGTCGCCGGGCTGGTCCGCTCCGGCCTGCCCGGGGCCGATGCCTGGCAAGCCGCCAGGCCGAGGACGACCAGCCCCGCCGCGGTCACAACACCAGCGCGCCGCACGGTACCCCGCTTCTCCCGTACTACCGACGATCCGCGATCCTATCCGCCCGGAAGGCTGGGCAGGCGGCCCCGGACATCATCTGGCACGTGCCAGGCCGCAACGTCATCGCGGGCAGCGCTGGCAGGCATGGCGCAGCGGCAGAGCGTGCGGCCCGGTCATGCCGCGCCTTGCAGATTCGCAGGCCAACCCCGGTCCCGACGGACCGGCAGTGACCGCCAGGTGCGCTGGATAGCTCTGTGATCGGGCATGTGACGGGGACGGGCAGCTTTGCGGACTCCGGACAGAGTCAGGTCATCGCCGATTCCGCTGTCCTGCTTAGCTTCGAGCGCCTGGCCCCGGTGCGCTGGCCGCGGCGGTAGCTGCCCGCGGGAGCGCTTCTGTTGCCACGCGGCAAACTTCACGGTGAGCACTGCCGTCCAGCCGCTCAGTGTCAAGGTCAGGACCAGCAGGAACAGGCGGTCGAACCGTTCAGTACCGCTGAGCGAAACGGCCGTCCACACTGCTGACAGGGGGATCGCACTTGCGCACGAGAGGACTACCTTTGCTGCCTTGCCCACCGGCGGCCGGGCGCGTGCCCGGGCGGTCCTGCGCGGCGGCTTGACTCCAGTCAGCCCAGCGGGGAGGTCGGCGGTGAGCGCGGCCAGTTCCGCGTAGGTGCGCGACACGAATGTCCGGCCCGCCCGCATGACTAGCTCGTCCTTGGTCAGCCTGCCCTGCACGAACGCGGCCTTGAGCGTGTCGATCACCTGCTCGCGGTCGGCGTGCGACGCACGGAGGCGACCGCTGGCCGCCGCGGCTGCTGCCTCCTGGTCTCCCGGCTCTGTAGTCACCGGCACCTCCCCACCAGCCCAGATGCATGCAAAGCGTAGCGTGGCTGCCCCCTTGGCGGCCATCCCGCAGGTGGGGCCGAGGGCGCTTACCCGTTCTGGTCTGGCTCGGTGAAGGTGACCTGGAGGGTCCGCTCGTCGGTACCGCGCACGACCTTGAGTTCGAGGGCGCCGCCGCGTGCCGCCGCGAGCGCGTCGAACAGGTCATCGGGTGTGCTAGTGGGCTGGCCCGCGGCCGCCACGATCAGGTCGCCCGAGGCGAGGCCGGCGCGGGCGGCGGGGCTGGCTTCTACGACCTCGCGGATGAGCAGGCCGTCGGTGTCGGGCGAGGCCGACGGCGCGGCGCAGTCGCCTGGCCACGTGACCCGGGGCGATGGCGACACCCAGCCGTGGCGATGTCGCGGTCTCTCCGCGGGCGAGCGCATCGGCGCGGCCTCGCAGGGCCTCGTCGGCGGGGATGGCAAGGTAGAAGCCTTCACCGAGGCGGTTCGTGTTGATCCCGAGCAGTTGCCCGTCGGCGTCCAGGACCGGGCCGCCGGAGGAGCCGGGCAGCAGCGGGGCGGTGTGCTCAAGGCTGCCGCTGATGCGCCGGCCGCGGGGACCGCGGAAAGTCCGCTCGATGCCGGAGACGAACCCGAACGTCACCCGCAGCCCGCGCCCGCCCGGGTTGGCCAGGGCGAACACCGGCTTGCCGATCTCCACTGATGCGCTGCTGGCCCACGGCAGCGCGGGAGTCTCGCCGGTGTCGACGCTGATGACGGCCAGGTCGCTGTCGATGTCGTGTCCGGCGACGCTCCCCTCCGCGGTGCGCCCGTCGGCGAACGTGACCGTCACCTGATCGCCGCGCACGTTGTGCGCGTTGGTCAGCACCTGGCCCTTCCCGAGCACGATGCCCGAGCCGGCCCCCCATCGTTGCCCGATGCCCACCACCGAGGCCCCGGCACCCTCCGCCAGTTGCCTGATGCTTGCTCCGATCTCATCGAGGATCGTCATCGGTGCCACCTCCGGTAAGTAGTAACTTGCAATCTACTATCAACTATCGGAGTGTCAACGGGGCTACGATTCGCTCATGGCTGAACCCGAGCACGGCTCCTCACCGCTCGCCGAGGCACTGGCCAGAGTCGGCGACCGGTGGACGCTGCTGGTGGTGGAGGCGCTGCTGCCCGGGCCGCGCCGGTTCAACGACCTGCTCAGCCAGATCCCGGGCATCGCCGCGAACATCTTGTCCGACCGCCTCAAGCGGCTTGAACGCGATGGGCTGCTGGTGGCCCGGCCCTACTCCCAGCGGCCGCCCCGTGCCGCCTACCAGCTCACCGCCGAAGGCACCGAACTCGCCGGGGCGCTCCGCCTGCTCGCCCACTGGGGGGCAGGCACACCGACCAGGCCGACTCCCCGCGTCACCTCGCCTGCGGCACTCCCATCGAGGTCCGCTGGTACTGCCCCACCTGCGATCAGCTCGTTGACCACGAGCCGGATCACGCCCAGGTGCACTTCGTGTAACCGGCAGCCCGGGCAGGCTGTGGCACCGGGGGGACGCCGCCCGGCGATCCGGCACCATGATCACCAAGACCGGCCCAGCACCAAGCACTTGACGGGATCACCCGTATAACGCCGAAAGAGTAGGCTGGGCGGCCATGATCAGCGAGGCCAGCCTCATCGTGCAATTGCCGCGCGACGGCGCACTTGACCGCCACCTCCGCACTGCCCCGCCGCCGAGCGTAACCAGCGGCCGAGTAGCACTCGAGCGCGTCGCGGGAGATGCGGAGGGGCGTCTTGGGCCGCCGGAAGCCGGCGAGGTCGTGATGTCCGTGCTGTCACCCGAAGCGCTGGCCCGCGAGGGGCAGCAGGTTCAAGACGTGGTGCGTCACGCCGCCCGCGCCGATGAGCCACTGGTGATCATCGTGCAGGCCGCCGAGGAGCTACGCGAGGATGAGCTTGCCGCGGTGCTTGCGGCGGCTGCCCACACGCATCGCCGTGTCATCCTGCGGGTTATGGCGGACGCGTAACCGGGCCCGGCCGCGAAGCTGGTTACCCAATAACGTGTCGTTCTCCTTGACCAGCGGTTGCCGCTGTTAGCAGGCCTCCCCGGGTGCCGCTGGCGAGTACGCACCGGTTGCTGCTAGCCCTATTGACCGCTTGCTAAGAAGGTCGTTGAGGAAGCGGGTTAGAGCGCATCCCGCAACGATCGAGCATGCCCGAGGCCGGGAAGGCCAGTAGGCACACGGTCGGATCAGGCTGGGTGGAGCGCGCTGCGGAGGAGGCCGAAGGTGAAGTTGTGCGCAGGAGCCGGGCTTGTGCCGGGCACGACGTCGGCGCGCTGGCGGGTGACATGACAGCCCAGGGGCCGCGGTCCGGGGCCGTCAGCGGGAATCCGGCCGCGCCCGCCCATGTGAACCGGGACACCGCCCGCCGGGTAGTGCCTCTGTTCCGCCCCTACAGGGGCCAGGTGGCCGCCGTTGTCGGGCTGATCGTGGTGACCTCGACGATCGGCATCATCAACCCGCTGCTGATCCAGGTGGTATTCAACAAGGCCCTGTTCGTCCCCGGCGGCCCGAACCTCCACCTGCTCGTCATCTTGGTCGCCATCATGGCCGTTGTCCCGATCGTCAACGGCGCCATCGGCATCTTGCAGACCTACGAGACCACCCGGGTCGGGCAGTTGGTCATGCGGGACCTGCGCGACCGGCTCTACTCGCACCTGCAGACGCTCTCGATTGCCTTCTTCACCGGCACCAAGACCGGCGAGATTCAGTCCCGGCTGGCCAACGACGTGGGCGGTGTTCAGTCGGTGGTCACCACCACCGCCTCAAGCATCCTGGCCAACGTCGTCATCTTCGTGTCCACCGTCGTCGCCATGGTGATCCTCAGCTGGCAGCTGACCATCGTGGCGCTCATTACCGTTCCGGCGTTCTTCTGGCTGACCAAGACGGTCGGCGAGCGGCGCCGCCGGGTGGCGCGCTCGACCCAGGAGTCGCTGGCGGCGATGAGCGCCCTCAGCGAGGAAACCCTGTCGGTGTCCGGGGTGTTGCTGGCGAAGGCTTTCGGCAACCAGGCGCGTGACACCACCCGCTACCAGGAGGAAAATCAGCGCCTGGCCGACCTGGAAGTCCGCCAGCAGATGATCGGCCAGGGCTTCTACGCCATCGTGCAGTCGTTCCTGTCGATCACCCCGGCTGCGGTCTACCTGATCGCCGGCCTGCTGCTGGCGCACGGCACGGCCATCACCGCGGGCACCGTCGTGGCGTTCACCACGCTGCAGACCCGCCTGTACTTCCCGATCGGGCAGCTGCTGCAGGTATCGGTGGAGCTGCGATCGTCCCTGGCCCTGTTCGACCGGATCTTCGAGTACCTGGACGTGGTGCCCGACATCGTCGATGCCCCCGACGCCGTCGACTTGCCGGCGACCAGCAGTGGCGGCCGGGTGGCGCTCCGGGAGGTCTACTTCCGCTACCCCGGCACGCCGCAGGACGCACTGGCGGGCGTCAGCCTCCACGCCGACCCGGGCCAGCTCGTGGCGCTGGTCGGGCCGAGCGGGGCCGGCAAGACCACCATCAGCTACCTGATCCCGCGGCTGTACGACGTCACCGGCGGCTCGGTCCAGATCGACGGCGTCGACGTCCGGCACGTCCGCCAGGCATCGCTGGCCGCCACCATCGGCTTCGTGACCCAGGAGAGCTACCTCTTCCACGACAGCATCCTGGCCAACATCCGTTACGGCCGCCCTGCCGCCTCCATGGCGGAGGTCGAACAAGCCGCCCGGGCGGCGTACATCCACGACCGGATCATGGAGTTCCCCGACGGCTACGACACGACCGTGGGCGAGCGAGGGTACCGCCTGTCCGGCGGCGAGAAACAGCGCCTGGCCATCGCACGGGTCCTGCTGCACGACCCGCGCATCCTGATCCTGGACGAGGCGACCTCGGCGCTCGACACGGCCAGCGAACGGGAAGTCCAGAAGGCCCTCGATGCCCTCATGGGGTCACGGACCACCATCGCCATCGCCCATCGCCTGTCCACCATCGTCAACGCCGACGTCATCAACGTCATCGACGCCGGGCGCGTGGTGGAATCCGGTACCCACCGCTCCCTGTTGCGCCAACGCGGCGTGTACGCGTCGCTGTACCAGGAGCAGTTCGAGGGCGGCAAGGTGCAATGGCGGTGCCCCGACGGCGACATCATGGCCGACGGCACCATCCGGCACCGGCAAACACAGCCGGCGTAGCCATTACTCGCACCGGCCACGATGGCGCGAGCATCCCCGGCGGGCGACGGAACCTGCCCGCGGCCCAGGAGCTCGAGCTCCTCGTTGTGGTCGGGTTGGTGGGCAGAGGCATCACGAAGAGGTGCCCGCAGCCCTCGAACGCCACGCAGGGCACACAGGGACATGAGCCCTGGTTACGGGCCCGGCGGGCTGGGCGGGCCGGCCTGTTCGAGCCTGGCGCGAATCCCCAGGCTGTCCGGCAAGCCCAGGTCGTCGAGGATCTGCAGGGCCTGCTGCCAGGCCCCGGCGGCGGCCGGCAGGTCACCGGCGGCCCGGCAGGCGTCGCCGAAGTCGGCCAGCAGGCTGGCCAGCCACCTGTGGGCCAGCGGGGTTTTCCACTGGTTCGCAAGGACCAGGGCCTGCCTGTAGCAGGCAACCGCATGGTGGCGCTCGCCGAGCCGGTAGTGCACCAAGCCCAGGACGCCCCATGCGAGGGCCAGATTCGTGGGGTCGCCAGGGTCAGGGCCTAGCTCTAGCGCCTGCCGGGCGTAACCGCGCGCCAGATCGTAGTTCCCCAGGTGAGCGTGGCATTCCCCGATGGCATACAGGGCCCACCGCCCCTGGCGGCCGCTCTGGCGCGACAGCGTCAGGGCCTGCCCGGCCAGCGTGGCCCCCTTGGCCCAATCGCCCTCCCAGCCGCACACGTAGCTGGACAACAGGAGGGCAGAGACCTGACCGCGCAGATCACCCGCCCGCGAGAGGTGGTCCTGAGCCCGGATCAGGTAAGCGCGGCCATCGTCAAGAGCGCCGGCGAACGCGCAATGCCTGCCGATGATCATATGGGTCCAGCCCAGCGCGGCGTGGTCGCCCGCGGCCTGGGCGGCGGCCAGCACGGCCTGGCCGGCGGCCTGGCAATCGGCCCAGTAACCCTGGTCGCCCAGGAACCAGGACTGACGTTCGAAGATCTGCCACGCTTGTGTGGCGAGGTGCGCCGCGGCGGCCTGGGCGATCGCCCGGAGCAGGACCTGGTGCTCGGCCTGGGCCCAGTCCACCTGCTGCGCCTCACCGGCCAGCCGCTCGGGCACCACCCCCGGGGCGGGCGGCGCGGGCCTGAACGACCGTGGTATGTCGGACCAGATGGCCATGGTCTGCAGGTAGTGGTCCAGGCTGCGGCCGATGGCCTCACGGATGTCAGCCTCGCGGAGTGTCTGGCGGGCCTGTGCGGCGGCGTAGCCGCGGACCAGGTCGTGCATCACGTACCGGCCGGGCCGGTGCTCGGCGGTCAAGCTGGCATCAGCCAGCTCGGCCAAAGCCCTGCGCGCATCCGGGCGGGGGACGCCGGCCAGGCTGGCCGCGGCCGGGACGGTGATGTCCGGCCCGCAGTGCAACCCCAGCAGCGCGAACATCGCCGCGGCGGGCTCCGACAGCTGGCGGTGCGACCAGGACAGCAGCTCAGACAGGCTGGTCGCCGGGTCCCCGGTGTCCAGTACCTCCAGCCACCCGGGGCCTTCACCGCTGGGGGGCTGTCCCATGGCCGCAGCGTCCGGGGTCCTGGCCAGCTGGGCGGCCAGCACCCCCAGCGGCAAGTCAGGGTCGGCTGCCGCACGGGCCGCCATCACGGCCAGGGCCAGCGGCAGATGCCCGCACCGGCCGGCCAGCTCGGTGACCGCTTGGGGTTCGGCGGCCACCCGCTCCGGGCCCAGCCGGGCCGCCAGCAACAACGCCGACTCCTCGTCGTCGAGCGGGCCCAGCCGCAGCGGATGTGCGGCGTCCGCCGCGGCCAGCCCGGCCAGCGCGGACCGGCTGGTCACCACCACCAGGCACCCTCCGCCGCCGGGCAGCAGCGGCCGCACCTGCGCCGCGTCCCGCGCGTTATCCAGCACGATCAGCACCCGCCGCCCGGCCAGCACGCTGCGGTACAGCCCGCACCGCGCCTGCGCGTCGGCCGGGATCTGCGCCGCGGGCACTCCCAGCGCGGGCAGGAACCACCCGGTCGCCTCCTCGGGGGTGACCGCCGCACCCGGGCCGTACCCGCACAGGTTCACATACAGCTGCCCATCCGGGAACCGGCCGGCCACCTTCCGCGCCCAGTGCACCGCTAGCGCGGTCTTGCCTACCCCGGCCATCCCCGCCACCGCCGAGATCACCACCGCCCCGCCCAGCCCGCCATTCCCGTGGGCACGGTCAGGAAGCCCGGCCTGGTCCAGCACCTCGTCCAGTTGCTTCAGCTCCACCTCCCGGCCGGCGAAGAAACCCGCCCCGGCGGGCAGCTGCCGCGGTACCACCCCTGCCCACACAGCCTGCGGCGCCGCACCGCCCGGCGGTGCCGGGGCGGCCAGCGCCGGGTCATCGGCCAGCACCCGGGCCTGCAGCCCGGCTAGCTCCGGCCCGGGATCCAGGCCCAGTTCCCCGGCCAGCACCCGCCGCGTATGGTCGTAGACCCCCAGCGCCTCCCCGCGCCGCCCGCACCGGTACAGCGCGGTCATCAGCAGCCCGGCCAGCTTCTCCCGTAGCGGGAACTCGGCCACTAGCCCGGCCAGCTCCCCGGCCACCTCGCCGTGCCGGCCCAGCGCCAGGTCGCACCCGGCCCGCTCCTCGGTAACGGCCAGCCGCGCCTCCTCCAGCAGGGCCGCCTCCCCGGCCAGCCGCGGGCACAACGGCGCCGCGTCCATCAACGCTGACCCCCGCCACAACTCCAGAGCCTGCCCGAACAGCTCCCGCGCCGCAGCCGCGTCCCCGGCCCGCACCGCCTCCCGCCCCCGGCCCGCCAGGTCCCGGAACACCGCTACGTCCAGCTCACCCGCCTCCAGCAGCAGCCGGTACCCGGCCCCCGCCCTTACCAGCCGCGCCCCGCCCTTCACGGGTTCCAGGGCGGTCAGCCGCTGCCGCAGCTGGTACACCAGCGCATGCAGGTTCTGCTCCCGCCGCGGCGACCAGTCCTCCCCCCACACCCCACCCACCAGCGCCTCCGCGCTGACCACCCGGCCCATGGCCAGCGCCAGCAGCCCGAGCAGCACCCGCAGCCGCGGCTGCGGGACGCCCGCCAGCACCCCGCTTGCGGGGCTGATCTCCACCGGGCCCAGCAGCGCCACCATCAGCCGGGCCTCAGCAGCATGCCCGCCCATAACTGGCATGGTAAATCTGGCATCCCCGCCCTAACAGGCTTGCGCGGCACACGACCACTGCGGCAGCCAGCAACCCGCCTCGCTGACGCCCGCCCGCGCCGGGCACGCCGCGGCCGGTTCACCGGCCCCGGCGCCGCAGCCATCGTGATCACCACGTCCTGCGGGCCCACCCTTGGGTTGCCGCACCCGCGCAGGTGTCTGCAAGCCTGTGACCTGCCGCGATATTGCCAGCACACCGTCAGCACACCGGAGCCTGGCATGGTGACATCCGCGGGACCGCGTCGCTTGCGAGAGGGGCGATCATTGTGGCTCGAGGTACGTGCAGGCTCTTTATCGTGATCACAGCTGGCATGATCGCGGCGGCGCTGGGCCTTGCTGCCGTCCGCCCGGCCCTGTTGGGCGAGGGTGGGTGACCACGGCGATGCCGAACTTCTCGCCGCGGGACGCGGGCCACTTCCGCATCTGCTTACTGGCGTGCGGTGGCCGCTGCCGCCGTGCTTGTCCTGCTCACCATCGGTGTGAGCGGCGTCGCCGCCGCCGCGCCCGGCCAGAAGCCCCAGGTGCTCACCGTCGGCACCTTTGACGGTAAGCCGGGGGAATTCCAGTCCATCCAGGCGGCGGTGGACGCCGCTTCGCCCGGCGACTGGATCGTCATCGCGCCGGGGGACTACAAGGAGCGCGGCGACTACACCACGCACCCGCCGGACTGGGCGCCGACCGCCGGGGTCTTCATCGACAAGCCCGATCTGCACCTGCTTGGGCTAAGCCGCGGCGGCGTTGTCGTCGACGGCACCAAGTCCGGGCCGCCGTGCTCGGCCAGCCCAGCCGACCAGGATCGCGGCCCGGCCGGGCCGTCCGGCCCGTGGGGGCGTAACGGCATCGAGGTGTTCGAGGCCAGCGGAGTGACGATCCAGAACATGACGGTCTGCAACTTCCTTTCCGGCCAGCCCGGCTCGGGCAACCAGATCTGGTGGAACGGCGGGTACGGCACGAGCCAGGTCCATCTGCACAGCTACTACGGCTCGTACCTTTCGGCCACCACCACGTACTTCCAGAAGAGCGACCCCGCACAGGCGACCTACGGGGTCTTCGCCTCTCACGCCAGCGGGCCCGGCCTGATCGACCGGGCCTACGCGAGCAACATGAACGATTCCGGCTTCTACGTCGGCGCCTGCCCGGACTGCAACGCCATCCTGGACCACGTCCACGCTGAGAACAGCCCGCTCGGCGTCTCGGCCAGCAACGCCAGCGGCCGCCTGGTCATCCGTAACAGCGAGTTCGACCGCAACGGCATCGGCGTCGTCACCAACAGCGAAAGCAACGGCGACCTGCCCGCGCCGCAGGACGGCGCCTGCCCGGGGGGCTCCGGGTCGTGCTGGGTGATCACGGGCAACTACTTCCACGACAACAACAACCGCGACCTGCCAGGCAACGGACTCGGCCTAGTCGGCGTCGGCTTCCTGGTCCTCGGCGGCAGGAATGACACGATCACCGGCAACCTGTTCGCGCGCAACGGCGCGTGGGCGGCCGTGGCCGACTTCTGGTTCTCTGGCGTCCAGAACGGCCCGGCCGACTGCACGAGCGGCGGCGGGATCTGGGACAACCCGTACGCCGACACGCTGGGCGGTGGCCCGACGTGCTTCTTCACCGACTTCGGCTCGAACTTCTCCGGCAACGTCTTTGTCGGCAACGGCTTCTTCGGCCAGCCGACCAACGGCGACCTGGCCGACCTGAGCGACTTCCGCGCCGTCGGTATCCCGGCCGCCTCGCCGGGACACGGCAACTGCTGGCACGGCAACATCGACCCGTCCGGTGTCACCTCCTGGCCCGCCGACCTGCAGCAGACGAACGGGAACTGCGCCACCGCCGGGCCCGGCGGCAGCATCACCGGCCCGCTAGTCAGCCAGCTCTTCTGCAACTATTTGCAGTTGCCGCCGAGCGATCCGCTTTGCGGCGGCGCGGTCTACCCGCAGCAGGATCCGTCGTTCTCGCTGCTGCCCCTGCCACGGCAGCCGACCATGCCCGACCCCTGCTCGGCGCTGCCCCGCATGATCCCCTGGTGCACCCCCGGGCACGGCCGGACCTGAGGACAACCAGGCAGGCAGTGATCGGCACGGCTCCGTACGGCCCAGCCGGGTCGGTGGGCGCGTTGTGGCGTGCGCGGCGAGCGGCGGCGGGGCTGGCTACAGGCTGGTCCACCAGGCGTCGATGATCACGTCATGGGCGATGCCGGTGTCGATGGTGTGGTGCAGGCCGAGGCTGACGATACGGTCATCGTGCGGGCAGAACGGCCGGGCGGGGTCATCGCCCAGCACCGGGCCGAAGGCATCGATGAGTGGCCTGCAGAGGCTGGCCCAGTTGCGGCCTGGCCCGGTCGCCAGCGCGATTGTCAGCCCGGCTGGGCCCGGATCGATGGTCGCCGCCTGCGCCGCGAGCCGATCGTGGAGCTTTTGTTTCCACGCCGTGGCCGCATCAGGCCCAGCGATCCGGGCCGAGAACTGCGGGGCGGCCCCGGAGGTGTCCGGCTGGGCGGGTCCCACCGCTAGGGACGACGGCCCGTGGATCTTGCGGCCGAAGATGGCCGCCACCCGCTGCGGGCCGAGCCGCTGGGCGACCGGGAACAGGTAGCTGCCCAGGTCATGACCGCCATCAATCAGACTGACGCCCTCCGGGAACCCGACGATCAGCTCGGCAGTGACCCGGCCGCGCACACTCGCCAGCAGCGGCCCGGCGATGGCGTCCACGTGCCCCAGGAAGCGAGCCAGCTTCACCTGGCTGGGATGCCCGGCCCGATCCCAGCTGGCCCGCTGTGGCTTGACGCTCTGCCGCATCACGCCTGCCGGGCAGCGGTACACCACTGCCATGGGAGCCATCGTCATGCGCGCCCGCACCTGATGGCAACCAGCCGATACCCCAGCACGTTGCTCAGCCGCCAGCATCATCCTGCCGGGCCTCCGCCGGCGATCACCACCGCATGTTTGGCCATTCGCCATTCCTTCGCTTCCGTCACCTGTGGTTCAGCCTGAGACTGGGCGTCACCACTGGGGTCTTGCGGCCAGACCCGTACGCGCTACGTCGTCTACGACTGCGTCCAGGGCGGTGTGCAGAGCATCTACTGGCAGCCGTGAGCTGGGCGTTCGCGGCGTGGTCGGCGTGCGGCCGCCAGACCCTCGCCAGCTTCTTTCCGGCAAGCTCACCCATAGCCGCCTAGTTGGTGTTCTGGCAGGCTGGCACGGTGGCAGGCTTTGACGAGCTCGTGACCGAGGCGCTGACCGTACCCTTCTCCGGCTGGGATTTCTCCTGGCTGGACCGCCGCTCCCGGACCGAGCCGCTGCCGTGGGACTACAGCGCCCGCGTCGCGGCCCTGGCCCGCAGTGCCGGGACGATGCTGGACATGGGCACAGGCGGCGGCGAGGCCCTATCCGGGCTTCCGGACCGCGCGCCGCGGACGATTGCGACCGAGGGATGGGCGCCCAATGTGCTGGTGGCCGGACGGCATCTGCTGCCGCTCGGCATCCCCGTGATCCAGAACGAGGCAGCTCGCGACAACATGGATCAGGACGGGGCTAACGACGGCGGTCGCCTGCCGTTCCGCGACGGGTCGCTGGATCTGATATGCAACCGGCACGAGTCATTCCTTGCTCTCGAGGTCAGCCGCGTTCTCGCGCCGGGCGGCACCTTCGTGACCCAGCAGGTCGATTACCACGACAACGACGACCTAGCCCAGATACTTGGAATCGAGACGCCGGAGGAGCCGGACAGCTGGATCGGGCTGGCCGAGCGACAGGTCACCGAAGCGGGACTAGTGATCGAGGAAGCTGCCAGGGCCGACCAGCGCCTCCGCTTCGACGACATCGCGGCGGTTGTCTTCTACCTGAAGGCCGTCAGCTGGTCGATCCCGGGGTACAGCCTCGAGAAATACCGGGACCGCCTCCGCGCCCTGTACGAGGACGCCAGCGCCTGGCCGGTCGTGACCATCGGGCACCGGTTCCTTCTCGTCGCGTCCAAGCCCGGCTGAGGCGCCACGGCCACTATCGCGCCGCGCGGGACCAGGCAGCCCGCGAGTTCGGCATGACCGGGGTGGATGAGATGGTGGCAGCCGCTGCCCGCCAGCCGGGCGGGACACTCCTGCTGCGGTCGGACAGGCTCACCCCCGCTGAGCTGGCCGACGCGGTGCTGGCCAGGGCCGACTTGCGCCAGGTTCACGGAGACGGCAAGCGGATGCGGCAGGCAGGTTCGCTGGACTCAAAAGAAACCTAGGGTGTGTCGCACATCAAGCGGAGCCGATCCGTGGCATCAAGTGAAGCTAGGCACCGGGGTCACGTCGGGTGTCCTCCGTCAACTGATGCGCGACAGGTCTCCGGCAACTGATCTGCGACATCGGCCCGGCGGATCGCTGCAAGAGCGAGCGATGCGTCGTCCCACGAGTCCTTGTGGTGAGGATGTACTGTCAGCGCGTGTCTGGCAACGCGTTCTGGCAGCAGCACGGGGACACTTGGGCCCGGCGCTCTGAACACGGCCTGCCGAACGCCGCCTATGATCGTCCGGCGATCTTGCGCTTGGCCGGGGACGTACCGTCGGCGCGTCCTGGAACTGGGCTGCGCGGCCGGTGTGCTGACCCGGCAGCTGGTGGATCGTGGCGCTAGCGTCCTGGCCCTGGACCGGGAGCCGCGGATGGCGGCCCTGGCCCGCCAGCGGCTGGACGGGCGCGCCCGCGTCGAGGTTGCCGACGTGGCGCAGCCGCTGGACATGGTGCCCGACGCCTGTATCGACCTGGTGGTTGCCGCGCTGGTCTTGCACTACATCGAGGACTGGCGGCCACTGCTGGGAGAGCTGCACCGGTGCCTGGTTCCCGGCGGTGCCCTGGTGTTCTCGATCCATCACCCGATCACCGGATGGCAGCTGTCCGGCCAGGCGGACTACCACCGCACCGAATTGGTCAGCGAGCAGTACGACTACGACGGGCAGCTTGTGACCGTCCAGATGTACCGCCGCCCCATCTCGGCAATCTTCCGCCAGCTCCGTGGTGCCGGATTCACCGTGGATGTGGTGGACGAACCACAGCCTGAGACGGTCAGAGAGGCCAGTAACCCCGAGCTCATGCACATCCTGCAGACCCAGCCGATCTTCTTGTTCATCCGAGCGCTACGCGCGTAACTCAAATCGGCGGGCCACGCCATCGTGCCAGGCGCACCGGTCTGCCATCAGGCTCGTTTGACTTGGTGCATGCCCGCACCCTGCTAATCAACGTCCCCGTGCCGGCGGAACTGGTCGCGGAGATGGCGCGGCTGGCCAGACCGGGCGGCTGGGTGACGAGTATGGAACCGGACACCGAGTACACGATGTGTTATCCCCCTCATCCGGCATTTGCGCGGATCTGTGAGATCTTCCCCGTTGTCTTTGGCCGCAACGGCGCCGGCCACACGATTAGCCGCCGGGTGCCAGAACTGTTCCGCCAGGTCGGGCTGCAAGACGACTGTCACCGCCATGACGAGGATCAGCTCGCGGGACCGACGATGTCATGGACCAACCGGGTGGCCAGCGCCAGCAGCCCGGACAAGGTCTGACCGTGGCCAGCTAACTAACGGGTCAGAGCTCCTACCATAAGCAAGATGTTGCAAACTATGACAATGCATCTCACTTGAGCACCTTTAAAGGCAACAATGTGAGGATTGTGTTGCGCGGGCAGCTCAAACGCTTACAGAATCAGTTTGCTCTGTCCATCGGACACCGAACGGGGAATCTGAGGTAAGACGTGAGTACTCCTTACAGCCCTAACGACCCTGGTCAGCAACAGGGCGGCAACGCTCCCCAGGGCGGCTACCCACCACCCCAGGGCGGCTACTCTCCTCAAGGCAGCAACTACGCCCCCTACCCGCAGCAGCAGGGGGGTTACGCGCCCGCCGACGGCCCGCGCGGTTACCTGCAGGGCGGCCCGGTCGGCTTCACCGACGCGATCAAGCTAGCGTTCCAGAACATCTTCGAGTACAAAGGCCGCGCGTCACGGTCGGCCTACTGGTGGTTCGCCCTGGCCGAACTGATCGGCTGGGTGGGCGTACTAATCCTCGCCGTCATCTTCGCGGCCGTCCACGTCCCGGTCCTCAGCATCCTGCTGTACCTGGCTGCGGCCGTCGCCGCGTTCCTCCTGAGCCTGTCGCTGACCATCCGCCGCCTGCACGACCAGGACAAGTCCGGGTTCTGGTATTTCATCGCCTTCGTGCCGTTCATCGGCGGCATCTGGCTCCTCGTCCTCACCATAATGGAAGGCACCCCCGGCCCCAACCGCTTCGGGTGATCGCGGCTGGCCAGTCGGTCAGTGCTCGAACATGACATTGACCGACTGGCAGGGCCGGTCTGGTTGCTGCACTTTGGTGCTGCACTGCTTCCGCTTTCAACCGGCGGCTTCTTCGTCCCGAAGCCAAGCTGCGGCGATGTGCCAGCGCTCGGCCTTTCTCCGTCTGACCTGCCTCGCCATGTCCTCCGCGAGCACGCAGCAGGGAATCGGCGACATCTTCGCCCAGGCCGTCAACTGTCAACGGCTCGCGTTAGCAAAACCGTTAGCAAGGCAGGCCAGGGAAAACAACCAGAGGCAGCGTCTGCGCTGCTCAGAGGGGTGGTCAGGGGCAGGGTCGAACCGCCGACCTTCCGCTTTTCAGGCGGACGCTCATACCGACTGAGCTACCTGACCATGCCGGGATGACTCCCCCGGGCTGCGCGGTCCTGACGGGATTTGAACCCGCGACCTCCACCTTGACAGGGTGGCGAGCACTCCGAGCTGCTCTACAGGACCATGTGTACCGCCCGCCGACCCGGCGAGCAGTGCCCCCAACGGGATTCGAACCCGTGCCGCCGCCTTGAAAGGGCGGTGTCCTAGGCCGCTAGACGATGGGGGCTTGCGACGGTCCTCGCCGCCTTGAACCCGTGGCGCCCGCCGTCGGGGACCGCCCCAGCATAGGGGACGAAGGCCGCCCCCGGCAAAGCGAGTCCCGAGGACAGAGGTGCGGGGACGGAAGCGGGTACCGGGTACCTAGCGTAACGCCCATCCGTGGATCGATCCTTCCTGATCCCCTTGCGCTGCCGCTGAAAATCAGCCACGGTTAGCAATCGAAAGACCACGTATAGTCACTACTGGCTGTTACCAGAATGGCATGGGATGACTGCGGATAGTGATTATCCCACGTCACATGGTACGACGCGAGCGGGGAAGCCGGCCATGAGCATCACCATGCGCGGCGGAGAACAGCCCTTCCTGGACTTGCCCGAGAGCGGCGCCGAGCGGGGGCGGCACCGCACCGTGCGGCGGCGCACGGCCAACTACCGTGCCATCTTCGCCATTCGCGAGTTCCGCACGCTGTGGTGGGCGCAGGTCGTGTCCTACCTCGGCGACCAGATCGCGCAGGTCGCGATCGCGGTCCTCGTCTACGCCAAGACCGGCTCGCCATGGCTCACCGCGCTCGCCTACGCCCTGACCTACCTGCCGCCGATTCTGGGCGGCCCGCTGCTGGCGGGCCTGGCGGACACGTTCCCGCGGCGCCACGTCATGATCACTCTGGACCTCGTCCGCGGCGGCCTGGTGGAGCTCATGGCACTGCCCAGCATGCCGCTGGCCGGTACCTGCGCGCTCCTGTGCGTCACCGTGCTGCTCGGGCCCCCGTTCTCCGCGGCCCGCTCCGCCATGCTCCCGCAGATCCTCCCCCGCGAGCGGCTCGCGCTGGGCTCGGCCGTGGGGAACATGACCTTCCAGGCCAGCCAGGCCGCCGGGTTCCTGGCGGGCGGGATCCTGGTGGCGACCCTCGGCGCGTACCGCTCGCTGGCCCTGGACGCACTGTCGTTCTGCCTGTCGGCCGCGCTGATCACCGGCTGGGTGCGGCCACGGCCGTACAGCGGGGAGACGCCGGCCCGGCCGCTGCACTCCCTCGCCAAGGATGTGTCCCTCATCTTCCGGCGGCCCGCGGCGCGCACGCTCGTCCTGTTCGGCTGGCTGGCCGGGTTCGCTATCGTGCCCGAAGGCCTGGCCGCGCCGTACGCGCGGACTCTGGGCGGCGGCCCGGTCACCATCGGGCTGCTGATGTGCGCGATGCCGGCGGGCACCGTGGCCGGCAGCCTGATCATCGGACGGCTGTCGCGGCCGGACGAGCAGTTCAGGATGATCGGCGTGCTGGCCGTGCTGTCCTGCGCCCCGCTCGTCGCCAGCCTGCTTCGGCCGCCGTTACCGCTGCTGCTGTTCCTGCTCATGGTGGCTGGCGCGGGCGGCGCCTACCAGCTTGCCGCCGCCCGGGCGTTCGTGGCGGCGCTGCCGAACGGACAGCGCGACCGGGCGTTCGGCGTCGCGCAATCGGGGCTTCTGGCAGCTCAGGGCCTGGGCATCCTGATGGCGGGAGCCGCCGCCCGGTGGATCAGCCCGCCGGCCGTGGTGGCAATCGCCGGGGCCCTGGGTGTCGTGGCGGCGGCCGTCCTGGCCACCGAATGGGCCCGCCACCGCAGTCTCCTCGCCGGGTTAGCCGGCGAGCGCCGCCGGCCCACGGCGGCAGCCAGCGCACCGTCCCCCGGCCCAGCGGCGGCGAGCGATCCAGGCGGAGGCTGGTAAAGAAGCGGCCGAACGCTCCGGCCCAGATAGCGCGGTCCGCACCTGCTGACGGGACTGCGGGGACGGCCTGGAGCCCGATGCCGCGGCGGGCGGGCCGGCCAGGGCCGATCGGCTCCGGGCGCATGAGGTACCGCAAGCGGCCAGGCTTTCCGGGGAATCGGGGTGAGTTCTGGCGCAGCGGGGCTGCGGCGGCGGTTACTTCTTCTTGTTGAGGTAGTTCTCCGCGATCGAGCCGCTCTCGCCCTCTTCCGGCACGATTACCCAGCCGACCAGGTACACCAGCGCGGCCGCGCCCGCGCTGAAAACCGTCAGCACGGCGAACACGATGCGGACGATGTTGGCGTCGATTCCGAAGAACTGCCCGATGCCCGCGCAGACCCCGGCGATCATCCGTCCTTCCCGGGGGCGGATCAACTGCTTGCCATTCGTTCCGTTCATAGTCCGATCATGCCCCTCCGGCAGGCACCGGGTCAGCCCGGCCCGCCTGCCCGCGCGGCTGGCCGGACCCCGCAGGCCAGCTGCCACGGCATACGCTGGCGGATAGCAAAAAGAGAGGATCCGCCATGCCATCGTCCTCCCCAGCCCAGCGGCCAGGCCTCGACCTGCTCCAGATCGAGGACCAGCTCACCGAAGACGAGCGCCTGGTCCGGGACACCGTGCGGGCCTACACCACGGAGAAGGTGATGCCGCACATCGCCGACTGGTTCGAGGCCGGCGTCCTGCCCCGCGAGCTGGCACCGGAACTGGGGAAGATGGGCCTGCTCGGCATGCACCTGTCCGGGTACGGCTGCGCGGGCATGGGGCCCGTGGCGTACGGCGTCGCCTGCCGTGAGCTGGAAGCCGCCGACACCGGCCTGCGCAGCCTGGTCTCCGTGCAGGGCTCGCTGGCCATGTACCCGATCTGGCGGTACGGCTCGGACGAGCAGAAAGAGGAATGGCTGCCCAGAATGGCGACGGGCGAGGCACTCGGCTGCTTCGGCCTCACCGAACCGGACCACGGCTCGGACCCGGCCAGCATGAAAACCAATGCCAAGCCAAACGGCACCGGCTGGGTCCTCTCCGGCACCAAGATGTGGATCACCAATGGCGCCATTGCCGACATCGCGGTGGTGTGGGCCCGCACGCCGGACGGGATCCGTGGCTTCCTGGTGCCGCGCGGCGCGCGCGGCTTCACCACCCGCAGCATCCACAAGAAGATGTCGCTGCGCGCCTCGGTCACCGCGGAACTCCACTTCGACGAGGTCAAGCTGCCCGCGGACGCGATGCTCCCCGGCGTGTCCGGGCTCAAGGGCCCGCTGTCGTGCCTGACCGAGGCCAGGTTCGGCATCGTCTGGGGAGTGGTGGGGTCGGCCAGGTCCTGCCTGGAGACCGCGGTGGAGTACGCGCGGACCCGGGAGCAGTTCGGCAGGCCGATCGGTGGCTTCCAGCTGACCCAGGGCAAGCTCGCGTGGATGCTCGCGGACCTGAACAAGGCACAGTTGCTCGCGCTGCACCTCGGGCGGCTGAAGGAAGCGGGCCCGCTCACCCCGGAGCAGGTCAGCCTCGGGAAGATGGCCAACGTGCGGACCGCCATCGACATCGCCAGGCAGGCCAGGACGATCCTCGGCGCGAACGGGATCACCCTGGAGTACCCGGTGATCCGCCACGCCAACAACCTGGAGTCGGTACTCACCTACGAGGGCACGGAGGAGATCCACGCGCTGGCGCTCGGCCATGCCCTCACCGGCATCCCCGCCTACCGCTGAACCAGGCGGTCCGCGCTAGCCGCGCCGGCTCTGCGTACGCGAACGCCGGTTGAACGGGGGTACTACAGTCCGCTGCTCCGTTACCGGCCGGGTGCCGGGGAGCGCCGAGCCACCACCGCCTGCGTGGCCTGCCACGAGACCACGGCGTCGGTGCCAGGAACCCGGATGGCCGGTTTCGTAGAGTATGTTCGCCTTCGACACCGGCGGCGCAGGGCGCGGCCCGCGCACACGACGAATCCGGGAGCGACGAGGGTGGCTGGCGACTCAGCAGGGCCCGCGGACACCACGGGAAGCTGCGGCTTCGACCCGAGCCGGCCCAACGCGGCGCGGGTATATGACTACCTGCTCGGCGGAAAGGACAACTTCGCCGCCGACCGGGACGCCGCGGCCCGGCTCGTCGAGGCGTTGCCCGATGCCGCGAAGGTCGCCAAGGCCAACCGCGAGTTCCTGGCCGCCGCGGTCCGGTACGTGGCTTCCCGCGGTGTCGGGCAGTACGTGGACATCGGCGCGGGCCTGCCTACCTCGCCGAACGTGCACGAGTGCGCGCGGGAGGCCGTCCCCGATGCCCGGGTGGCCTACGTCGACAACGACCCGCTCGTGGTGACGCATGCGCGCGCACTGCTGGCCACCGATGACAAGGTGACCGTGGTCAACGGGGACGCACGCGAGTACGAAGCGATCCTCTCGGCCCCGGAACTTGCCGCGCTTATTGATCCCGCCGAGCCGGTGTGCGTTCTGTTCGTCAGCATGCTGCATTTCCTGCCCGCCGACGAGGCCGACGCCGCCGTTGCCGCGTTCCGGGAGCGGATGGCGCCGGGAAGCTACCTGGTGATCTCGGCCGGGCACGGGAACGACCGGAGCAACCCGGTGCGCGGTCAGATCCAGGCAGCCTACGGTGCCGGCACGGTGCTCACCGGCCGCACGGCGGCCGAGTTCGCCGCCTACTTCGGTGATTTCGACCTGATGCCGCCCGGCATAGTCCCGGTCACCGAATGGCCGGTTGAGATGCCCGATACGCCGCAACCGGCGCTGCGGCTAGTGCCAGCGCCCACATCGGCAGGAATGCTGGCCGGCATCGGCCGCAAGCGCTCTTGACCGGGAACGTCAATAGCTCGCGCGGGGGCTGGGCTGGCCGGGTTTGGCCGCGTTGCCGAGCTACCTGCCCGGAGCGGGTGGGACCGGTTCGTCCGGGATGTTCCAGGACGGGTAAGGCTTGGTGTGTGCCGGCCCGAACAGTGCGCCAGCACCGGCGAGCGCGCGGTTGATCGGGCCCGCGACGTCCTCGATGGTCGTTATGCCGCTGGTCTCATCCGCGCTTCCGTGCGTGAGGACCACGATGGTGTAGTCCCTGGCTGGGTTGGTGGTGGTGAACGCGCCCGTGCTGTTGACATACCACGGCGAGCTGACGTACGGCAGCGGTGCCCAGCCGTTCTTGATGTGGAGCGTGAAGGCGCGCGGTGTACTGGCGGACACGCCCCAGCGCTGTGACGGGATGACTTGCCCCATCAGCTTGAGCTCGTAGCTCTGCGCATGGGTGTCGAGGACCGTATTGGTGCGCAGCAGGATGTTGCGGAGCAGCTTCGTCTCGTCCTGCGCGGTGATCTGGGTCAGCCCCCATGCTGGGTTGAGTTGCGTGTTATGCATGCCAGCGGCCTGCAGAAAGTAGGTGAGATTCTTCATGCCGTCCTGGTCCCACAGCGCGGTCGCGGCGTTGTTGTCCGACTCGGTGATCATTGCCCGGGCGAGTTGCCGTTCTCTGTCGGACAGGAGGCTGAGGTGCTCCCGCTCCCGCTTGTTGAGCATGGTGGCGAGGATGATCGTCTTGACCACGCTGGCTGAATCGTAGTGCTGGCTGGAATTCAGGTAGCAGTTGATCCCCAGGTACGGGTCATCCATCCGGACCGCCACACTCGGGGTCTCGGAAGCACGGCGCTGCACCCAGCGCAGGACCCGACGGGAGATCGCCGCCGCCGTCGCGTCGTGGGATCCGGAGGAGAGGCAGATCCCAGCGGAGGACTCCGTCCCGCGGTGCGCCAGCGGAGCGGCGTCGGCCATCCCCAGCAAGATGCTCAGCGTCAGTACTGTGATCCCGGCAACCACCCCGGCCGCCGTTGATCCGCGCATTTCATGCATTGTTGGGTGCTCTCGTCCCATTCCAGTCGCCTCTGACCGCGAGGCGTCACTCTATCCCGGTATGGGAGTGTCGCGAGGGAAGACGCCGACCGCACCTGAACGTTTCCCACTTCGCCGATAATGATGGTGCGGTCCCACTCGGTGGCCAGGAAGCCACCGATGTCCTCAGCCTCAAGCGGCACTCCCCCAGCCGCGAGCATCCGCAGAGCGCAGGACGTTGACGAAACCGCAGGTCAGATAGCAGATTCACACGGGGTGCTAGCTCAATGGCAGAGCAGCGGACCTTTAATCCAAACAGCCTGAGCGCTGTGCTGACCTGCAAAGACGCACGTCAACCCGGAGCGCTGTGCGGCAAATCCGACGCTCTAACTTCCTCGGCGCTTGCTTATGCGCTTGCCTGCTAAGACGCGGTGGTCAGGGGCGCTTCGGCGCGAATCCGGCTGTGCGGTTGTGCGTGGGGTGGAGGTGAGCCCGTACGGCCGGTTGTGGCAAGTACGCGGCCAAGTTAGCCGACGTTGTCGGCGTCCTCATCGGCGGGCCGGGGGACGGTGAAGGTGACCGCGGTGCCGTGGCCTTCGCGGGATGTGATGGTGAGGCTGCCGCCGTGGTTGGCGACGATGGTGCGGACGATGGACAGGCCCAGGCCAGTGCCGGGGATGGCGCGCTCGATGGCGTTCGAGGCCCGGAAAAACCGGGTGGACAGGGTTTTTTGGTCGCGGTTGGGGATCCCGATGCCGGTGTCGGCGATGGTGATGCTGGCGCTGCCGTTTTGGCCCGCGGCCGTGACGGTGATCTGGCCGCCGGAGGGAGTGAACTTGACGGCATTGGCGAGCAGGTTCATCAGGACGCGGTCGAGTTGGTTCTGGTCGCCGTTGACGGTCAGGCCGGCTGGCATGCAGCCCACCGTGAGAGTGAGGCCCTCGGCGGTGGCGACGGGCTGAATGGCGGCTGTGGCGGCACCGATGATGTCGTGCAGGCTGACCGGCTGAAAGACGGTCTTGAACGCGCCGGATTCGATTTTGGACAGAGTCAGGACGTCTTCGATGAGGTTGCGCAGCCGGGCGGCGTTGCGGTCGATGGTGTCGAGCATCGAGCCCTGGGTGGGGGTAACCGGCCCGGCGTCTTGCTCGCGCAACAGTTCTGTGTAGCCGACGATGCTTGTCAACGGGGTGCGCAGTTCATGCGAGACGGTGGCCAAAAAGTCAGATTTGGCCTGGTCGAGTGATTTCAGTTCCTCGATGAGGCGGGTTTCTTCTTCGTAGAGACGGGCGTGGTTCAGGCCCCGGCCCAGGTCAGCGGCCACCCACTCCACCGCCACAATCTCCGGCGCCGTCCACGGGTGACCTTCCCTTGTGCGCAGCAGCGCGAGCGTCCCCAGCAGCTCAGAGCCGGCCGTGAAGGGCACGCCTAGCGCCGAGACCACGCCCATCTCCAGCATTACTTCCCGGAGGCTGGGCAGGAGTTCTGCCTGCTCGGTTCGCATGTCCTGGACGCAGAAATGCGACCGGTGGCGGAAGAACTCGCACATCCAGCCGGTGATCTCGTCCGGCAGGTTGCCGATGACGACGTGTTTGCCACCCCAATCGTCGAGCTGATCCGCCCGGATGTTCTGGTCCTCGCGGGCGGTCAGCAGGCCGAAGTAGGCCAGGTCAACATCGAGGTTGGCTTCGATGGTGCTGATGGTTTCCCTGATGACATCTTCCGCGTTGAGGTGCTCGCGGATGCGGATGCCGGCCTCGCGGGCGAGGGTGCGCAGGCGGGCGTGCTCAGTTTCCTCGCGGCGGAGCCGGTCGGCCTGGTCGGCGAGGGCGTTGACGGACAGGGCGGCGGCGCGGACTTCGGCCGGGCCGGCCGGGCGGGCACGAGCGGCGTGGTGGCCCAAGGCAAGCTGGTACAAGGTGGTGGTGAGGTTTTCCAGCGGCCGACTGATGCTGTGCATGGTGTGCAGCGAGGCGGCCAGTGCCAGCGCGAGGGCGGCGGCCAGCAGGACAGCACTCCAGGTCAGGCCGACCGAGAGCGCGGCCCTGCTGTCCTTGGTGAGCCGGGCGATGTTGCCTGCGAGCTGATGCTGCAACCTGTGGTTGGCGGTGTAGAAGTGCTGGCTGATGATGTCGACCAGATTCGTCTCTGTCCGGTTCAGTTGCGTCGCCTTCGGCAGCGCTGTGAGCTGGCTGGAGAGCCCGAACCAGGCGCCGGCCGCATTTGCCTGCGCGGTGACGTCCGGTTTCATGCCGGGCGGGGCGACCTTGCTGAGCTCGGCGAGCTGTGACATGAAGCGGGCCTTATCCGCCCGGTAGACGGCCACGAAGCGATGCTCGCCGGTGAATGTGTAGCTGCCGGCGGCGAGCTGGCTGGCCGTGTAGCCGTCCTGCAGGCTGCTGTTGAGGCCCTGGAGCGGGTAGAGCGTGCCGGTCAGCTCGCGGATGGCAGTGGCCTGCCGTTGGGCGCCGATGAACACAAGGATCGCGGCGGCGGTCACCAGCATGGCCAGCAACGCAAAGCCATTACGAAGCTGGCTCCTGATCGAGCCGCGGACTCTCATGGCGGCCCGTCGCGGACCAGCCGCTGGCCCTGAACCTGGCTCATCATGCTCCCACCCTGCGTGCCCAGGAGACGCCCACGCGCCCTGCCCCCGGCGGCGGCGCTCCACCAAGATCCTGCTACGCTAAGTAACTTAATACTACTATCAGTTATATCGCCTGACCAGCTTGTCGTAATTTGCCCGCCTGTCACCGCTTACAGAGTTACGGACCGTGAACGCGGGCGAGGGTGGTGGTCGGGTCATGGCAGCTGTGGATCCCGCGGGGCTGGCCCGCGGCGAAATGGATCAATTCGGTCCACGTGCACGCTCAACGGAGGTTGTTCCATGTACCAGGGCAAGGCCTGGGTGGCGGCCGCATTGCTGGCCGGAACCGGCTTTCTTGCGGCGGGGTGCGGCAGTAACTCGAATGCCGCGTCGCCGTCTGCATCCGCCGTCAGCAGGCCGACAGTTCCGAGCGGTGCACTTCCCGCGGTGGACTGCACCATCCTGAGGCCGATCGCCGATTCGGCCATCACCAAGCTAACGGCGCTTGCGAGCGACCCGAAGGCAAAAGCTGCCGCGGCATTGAAGTCCTACCTTACCCAGCTCCAAACCGCCGAGAGCCACCTAGCCTCAGTCCCGGGAAAGGCGGATCTCAAGCCGCTGATCACGGCCCTGCAGAAGTCCTTGACCGAAACCCCAGGCACGGCCGAATCAGCGATCACAGCCGCGATCACCAAGCTCAGCACGGCCTGCGTATGATCCGCCAAGCCCGGCCCGGCCGGCCCCGTGATCCGCTGTGACAGGCCGCGTCGACCTATCTGACTGACCCAGCCGACCAGGGAAACGCCCACATACTGCTGCTTGAACAGCTGGCGGGCCATCACGACGCGCTGGATTCTCTGTTGGTGCCCTCGTGGTCTGGTTGGTGCCCTCGTGGCTCTGGGTGATCGGACAACATCGGCCTGACCGCAGGGCTGTCGAAGGCGCTGGCCTCGGACCGGCTGCTGATCCATAACTGGGGCCGGGTGATGGCGGACCTGGCCTGTGCGATCGCTGACGGCGCCGAGGTGACTGGGAACAAGACCCATAGCCCTGGCTCTTGCGTTGCGCTTGCCGCCCAACGCCGACGAAGTGTGATCGTGCCCGGCCAGGAGGGCACAGGTGCCCTCAGGTTCCACGGGCAGACCTTCCGCAGACAGGTAGGCTTCAAATCGCTTCACCGGGTCCAGGTAGGAGATGATCGTCTTGCATGACTTGGCGGCGTAGTGTGCCAGGCCCCAGGACGGCAACAAGGCCAGCACATTATCGGGGCTCACAGAAGTCAGCGGCTCTGTGAGCGGTGAGCACGCGCCCGCAGAGAGCGGGAGGTCAACGAAACCGCAGGTCAGATAGCAAATTTGCACGGGGTGCTAGCTCAATGGCAGAGCAGCGGACTTTTAATCCGTGGGTTCAGGGTTCGAGCCCCTGGCGCCCCACCAGTGAGGTCTTCACGTTTCAGTGGGGACCATGTTCACGTTTAGGTCTGACATTTCTGTTGCCTGGCCGGGTGGCCTGAGTTGGTCTTTGTTTTCCTGGTGCGTGGCTGTGGCTGGGGTGTGCTGGCCGGGGTTCTCTGGGTCTGGGCGTGCGGGGCTGGCTGGCGGTGTGCTGGTGAGTGGCGGCGCTGTGGCGCGGTGTGCGGGTCTGGTCAGGGCGGTGCGGTGAGGCTGGCGAGGGTGGTTTTCCGGCGGCGTTTGCGTGGTTCTGGGCGGGAGGCCGGCCGCGGCGCGGCGGTTGTTCTCGGCCTGGCGGGCGTTCCAGGCGGTGAGGATGCGCTGGTTGCGGACGGCGTGCAGGGCAGGCGAGCCAGAGCGCGAGCGGGTGTCAGGCCCATGAGGCGGCACCAGCCGCGGCTGATGGTGTTGCTGGCGGGGTCCTTGATGGTGGAGAAGCCTCGTTCGGCGCTGGTGCGGCGGGCGTAGGAGCGGCGGTGCGCCGCCGAGGGGTAGTCGTGTTTCTGCCGGGTCTTCGCCGCGACGTCCGGCGGGATGGTGAGGGTCTGCTGGGTGCAGCAGGCCGGCGGGTGCTGCGGCGGGGTGCAGGATCTCGGGGCGGCTGCGGTCGAGGGTCATCGAGTCCGGGCGGAGCGGGCAGCGGATTTGCCCATGGCGGCGGGGCAGGTGACGCGGTGGTAGCCGTCGGCGTCATCGGCGGTGAGCCGGCCGAGTTTGTGGCGGGCGAGCTCGGCGGTCTGCTGTCGTGCGCGGCGGTGTCGTCGGGGGTGGCGGCGGGGGCTAGCGGCCCCAGGTGCAGCAGCGGCTTGGGGGTGGCGGGGCAGTAGAGGTTGCCGTTGGCGATGATCGCGCCGTGGATGGGTGCCCTGGGGGCCGCGGTCGTGCGGGTGCAGGTCCTGGACGAGCTGCGCGCCGGCGGCGCGGAGCGGGAGGGCCCAGGCGTCGGCGTCGCGGTGGGCGTAGCCGGAGTCGGCGAGGATGTCGCCGAGCGCGATGCCGGTCGCCGGGCATGCGGGTGAGCACGGGGGTGAGGGCGCGGACGGGGTCGGCGTGGCAGGAGGACAGGGTGATCCGGCGGGTCAGTTCCGGGACGGCCGGGCCGTTTTCGTCGCGGGTCATGGTGGCGGCGGACAGGTAGTAGCCGAAGAACATCTCGCCTTTGGGGCCGGGGAGGTTGGAGTTGCGGTGCCCCCAGGACGCTTCGGGGTCGGCGCAGTCGCTGCTGCCGTGGTGCGGGGGGCGGGAGAAGGATTCCACGTCGGTCCAGTCGGCGGCCAGCGAGGCTGAGGCGTTCTTGTGCTCGCCCGGGATGCTGGCTTCCAGCAGGTCATCCAGCACGGTGGTGAGGGCGGCGGAGGGGGTGCCGTCCGGGCTGTCTTCTGGCCAGGGCGGCGGTGATGAGGCCGAAGGTGCGCTCGGCCTGGCGGTAGGTGAGCTGGTGCGGGCCGTTCTTCCAGTCCTCGGTCACGCCGAGCCGGCGCCTGGTCCGGGCCGGGCAGCGCGGTCAGCGCGGCGTGCACCTCGGTCAGGTGCGCGGGCCGGCGGTCGGCCAGGGTGAGCATCATGCCCAGGATTAAGGTGCGCACGCTGCAGCTGGCGGTGGCGCACCCCGGCGGGAGCAGTGCCTCGATCCGCGGCGCGATCCCGGAGGCCTCGATGATGGCCTCCAGCACGGCGGCAGCGGGATGCTCACCGGCTGCCCGCCCGAGCAGCGCGACCGCCTCGGCCTCGTCGCCGGGGTGCAAGGGTGGCGAGCAGGTCGCCGAGCCGCTGGCTGCAGGTGATCCCGGCGGCGTGCATGAACGTGGCCAGCCCGAGCTGGCTGCGGCGCAGTCGGCCAGCCAGGTGGCGCGCAGCCGGCTGGTGTCCAGCCGGGGCAGGCCGGTCCCGCCGGCCAGCGCGCGTGATCAGCGGGGTGGTCACGTTCCGGCGGCCCGGGTCAGCGCCGCCGGTGACCAGGCCCGCCCCGGCGAACGCCGCTGCGGCCAGCAGCGGCTCGTGGTAGCGGGCCAGCACCGGCACGGCCCGGGGCCTGCTGCCGCGCACGGCCACGATGACGCCGCCGGAGCGGCAGCTGATGTCGCTGCCGCGGACCGGCGCAGGTCGGCGCGGATCAGCCCGGCGCCGGCGCCCAGGCAGACCAGCCCGGCCGCGCGCATCCGCCGCGCCGCCGTCGGCTGCGCGGCGGCGAGCGCGAGATAACCGTCGATCTCGGCCGGGGCTATACGGGCGCCTTGGCGTGCTCGCGGGGCAGCGGCGCGTCCGCCGGCGCCAGCGCCGGGACGACCTGGCGGGCGAGGAACCGCAGGTTCGTCCGCAGCGTCCGCCGCGTCACGCCGGTCAGGCCCAGGCGCGTGCGCGGTGAACCGCTCGATCACCGACGGGTGCAGCAGCACCTCCGGCACCGGCTCCAGCCCAGCCCGATCGCCCAGTCCGCGAGCCTGCCCGCGGCCCACAGCAGGTTCTTCGCCCGCTCCCGCCCGCCCGGCGCCGCCTCGGTCACCACCGCCCGGGCGAAGTCCGCTGCCTGCGGCGGACACCGAGGACGGCTGCCAGCTGGCGATGTAGCCGGCTATCCCGGTCTCAGGCCACCTGCCGCCTCCCGACATGTCCCCAGTAAAATACTGTGGACAGGTGAGGGAACCGACGGATCTGAGACGGTGTGTCGCATGGATGTCAGCCCCGCCCAGCAGGCCGCCCGCGACAAGATCGCCGCGCAGCTCGCCGCCGCCGGGTTCGCCCTGCCCGGCACCCTGACCGTCCGCGCCTACGCCTGCGGCAAACCCAACTGCCGCTGCCACGCCGACCCGCCCCGGCTGCACGGCCCCTACGCCGAATGGACCCGCAAGATCGGCGGCAAGACCGTCACCCGCCGCCTCACCGACGCCGAGCTCGCCGCCTGGCAGCCCCTGTTCGACAACGCGAAGAAAATCCGGGCGCTGCTCGCCGAACTCCAGGACCTCACCCTCGAGATCATCGAGGCCAGCCCCGGCCAGGACAACGACACCTAAACCGCGCAAAACCCCGTGGGTGCCGCCCGCTTAACCTGTGGACGAAGCCCCGGCCAGCCCGCAAAAGCCCAGCTCACAGCCAAACGTGAAGACCTGACCATCACAGCCCCACTGGCCCTAACCTGGCCTTGTCAGGAACCCGCCACGGCGGATCCGGCGCCGCCGCACGTCCGGGCCCGCGGGCAGCTCCAGCGACAGGTACCAGCTGCCATGCCCCTCACTGCCGCGCTGCGGGCTCCCAGCCGCCGCCCGGTCCAGTGCGCCCAGCAGACTGCCGGCGTGCCGGTACGACTTCACCGCATCGTCATCACAGCGCGAGCACGACCCGCGGCAGGAATCTCGCGTACCTCATGCGGCACTACCACCCCAGTAAGACCAACGGCCACGCCCACCGATCGGCAGCCACCGCTGCGGCCACGCCGAGTGTGCGGCATCCTCCTGGACGCGCACGTAGCGCCGATCTGCTCGGCCACCGAGCTGCGGCGACCTCGGCTGTGTTGGACGCAGAGCTGGGCGATCTGCGCGCAGGAGTCGCCCGTGTCAACGTCGGCCGAGCCCCGAACAGCCGCTGTTGCGAGTCGACTTCTTTCCGGGCACCGGAGCGACCGGGCGCCTTGCTGGACGTGCTGGGCTCACCCGATAGCCTTCGAGGATCTCGAGCGGCGGGCACGAAACTCTGGCTGCGGCTGATTCGCCAGCCGCGGAGGCGGGTTTCAGATCGCCAGCCGATATGACAGGGGCCCGGCGATCAGGTCTCCGGCCTTTTGCTTTTGCACGCGAGGATCAGATCGGTTCCGACCGCCTGCCGGCGCTGGCGGCGGGCTACAAGGTGGTGATCAAGCGCAGCTCATCAGGATCTCCATCGCGGCTGGGCGGTGCGCTTGCTGACCGGCGCTCCGCAGTGGCCGCAGCGGTCCAGGTCGGGCGTGTTCATGGTCGTGCCGCAGCTGCACTGAACGCGAGGACGCACGGGCTCGGCCGTGACCGGCCGGTAGCGGGCCATCGCGTCTTTCCCCGCTTTCTGGTCAGCTCCGAACATTTGAGAGACCTGACGCGGAGACTTCCCGGCGGCCTTGCCAGCGGCCTGTACCTCTTTGAGCGCGGCCCTAAGGACGCGGCCAGCGCTAAAGCTGACGAGCTTCCCGTCGCCCTGCGCCTGCATGGTGGCGAGGATCTGCGCGGCTGAGTGCCCGGCTTCCTTGCCAGCCACGATGGTGGCGCGCTCTTGGTCGGTGCGGTCGGTGCGGTCGTTGGCGGTCATTTTGGCTCACAGGCTCCTCTCCGCTTGCTCGGACCGGGCGGCCAGTTCGACGACGCTAGTCCGCACGTAATCGGTGGTCCGGGGGCTGACGTAGTTCCCCGGCTGGGGCTCCAGTGCGGCCAGCGCGTTGCGGTGGTCGCTGCTTCTTTGATTCGGGCTTGACGGCGCCGATCGTGACGACGGCAAGCGACTGGCGGATCGGGCCCATGCCGGGCTCCTTAGGCCGCCTGTCTTGCGATGACGCGGCGGTCGTGCCTGCGGATTGCGGCGCTGCTGGCGGCCTTGACTGAGCGCATGCTTCGCGTCGCTGGCCTTTCGTGGCGGGGGTGGTGGGAGGTCACGTGACCTCCAAGACCATTTTACCTTCAAACTGCGCTAATAGCGAATGTTCCCGCAGTTAACGGGCGATTATCAGAGTTTATATCCGGGCCATCGCAATTGCGCTGTACGAGGAATTCAGAAGCTAAAACAGCCGCATGACGGTCAGGACGGGCGGCTGCCAGGTCCGGCCGATCGTAGCTCGTGCGGCCTGTACTCAGCATGTCACTGCCAGTGTCGGCCTTCGTCTGCTTGCCCGTGCGCTGTGATCGCCTCGTCTGTCGCACACCTACATGCCAGCTCAGGTGGCAACCGAGGTGATCTTGGGCGCCCTCTACCACCGCCTGCTCCTGCCCAGCGGCCCGCTGGATGCCGCCTACGCCAACTTCGTCGTCGACACCGCTCGCCCGCACCTCCGCCCCCGGCACGAACATAAGGGATCGGGACGCGACCGCTGCGGCTCGCGCCCCGCTTGACCCGGAGCCGCACGACCGGGGTGGCAAAACGGAAGTCCAGGTGTTATGGCCGGGGGATGTGGATCCCGGTGCTGTGGTCGAACCGCTGGTGATGCTGGCGGAGCAGATCGAGACCGTAGTCGCCGCCGTTTGGCGTGCGGACGACGCTGTGAATGTGATTGCGCGATGGCACGACATTGTCGAACGCGACGCCAGGATGGTGATCGAACTCGATGAGCACGACCGGGCTTTGGACCCGGTAGTAGAAGGGGCCTCGCCGGCGAACGCACCCATCCAGGCGAAGTAGGTCTCATCCAGATGCTGATCCACTTCGGACATCTTCACCCCAGAGTGGCCCTCGCGCGTCCAGCCGACATAGACGGCGACCAGAGCCCGCAGGCACCGGCGCTGCATGCCGGTCAGGTCAGCGGCGCAGACACCCGCATAAGCAACCACAGCGTTGTCCCCGGAACGCACCGGCCTGCATCCGGCCGTCCATGGGGTCCTGCAACTCCGGGGGGAGGTCATCAGGATAGATCGACGGCCGCAGAACAGCCTGGGCCGCCTGCCGGTCATCAAGCGAGCGGATGAGATCCAGGCCAGCCCGCTCTTCAGCGGTGAGGACCATCGTGCCGGCCAGTGGACCGTCGAACACCTGACACGGTTCTGAGCCCATGAAACTGGGTGTCAGCAGGAACTGGTCATCGATGACGGTGCCATTGAGGCACAGGTGGTGGCCGTCGATCTGCCAAGCCCACGGCCGTTCAGCGCTGGGCTCACCATAGAAGGATAGGAAGTACGGCCACTCGCCGAAGTCGTCGGGCAATCCTGTCACCTCGGCGAGGAGGCGGTTCAGCCGCATGATGTCGCGGGCCTGGGCGAAGCCCCGAGCCGACAGGCTGGCTTCGAGCAGCCGCAGTCCGAGCTGACGGGTCGCGGGCGGCAGATCCTCCAGCATCACGCCGTGGCGGAACAAGAAAGGGTGGACGTTCAGCCACATCCGACGCTCCTGAGCGTCGAGAGGAAACACGGCCCGCTGGCGCTGCTCAGCGCTGAGCGCACCGAGGAAATGACTCGCAGCGTCGGTGATCGGCGCCGTGCTCACACCGGTCGACCGGAGGGGGAAGAGCCCAGCTCGCAGGGTGCCGTCCGAGGTGAGACCCTGCAGCGGCTGCCGGACGGCACCGGCCCGTTCTCGACAAGCGCCTGATGGCGGCGGGCTCAACCCTCCTGCGCGCCATAAGGAGGGAAACTGGCCCAGCCTGCTCGGCATAAATTCCCCGAGCAGGAGGCAGCCAGGGCAGTCCGCGTTGCAGACTGGCGGCCAGCACCTGTCCGCGTCAGGCAACGGCTCCACTCAGATCCAGGTGGTTCACTTGAGCGGCCCGCCTGATTCCTGACTTTCAGGCTCCGGCTAGCCCAGCCGCAGCGGCGGTTCCGGGCCCGGATCGGGAGGCGGTTGGCTTGGACGACCAGCTACACCAGCAGAGGCGGCTCGGCCGTGGACGCAAGTGGCTGATATGGATCGTGGTCATCGTCGTGGTGCTGGTCGGCCTCGACTTCGGGGCCAAGGCGTTCGCCGAGAACAAGATCGCATCCCAGATCCAGTCGCACGGCTTCCCGGCCAAGCCCAGCGTGTCGATCGCCGGCTTCCCGTTCCTCGCCCAGGCCGCCACCCGCGATATCCACCAGATCACGATCAGCTCGTCGAACATCAAGGCGGGACCGGTCACGGTCACCAGCCTGAACGTGGTCGCGGACAGCGTGAAGGTCAACTCCAGCTTCAGCGGCGGCACCACCGGCCCGGTGCACGGGACGATACTGATCAGCCTGGGGGCCCTGGGGAACGCGCTGTCGGCGGCTGGCCCGCTGACCGGCTTCCTCGGTGGTGGCGGGCTGAAGATCGTCTCGGTCGGCAATACCGAGGTCAAAGGCAGCCTGAATCTGGCCGGAGGGCTGGTGTCCTGGTCGGCCACCTGGAAGGTGGCGGCGGCAGGACCGAGCGAGATCGAGCTGCAGCTGGTATCGAGCAGCGGGCTGCCGTCGGGGCTAGCAAGCGCGGCACAGAACATCAAGCTGCCGCTGAAATCGCTGCCTTTGGGGCTGCAGATGACCGGCGGGCTCAACTCCTCCTTGCACGGGATCGACGTCAACGTCAAGGCGAACAGCGTCACCTTCGGGAACTGACCGAACGGGACGGAGCTGGCGGCCTACTCGCGATGCCCGGCGGCGCGGACGCCGGGCAGCGCTCGCACGAGGGGCCTGGTCGTTTTCGGCTGGGTGGTAGCAATCGCGCTCGGTGGCGATATCGACTCCGTTGCTGGCCGTCCCGAAGAACGCGCCGAACCAGGAAGCGTCCGCCACTTCGCGGGCTCTGGGTCCGGGTTTTCAGGCGCCGGGCCGCCAGAGCGGATCAAGCAGCGGATCGAGCTGGCCGACGGCCGGTCCAGCTTCGCCGTGCTCACCCCGGCCAGCCGGAACGCCCTGCGGCGCGCCTGGCCGGGATACCGCGAGGCGATCCGCCGCCGCCTCGGCGCCCACCTCACCGCCCCGCAGTGCCGCCAGCTTGCCAGCTTGCTTGAGCAAGCCACCGCAGGCGCCGAAGCCGCCATCTCCGGGAAGGCAGGCCGCTGAACATGTCCCACCCGCCCAGCGCGACACGGCCATCGCCGTGCCCGCCTTGGAAGGACAGCCCGGACGACCCCGTACCTGCTTGCCGCCTGTACATGGCGGACAGCCTCGTGGCCGGGATTCTGTCAGCGCCTTCGGCAAGCCTGCCTTCCGGTATCCCCGCGTGAGCGTCCGAAGGCCGGGCCCAAGATGGGCGGCATGGAGGCCAGCGGATGCGCGGCCGCCGCCGCCGCGGGTCGGCCGGTGCGCGATTATTTCACGGAAGTCGCCAGTGGGCGGCAGGGCACCGGGCGGCCTTCGCCGCGTGATGTGATGACCGGCCGGTGGCGGGCTATACGGGTGATGGCGACCAGTAATCGCCACGGAGCCGTCACGGTGCAGGTCGAGGTGCCCCGTGACCGGGACGGGACCTGCGATCTGCAGCCCGAACGTCGCGTCCCGGTCGCGGGGTGGGTGCACGTTCCCCTCGGGCACGAAATGGCAGGACGGGCGCCGGTGGTTAGGGGGCGGCCACCACGTCGTTAGCGGTCGAGGAGAGCAGCGACACCCCGGACATGACCTGGACCGGATCGGCCGTAGAGTGGCGGCTCCCGTCGCCGATCTGGCCGTTCTTCCCATCTCCCCAGGCGTACAGGGTGCCGTTCGCGGCAACGCCGTACGAGGTGGCGCCGCCGCTGGCGATGGCCGAGTACCGGACCCCGGGCGGAACCCGGACGCGCACCGGGGAAGGCTGATCGGCCGTGCCTCCGTCGCCGAGCTGGGACCAGGTGTTGCTGCCCCATGCGTAAAGCGAGCCGTCGGCTAGCATCACCAGCGTCTGTCCGTTCGTGATGTTCGAGCCCCCCTGGGCGGCCTGGGCCACGGGGGCGCCGTCCGGGAAGCGGACCGGCACCGGGACGGGGGATGAGGTGCCCGTGGACCCGTCACCGAGTTGCCCTGCGCCGTTGTAGCCCCAGTCGTAGTACTGGCCGTCGCGCAGCAGCGCGCCGGCGTTGCTGAAGGCGGACACAAGCTCGGTGACGTTCTGGCCGTTCAGCCCGCTCACCCGGACCGGGGTTTCGCTGTTGCCTTTTCCGCCGTCGCCGAGGACGCCGTTCCAGTCAGAGCCGCAGGAGTAAAGGGTTCCGCCGGAGTCATACACGGCATGCCCGGCGGCGCCGGCCAGTGCGGTGACGTGGCTGAGGGGCAGCCGCACGGGCAGGTCGTGTGCCTGGGCGTTGCCGAGGCACAGCGGGCCGGCCTGGTTCATCCCCCAGCCCCAGGCGTTGCCGTGGGTGTCCACGGCCAGGGCGGTGTCATAGGGCATGGCGTCAGTGGCGATGAAGGCGATCCGCACCCCGGCGGGGAACCGCACCTGGACGGGCGTGGTGAACGAGTTCTGGTCCCTCCCGTCGCCCAGCTGGCCGTGGGTGCCCTGGCCCCATGCCCACAGGCTGCCGTCGGCGAGCAGGGCGTACTGCGTGGAGTTGGAACTTCCGACCTGGATCACGGGGGAGCCGGGGACGGTCACGGCGGCGGGGGAGACGCTTGTGTCGGTGTCGGCCGATCTGTGGTCACCGAAGAACGAACCCCAGTGCCACGCGTCGCGCTCCGCGGGAGCATCGTGCGCCGCCGCGGTCCGCTGGCCCAGTGCCGCAGCGACGGGAAGGACAGGCATAAGGACCAGGGCAAATGCCGCGAGGGTGCATGCAACGGTGGCGGGAATTGCGCGCAAGGCCTTCTCCATCTGTAGGTGCCAGCGGACCGGCTCGATAAGTCTATTAAAACGATCGGGTAACAAGGTATACCTGTCAACCCTCCGGCCCGCCACAGCACCGAGGCGGCGGCCGGCCCAGCGGCCGGATCTGGGTCGGCGACGCGCGCTGGGGGTGACGGAGGTGGCTGGCCAGACCGCGCCGGTACCGCCGCCGAGGACCTGGAGATCCGCTAGGACCTGCATAAGCAGGTCGCCAGACTGGATCGGGCCTGCACCTCGGCGCCGCCCCAAGGCGGTGCACGCCGTCATCCCCAAGACTGTCGTCCATGGGTCCAGACGTGCCGGCTCACACTGACCAACGACGAAGCCTGCGAACTCATCGTGAACGTTGCCGAAGGCAAGCTCGATTCCGTGGACGACATCGCCGCCGTCTCGGCCACGGCAACCAAACCACGTCAATGACCCTGACCCAGCTCACGTCCGGCCCGCGGCAGAAGAGCGCGAGTCCACGGGCTTTCCGCCGGTTCAGCCGGTCTGCGAGGCCGGATGGCGCTGGTACATCCTGGCCGACCGGAAGGCAACGAGTTCGACATCAACTGACCGGCACGCCGCAAGCCGGGCCCGCGGGGTGACGCAGATCCGGGAGTACGGCCGGGAGTGGTGGGGGGCCGGAGCGGCCGGCTGGGCTTGGGGGCTCTAGCTGTCGAGAAGGGCCACCAGCCGGGCTGGGGCGACGGCCCGGTAGGCGTCCAGGCACAGCTCGGCAAGCTCGGCACTGTCCAGGCCGCGGTCGAGCCGGATGCCGAGCCATCCCCGGTGGCCGACATACGGCGGGCGGAAGAACCAACCGGGCTCGGTGGCGAGGAGTTCCTGCTGGGCTCCCGGCAGGCCCGCACACCACAGGTGGGGAAAGTCGTGATCGTGATGGCCGCGGTGCCAGAGCGTCACGAATGATTTTCCCCGCACGAACCAGGTCGGCGCGCCATGGCTGGGCCGCTCGGTCACCTCGGGCAGCGCCAGGCAGATGCCCCGCAGTTGGCTAACCAGATCCGCTGCCACAGGCTTCTCCCACACGTCCTCCTAGCTCACCTGGTGCCCGGCCAGGCCTGGCCAGCGGCGACAGGCACCGAGGGTGCGGTGTCGCCATGCCTACTCCACCGATCCAGCTGGGGTCATGATGCGCCGATGCTAACCCCGGGTGTCAAGGAGTCCGTGACGGCCAACGCGCAGAGAGCCGCCGCTCTGCGCGGGCGACGGGCCCGGCGGCGCTCGTGATGCCTGCAGATCAGGGATTCCGGCGCTGTCTGGCAGACTTCGATCTCATGGCCGACGCCTATGGGACCCTCGCCGCCGACTACGACTGGCTGTTCGGCGACGACGTGCTTGCTGACGGAGGCGCGATCAACCAGCCCGCGGCGGCGCGCCTGCTGCAGCGGATCAGCCGCACCAGCGCGGTGCTGGACGCGGCCTGCGGCACGGGCATCGATGCGGCGGTGCTCGCGCGCCGGGGTTTCACCGTGTGGGCGGCCGATGGAAGCGACGCGATGGCCGAGGGTGCGGCTGCCCGGTTCCGGCGGGAGCGGCTGGCGATACCGCTGTTGCGCAGTAGGTGGGCCGATCTTCCCGTGGCCACTGGTGAACGGTTTGATGTGGTGTTGTGCACCGGGAATGCACTGGTGCACGCCGCTGGCCGCGACGCGATGGTTCAGGCGCTGACCGGGCTGCGGCGGATGGCCCGGCCCGGGGGACATGTGGTGGTTGATTCCCGTAACTGGGAGAAGCTCCATGCCGAGCGCCAGATCGTCCAGATGGCAGACCGGGTGGTGACTCGCGGGGGGCGACGGTGCTTGGTGTTCTATGCCTGGGAGATACCGGATCGCCTCGGCGACGAGCACGTCGCCCATCTGGTGTTCGTCTTCGAGCGCGGCGGTCAGATTGAGCCGCACGAACATGTGATCACGTTCCGTCCCTTCACGATCAGTGACCTGCGCGTACGGCTTGAGCTCGCGGGATTGAGGGAAGTCGACACCGACTTCGACGCTTCCTGTGACCGCTACGCCGTGGTCACGGTAACGACCTCAGACGAGGCTGCCGTTGCCAGTGTCTGACGGATCTCAGGTGTCGAGCGTTTTCAGTTCCCTGCGCATCACCTTGCCGGTGGATGTCTTGGGCAGGTCGGGCACGAACCGGACCGAGCGGGGCAGTTTGTAGGCGGCCAGGTGTGGCCGGCAGTGGTCGATGATCTGGGCTTCGGTGGCCGCGGTTCCGGGCCGGAGCACTACGTAGGCGCGGGCCAGTTCGCCGAGGGTTTCGTCGGGCACCGAGCCGACGGCGACCATGGCGACTGCGGGGTGGGCGGCGGCCACGCGCTCGATCTCGGCCGGGTAGACGTTGAACCCGCCGGTGATGATCAGGTCTTTCTTACGGTCGACGATGAAGTAATGGCCTTCGTCGTCGCGGGTGGCGATGTCACCGGTGTGCATCCAGCCGCCGGGCTCGATCGCGGCGTGTGTGGCTTGCTCGTTGCCGTAGTAGCCGAGCATCACCAGCGGCCCGCGGACCATCAGCTCGCCGGGTTCACCGTCTGGCACGGTCGCGCTGGCGTCGTCGAGCGCGGCCACCCGGGCCTCCAGCCCGGGGAGGGCGAACCCGATCGACCCGTGGACGTTGGGCATGTAGCTGCAGTTGCTTGTGCCAGCGCCGCCCAGCTCGGTCATCCCCCACAGCTCCAGCAGGGGCGCCTGGGAGATTTGCTCCCACTCGGCCATCTTCGCCGCAGGCATGGTCTGGCCGCCCACGGCGCAGATCCGCAGCGAGGACAGGGCGGCGCCGGGCAGGGACGGGTCGGCGAGCATCATCGCGTACATCGTCGGCACGCCGTCGAACACGGTCACGTGGTGGCGGCCGATCTCGGCAAGGACCGCCGCGGCGTCGAAGCGCTCCATCATCACCAGCGTGGCACCGGTCATGAAGGTGCCGTTCATCACTACATTGCCGTACACGTGCGGAAGGGGCAGGGCGTTGAGCATCACATCGCGTTCGGTCCGCGTCTGCACCGCGAACAGCGCCGCGGTGTTGAGGAAGACCGCCCGGTGTGATTGCATCGCCCCTTTGGGGTGCCCGGTGGTGCCGGAGGTGTAGCCGATCGTCGACAGGCCCGCGGGCGCTGGCCTGGGTATCTCCGGCGCTGCCGCAGACTGGCTGAGCAGGCCCGCAAAGGAGGTGACACCACCTCCCACGTCGTCGAAGCTGATCACGCGGCGCAGCGTGGGCACGGCCCGGGTCAGGCCCTGGATCACCTCAGCCTGCTCCCCTGCGGTGAAGATCGCCGCAGCGCCGCAGTCGTTGAGAACGAAGGCCACCTCTTCCGGGGTGAGCATCACGTTGATCGGGTTGACCACCGCCCCCAGCCGCAGCGCCGCATGGTAGGCGACCACCCACTCCCACCGGTTGGCTGAGTAAAGGGAGACCCGATCGCCAGGCCGCACGCCCAGCGCATACAGGCCACCGGCCGCCCGGTCACATAGCTCATGCAGCTCCTGATAGGTCAAGGTCTGCCCGGCGGCGATCAGAGCGGGCTTGGCGCCGAACCGCCGTGCCGACCGGGCCAGGATCATGCCCAGGTCCGCCCGGATGGGGCTGATCTCCGCCTGCATCGGGTCGATGGTCGTCTCGGCCATGATGCCCCCTTCGAACGAAGCCGCGACCGGACCAGGCCAACCGCGGCTGGCGCGCATCTGCGTTATGCCATGTACGCGCCCAGCCCGATGGCTTGTCAATAGGCACCCATCGCCGCCGGCTTGCCGCCAGGCACCGGCCCAGTGTCCTACGCCGAGAGGTGCCACCTGGTGGCTGCCGGAATTAGATCCGGCCACCGTGGCGCTGGACCAGGTGCGTGGCGTGCTCCGCGACGGACCCTCGACACTGTGAGCCATCGATGCCGGGCAAGCAGGATGACCTGTTCGACTATGACGCTGAACTGCGCCGGTACCACCAGCATCTGCGTGCCGCGATCAGCGTCCGCCCCGCCGACCGCGTCCTCGACATCGGCTGCGGCACTGGGCAGACCACGCGGGAGGCAGCCAGGGCCGCGGCCTCCGGCAGCGCCCTGGGCATAGACATCTCCCCGGCCAGGCTCGCCCGCGCCCGCCGGCTGGCCCGCGCAGAGGGCCTGCGCAATATCGGCTTCGTGCAGGCCGACGCCCAGACCCATCGCTTCCCGCCCGGGCACTTCGACCTTGCCATCAGCCGGTTCGGCACCATGTTCTTCGCCGATCCGGTGGCGGCGTTCACCAGCATCGGGAGCGCGTTGCGTCCCGGCGCGCGGCTGGTGCAGCTGGTCTGGCAGCACCGCGACCACCAGGAGTGGGATGCCGTCATGGGTGAGATCGCCGGCGAGCGGCCGACCCCGGCTCCGGCCGCCGATCCCTTCTCGCTGGCCGATCCGGATACGGCCGGCACCATCCTGGCCGCGGCCGGCTTCACCGCCGTGGACGTCACCGGCGTGCACGAGCCGGTCTACTACGGGCCCGACGCCACCAGCGCCCTCCGCGTCATGCTCTCCCTGCAGATGACGAAGGATCTCCTCGCGCCGCTGGACGCCGCGCGAGCCAAGCGCGCACTCGGCCAGTTGCGCGCCGCCCTGGCCGCGCGTGAAAGCGGTAGTGGCGTGTTCTTCGACTCGCGTGCCTGGCTGATCATCGCCCGCCGGGCCTGAGATCCGTCGGTGCTGCTGACTGCGGCACATATGGCGGTGTCCGGTGCGCACGCCTCCCACGGCAGCGTCCGCGCCGGTGGCTGTGGTTGGGGCGGTTCTCGCGCGGGGTTTCCTGGTCAGGAGCCGTCGGCGGACGCGTGGCCGGTCAAGGCGGTTTGGGCTGAGATGCTTCTATCAGTGGCAAGAGCCTGCCACGGGCGGTTGCCATTTCGCCGCGGTGCGCCCTTGCGGTGAGGAAGGCCGGGGTCGATGCTGTTATTGTTCCCGCCCCGGAAATAAAGCCCCGCCCCACGCCCACCATCAGGTGCGGGCCGCTGCCCACCGCCCGCGGAACGAAAGAAGACCCCTATGCTCCAGTCATTCCGGCCCGCCGCCAGGGGGGCGGCCCTCAGCGCCGCGCTCGTCCTGCTGGCTGGCGGGGGCACGGCCGCGGGTGTGGCCGCCGCGTCCGCCGCCGCCAAACTCGCCGCGCCGCCGCTCAGCCACCAGCTCTGCTATCTGGCCAGCGGCACCGGTTTCAAGGTCCCGCCAGCAGTCACGCTGAAGAACGCGCTCAACCCGGCCGGCTTCAAGCCGGCGATCGGCAAGGTCACGCTGCACTGCAACCCCGTGGCCAAGACGCTGCCCAGTGGGAAGACCTTCCCCATCACCAATCCGGCCGCCCACCTTGCGTGCCTGGCGATCACCGCCCCGAAGCAGCCCGTCCACAGCCTGGCCGTCACCAACCAGTTCGGCATCGCCGATGTGACCACGAGCCAGCCCAATCTGCTCTGCCTGCCGTCATGGAAGAGCCTGACCGGCCCACCCAACCGGACGCCCGTGCAGCCGCCGGGCCTGGACCACTTCACCTGCTACCCGGTGACGATCAGCCAGGGCACCTACAACCCGCCCCCCGTGCTGCTGCAAGACCAGTTCACCAGCAAGCCGGTCTCGGCGAGGGTCAGCGCTGTTCCGGCGGAACTGTGCATGCCGACCGAGAAGATCGTCGGCGGCACGACATTCCCCATCATCCACCCGGCCGGGAGCCTGCTGTGCTTCCCGGTGACAGCGACACCGCACCCCTCGGCCGTGTTCGACCAGAACCAGTTCGGCACCGCCAAGCTGGCAATACGGTCCACACACTGGCTGTGCCCGCCCTCGACGTGGCACATCAACTTCTAGTTACGCCCAGCGCACCGGTGCACGCCAGGGACCTGGCCCGGTGGACCGGCCAGATCGTGTACGCCGACCCAGCGTGGACGATCGCCGCGTGCCCGCTTGGCCGCGAGAACTGGCGTACCGCCGAGCTGACCGCAACCCCCGATCAGGCTGCTGCCGTGGTCAGCGCCCTGCGTCATGCCGCCTACGCGCGGGCCGCAGCCAGCTCACGACCGCGCCGCGGGGTCCCGGGATGGCGCGAGGGCCGGGGAGTGCGTCATGATGGGCGGGTGCCGACGCAAACTGAGTTCAGTCCTGATATCCCGAGCGCGGCGCGGGTCTACGACTACGTGCTCGGCGGCAAGAATAATTACCCGGCCGACCGGGAGGTGGCCGAGGCGGTGCTGGCCCGGACGCCAAGCGTACGGTCGGCGGTACATGCGAACCGCGGTTTCCTGCGGCGGGCGGTCCGGTATGTGGTGGCGGAGGCGGGGGTCCGGCAGATCATCGACCTCGGGGCCGGGCTGCCCACGGTGGGGAACACCCATGAGGCCGCCCAGGACGCGGCCCCAGACGCCCGCATCGTCTATGTGGACTATGACCCGGTGGTGCTCGCGCACGCCCAGAACATGCTGCACCAGGTGTCTGGCGCCGCGGTGGTCCAGCATGAGATTAGGACACCGATGCGACCCTGGCCGATCCGGAGCTGCGTGAGCTGATCAACTTCAGCGAGCCGTGCGCGATCTTGCTGGTGGCGGTGCTCCAGTTCATTCCCGATGGCGATGACCCGGCCGGGATCATCTCCCGGCTGCTGGCCCCCTTCCCGTCTGGCAGCTGCCTGGTCATGTCGCACGTGACCGCCGTCAGGTCCCCGCGTTGGAGGAAGGGTGACGTTGGCACCGGGCTGCCGACCGCGGACAACACCCACGAGGTGGCCCAGCGGGTGGCACCGCAGTCGCGGATCGTCTACGCCGACAACGACCCCCTGGTGCTGGCGCACGCCCGCGCGCTGCTCACCAGCACCGCCGAAGGCGCCTGCGACTACCTGGACGGGGACCTGCGTGAGCCCGGCAAGATCCTTGACCAGGCGGCGCGGACCCTCGACTTCTCCCAGCCTGTGGCGCTCATGCTGCTGGGCATCTTGCATCACATCCCCGGCACCGAGGAGGCACAGGCGATCGTCAGGCGGCTGGTGACGGCGCTGGCGCCGGGCAGTTTCGTGGTCATCAACCACTCGACCAGCGCTGTGCACGGCGCGGCCATGGAGGAGGCTGTGGCGCACTGGAACAAGGTCGGCACGCCGTCGATGACGCTGCGCAGCCCGCAGCAGATCGCCCGCTTCTTCGACGGCCTGGACCTGCTGGCCCCCGGGGTGGTGTCGTGTTCACGCTGGCGGCCCGATCCCAGCCTGCCGGACGGGCCGCCCGCCGAGGTAGACGAATTCTGCGGAGTCGCGCGCAAGCCGCCAGCAACCACCACGGCACCGCCGGCCTGATCCGGCCGACGGCACTGGCGGTAGCGGCGTGCCAGGATGCGGGAGTGGCAGAGCAGCGGTTTGATCTGGTTGCCCGCAACGGCACGATCGTGACACCCGGTCACCGGGAGCAGGCCGACGTGGGTATCACCGGCGGCCGGATCGCCCAGATCGGGGGGATCATGGCCGGCGCTGGGGAGATCGACGCCGGTGGCCTGCTGGTGATTCCCGGCGGCATCGATGCCCACGTGCACCTGATGTGCGCTGAGTTCACCGCCCAGGTGGCCGCCGCGGAGCCGGGTGAGCCGGTCTGGGCTGATGACTTCTGGACCGGTTCGCTGGCCGCCATCGCCGGCGGGATCACCACCGTTGGCAACATGACGTTCGCGCTGCCCGGCGAGTCCATGACCCAGGCCGTGGCCAGGGATATGGCCGGCGCCCGCGCCGAGGCCGCCGTCGACTGGTTCTTGCATCCCGTGCTCACCGGCCTGGGCGATGCCGAGCTGGCGGAGGTCGCCGCCCTGGCCGCCGGCGGGCACACGAGCATCAAGGTGTTCTTGTCCGATCCCGGCTTCGCGGCGGGCACCCCCGGCCTGTCCGAGGCCGTCGCCGCGGCCGGGCGGGCCGGGTCGATCACCCTGCTGCACTGCGAGGACGCGCACATGCTGGAACAGGCCGGCCGCGAGCTGATCGAGACCGGCCGCGGCGCGGTCGCTTACTTCCCCGACGCCCGGACGGTCGAGGCGGAGGTTACCGCCGTCGAGGCGGCCATCAGCCTGGCCACCCGCACCGGCTCGGCGGTCTACATCGTGCACCTGTCCAGCGCCGCCGCCCTGGACCGCTGCCGCCGGGCCCGCGCCGCCGGCCTGCCCATCTACGTCGAGACCAGGCCGCTGTACCTGCACCTGACCCGGTCGCGGTTCACCGAGCCCGACGCGGCCAAGTACGTCGGCGCCCCGCCGCTGCGCGAGCAGGCCGATCGCGACGCGCTGTGGCGCGGTCTGGCCGCGGGCGACGTCGACACGCTCTGCAGCGATCACGCCCCGTGGACCCTGGACGCCAAGCTCGACCCTGCGCTCAACGTGGTCACCGCGCGGCAGGGCGTCGCCGACCTGGAAACCCTGATGCCGATGCTGTTCTCCGAGGGTGTCGTGACCGGGCGGATCACCCTGGACCAGTTCGTGGCGCTGACCTCGGCCCGCGCGGCCCGGCTGTTCGGCCTCCACCCCCGCAAGGGCACCATCGCGGTCGGCTCCGACGCGGACCTCACGCTCTGGGACCCGGGCGAGCAGCGGGTGATCAACGGGGCCGCCATGGCCTCACGGGCGGGATACTCCGTCTACGACGGCTGGACGGTCACCGGATGGCCGCGGTTCGTCATCCGCCGCGGCCAGACGGTGCTGGCCGACGGCCAGTGCACCGCCCAGCCCGGCCAAGGCCAGTGGGTGCGCCGCGACCCGGCGCTAGCGGGGAGCGCGAGGGAGGGTGTCGTTGGCGGGGAATGAGGGCCCAGGGTATGGCTCGGTGCGGCTTGCTTCGGCCGCCGGTCGCTGGGTGCTCGCGGTGGCGGTGCTGGGCGAGGCGATGATTCTGCTGGAGGCGACGGTTGTCAACGTGGCGCTGCCGACGATCGGCCGTGATCTCGGTGCGGGCGTCGCGGGGTTGCAGTGGACGCTGAACGGCTATGTGCTTACGCTCGCGGCGCTTGTCTTGGTGGGCGGTTCGCTCAGCGACATCTACGGCCGGCGTCGCATATTCATCCTGGGTGTGGTGGTCTTCGTGGCCGCCTCTGCGCTGTGCGCGGCCGCCCCGACGATCGGGCTGCTCGTGGCTGCCCGGTTCGTTCAGGGCATTGGGGGGGCTCTTCTTACACCAGGGAGCCTTGCGATCATCGACGCGGTCTTTCATCCCGATGACCGCACCCGGGCGATCGGTGCGTGGGCGGGTCTGGGTGCGGTCGCGGGCGCGATCGGCCCCTCCGTCGGCGGGTACCTGACCGACGCGGTGTCGTGGCGCGCGGTGTTCCTGATCAATCTTCCGCTGGGGGCTTTTGTCGTCGTAGCCGCGGTTGTTCATGTGCCAGAGACCCGCGACCCAACGCGTGCTGGCGGCCTGGATCTGCGCGGCGCCGCGCTCGCCACGCTGGCCATCGCGGGTGTGTGCTTTGCGCTGATCGAGGCGTCCGGGGGCCTGACACCAGCGGTGATTGCCGCCTTGGCCGCCGGCCTGGCCGCCGCAGCTGCCTTCGTCGCCGTTGAGCGGCGGGCCAGGCACCCTATGCTCCCCCTGGAGTTGTTCCGCTCCCGCCAGTTCGCCAGCGCCAACCTGCTCGCGCTGGTCACCTACGCGGCGCTCGGCGGCGTGATCTTCCTGTTCGTCGCGTTCCTGCAGGTCACACTCGGCTACACCGCGCTTCAAGCCGGTGCCGCCACACTGCCGATCACCCTGCTGCTACTGACCCTCTCCACCCCATCGGGGGCCATCGCCCAGCGAATCGGCCCGCGGATCCCGCTGACGATCGGAGCCGTCCTGGCCGGTGCGGGACTGCTGCTGATGGCACAGATCCACCCCGGCGACAGGTACCTGCCCGCGGTGCTGCCCTCGCTGATCGTGTTCGGGGTCGGCCTCGCCGCGCTGATCACCCCGATCACCGCGACGGTCCTGGCGAGCGTCGATTCACAGCACTCCGGGATCGCTTCCGCCGTTAACAACGCGCTCTCGCGCCTCGGTCAAATGATCGCGGTTGCCGCCCTTCCCCTTGCCGCCGGGCTTTCCGGCGCCGCCTTCGCGGACCCTGCCAGGATGGCGGCCGGCTTCCCGGTCGCCATGACCGTTGCCGCAGGGGCGTCCTTCGCAGCCGCGCTGCTCGCCTGGACCACGATCGGCGACGACGCCCTGAGCCGATCCGGCACGGGCACCCAGCAACCACCAAGAGAACTCCCGCCGTCCCTCAAGCGCCACTGCCCGGTGGCCGGCACCCCGCTCGCCGCGTCCCTGAACCCCCCGCCCCGTTCCCCCCGCCGGCGGCCAGCGGCGGGTAGGGCCGGCGGAGTCCGCGGATAGATTGGGCGCGTGCCCGATTCCGGGAACCTGTTGTCGTGCTCGTTCTGCGGGACCAGTCAACAGCAGGCCGAGAAGCTGATCGCGGTGCCCCCGCACATGTACATCTGCGACGGTTGCGTGAGCCACGCGCACGCGGTGATAGCCGGGCAGGGCCAGACGGTCAGCACGCCCATCGCCACGATCCATCGGGTCGGTGACGAAGCCGGGACGCAGCAGTGCGGCTTCTGCGGGAAGCAGCGCCACCAGGTCGCGGGCATGGCATCGGCCGGTGACATGCGGGCCATCTGTGACGAGTGCCTGGAGCTGTGCGACAGGATTCTGAGCGAGGAACCGCCCTCGCCCCGGCCGGATCGGTTCAGCCGGCGAGGCAGGCCCTGAAGGATCGCCCGGGTGGCATGGCCGGCGCTATCGCGTCGTGGCCGGACCTGGATGCCCGGTCAGGAACGATTCTGACGACGGCCCGTGTGACGGCCGGGCCGTGCTGTCAGGCGACGCGCCGGTGCACCAGCCACACCGCGGCGCCGAGCGCGATGAGCGTGAGCGCGACGAAGATGCCGGCCTCGATGGACTGGAACGCCCAGAAGCGGACTGGCGGGCTGGTAGGTGGACCCGGTTCCGCTGCCGGCGGCGACGAGCAGGTCCCCGAGGTGCCCGGTGACCGGTGGCACGTCGACGATGGCGTTGCCTGAGCAATTGTGCGTGCAGGTGTACGTGTACGGCAGCGGCGCCATGAAGTGCGGCCGGAGCACGAACTCGACGACGATCCGGACGGCCACCCAGGGGACGAGCGCGGAGAGCATCGCGGGGATGGTGCGGCGCAGCAACTGCCCGGCCAGCACGGCGAGCCCGAACGCGAACAGGATGTAGGCGGTGAATACCAGGCCCTCGTAGTCATAGGCGTTATGGACGAAATGCCCGGTGAGCCGGTCCATGGGTGCGCGGTACCAGGTAATGACCAAGGTCATCGCGGCGCCGAGGACTATCAGCCCGCCGCCGACCACGGCCAGCTTGATGGCCAGCCAGCGGGACCGCGGCACGGTCTGGCTCCAGGCCAGCCGCCAGGTGCCCATCTCCATCTCGCGGCCGAGCACGGACGCGCCCACGACGGCCCCGATCAGCCCGGGAAGCAGCAGGAGCACCGCCCAGAACCCGATATTGACCAGGCTGCCGAAGCGGTTGTCGAACGTCACGACCGAGTTCTGGCAGCCGCGGCCCAGGCTGTGCGCCAGGCAGGTGGCCAGATTGTTCTGGCTGAACGAGGTGCGCATTTGCAGGCCGAGCACGATCGCGTACACCGCGAGTGCGCAGAGCAGGCCCAGGCCGGTGATGGCCTGGCTGCGGTGCTGCCGCCAGCTGACCCAGATCATCGTGACATCACCTTCGTGGTCGGCCCGGGCGGTTGCGTCTCCCGGGCGGGGCTGGGGAAACCCGGCGCCCTGGCCGGGCGCTGCAGGTAGGCCATGACGAGCTGTTCGAAGCCGACAGCCTCGGCATGCCAGTCGGGACGCGGCCGGGCCGTGGCCGGGCCGGTGCGGAGCAGCACGGAGGAGTGCCGGTCGCTGTCGGTGCGGTGGATGGGGGTGCCGGGCAGGTCCGCGTCCGAGGTCGCCCGCGGGACGGTGAGCAACTGGTGCGCCTCCAGCAGTTCGTCCACCGGGCCGACGAGCTGCACATGCCCGTGGGTGAGGATGACCAGCCAGTCGCAGATCCGCTCCAGCTCGGACACCACGTGCGAGGCGATGACGACCGTGGGGCCGCCGTCGGCGACCTGGGCAATCACCTCGCGCATGAACTCCAGCCGGGCGACCGGGTCGAGGCTGGCGACCGGCTCGTCGAGCACGAGCAGCGGCGCGCGCTTGGCCAGCGCCATGGCCAGCGAGACCTGGGCCCGCTGGCCGCCGGACAGGGTCTTGATCTTCCGCTTCAGCGGGATGTCGAGCGCCTCCATCCGGGACCTGGCCATGGCCATGTCCCAGTTCGGGTTCATCGCCTGGCCCAGGTGGAACATGTCGGCGACGCTGAAGTCGGGGTACAGCGGATGGTCCTGCGCGACGTAGCCGACCCGCGCCAGCGACTCGGCGGTGCTGGCGTGGGCGGTGTGGCCGAACACCTCGATCTGCCCCTCGGTGGGCGTGCGCAGCCCGATGATCATCTCAAGCAACGTCGTCTTGCCCGCGCCGTTCGGGCCGACCAGGCCCACGATGGCACCGGGCGGGATCGAGAGCGAACAGTCGCGCAGGCCCCACAGCTGGCCATAGCGCTTGCCGAGCCCGGTGGTCCGGAGCGCGGGAACGCTGCCGCCCGTGTCGTCGTGCGTCATGCGACCTTCTCCTTCTTCACGTCCTGGCGAACCACGGCGATCAGCGCCGTCACCGCCTCGTCGTTGAGCCCGGCCGCATCCGCGTCGCGGAGCCACTGCTCCAGCGATTCGCGCAGGGCCCCCTGCGCGCCCCGGCAGGGCCGGCGCCGATGCGGCGGTGATGAACGTGCCCTGGCCCGGCCGTCCGCCGGCCAGTCCTTCGTGCTCCAGTTGCCGGTAGGCCTTGACGACCGTGTTGGGGTTGATCGCCAGGTCGCCGGCAACGTCCTTGACCGTCGGCAGCCGGTCGCCCTCCTGCAGGTAGCCCAGCAGCAGCGACTGCCGCACCTGGTGGACGATCTGCAGATAGGGCGGGACGCCCGAGGAGCCGTCAAGCCGGAACCGGAACATCAGCCTTCTTCCATCATGACATTATTCTATGATGTTAGTAGAACGGTAAGACCCCGGGCCCGGTGCTGTCAACACCGCCGCGTGGCCGGCCGCCCGGCGTGCCCAGGCAGGCGAAACGGCCAGGGCCGCCACGGCAGCGTCCGGCCTGGCTGATACCAAGGAGGGATGACGGCCGGCCCCGCACCGCGCAAGCACGCGCCCCCAGCCCCGGATTCCGACGACGCGATCAGGGCGGCGGCCGAGCAGCGGCTGCGCGCTCTCGCCGGGCCACAGGCCAGGCTGCGCGCGGACCAGTGGACCGCGATCAAGGCCCTGGTGGTGGACCGCCGCCGTGCCCTGGTCGTGCAGCGCACCGGCTGGGGGAAATCCGCCGTGTACTTCGTCGCCACGGCGCTGCTGCGCGAACGGGGCGCGGGACCGACGGTGATCGTATCGCCACTACTCGCGCTCATGCGCAACCAAATCGCGGCCGCCCAGACAGCCGGCATCAGCGCCCGGACGATCAACTCGGCCAACATCGAGGAGTGGGACGAGGTCCACGCCGAGATCGAGGCCGGCACGGTCGACGTGCTGCTGGTCAGCCCGGAACGGCTGAACAACCCCGGATTCCGTGACCTCATCCTGCCGAAGCTGGCCGAGACGGCCGGCATGCTGGTCATCGACGAGGCGCACTGCATCTCCGACTGGGGGCACGACTTCCGGCCCGACTACCGCCGGCTGCGGTCGGTGGTCGCCGGGCTCACCCCGGACGTGCCGGTGCTCGCGACCACCGCGACCGCGAACGCCCGGGTCACCCGGGACGTGGCGGAGCAACTCGGCTCCGGATGGCGCGGGCCCGGTGAGCCACCGCCCGCGCTCGTGCTGCGCGGCCCGCTGGACCGGGACAGCCTGCACCTGGCCGTGGTGCGGCTGCCCGCCGCGCCGCAGCGGCTGGCCTGGCTGGCCGACCGGCTCGGCGAGCTGCCCGGGTCCGGCATCGTCTACACGCTGACCGTCGCGGCGGCCCATGACGTGGCCGAGTTCCTGCGGGAGCGGGGCTACCCGGCCGAGGCCTACACCGGGCAGACCGACCCGGCGCAGCGGCTGGCCATCGAGGAAGACCTGCTGGCGAACAAGCTCAAGGCGGTCGTCGCGACCAGCGCGCTCGGCATGGGCTACGACAAGCCCGACCTGGGCTTCATCATCCACCTCGGCGCGCCGCAGTCGCCGGTCGCGTACTACCAGCAGATCGGCCGGGCCGGCCGCGGCGTCGAGCGGGCCGAGGTCATCCTGCTGCCGGCCACCGAGGACCGGGACATCTGGGCCTACTTCGCCAGCCTCGCCTTCCCGCCGGAACGCGACGTGCGGACGGCCCTGGCCGCGCTGGCCGCCGCCAGCGGGCCGCAGTCGCTCGCGGCCCTGGAGGCCCACGTCGACCTGACCCGCAGCCGGCTGGAAATCATGCTGAAGGTCCTGGATGTGGACGGCGCGGTGCGCCGGGTGCCCGGCGGCTGGACCGCGACCGGCCAGCCGTGGGTGTACGACAGGCAGCGTTACGAACGAGTCGCGGCTGAGCGGGCCCGCGAGCAGCAGGCGATGCTCGGTTACTCAGGAACCGGCGGCTGCCGGATGGAGTACCTGCGCCGGGAACTCGACGACCCGGAGGCGGCGCCCTGCGGGCGGTGCGACAACTGCACCGGCGTGGCCCCCGCGGCCGGCGTGAGCAGCCGCACCGAGGAGTTCGCCCGGGACCGGCTGCGGCGCCCCGGCGTGACCGTGACGCCGCGGCGGATCTGGCCCACCGGGATGGCCGCGCTCGGCGTAGCGGCCACCGGGCGGATCGCGGCCGGCGTGGCGGCCGAGCCCGGGCGGAGCGTCGGCCGGCTGACCGACATCGGCTGGGGCGGCACGCTGCGCAGGGTCCTCGCCGACGGGGCGCCGGACGAGCCCGTGCCCGCCGAACTGTTCGACGCCGTGCTGGCGGTGCTGGCCGCCTGGGACTGGGCCGGGCGCCCGGCCGGGGTGGTGACGCTGCCGTCCCGGTCCCGCCCGCACCTGATCACCGCGCTCGGCCAGCGGATCGCGACGGCCGGGAAGCTCAGCTACCTGGGCAGCCTGGACTACCGGAACGGCGGGCCGCCGGGGCGCCAGTACAACAGCGCCCAGCGGCTGGCCGCGCTCTGGCGCACCCTGGCCGTGCCCGGTGACCTGGGCACCACGCTGGCCGGGTTCGGCCAGCCGGTGCTCCTGGTCGACGACCGCATCGTCACCGGCTGGACGATGACGGTCGGCGCGAAGCTGCTGCGCGAGGCCGGCGCTCCGGCCGTGCTGCCGTTCGCGCTCGCGGTCACCACCTGAGCCGCCGGACGGCCCGGCTCGCCACCGGCCCGGAGGCCCGTGCCACCGGCGGCCCGCGAGGGCCAGATTTGCGTACGCCTCCCCGCTCGCAGCAAGAAACGCCCCGGGGCGGGAGGACGCCATCGTCCTCCCGCCCCGGGGCCGGCCCGGGCCAGTCCGTCCGGGCCGGCCCGGGCCGGTGGGCTCGCCCGGGCCGGCGCGGACGGGCCCACCGGCTCGGTCAGCGGCCCTTGCTGAGGCCGCTTCCGCCGGCCCGCCCCGGGGTGCCGGACACCGGGTCGGCTGGGATGCCGGGAACCTGCGGGCGGACCGCGATCACCGACGGGTCCGGTACCTCGTCGTGCGGCTGCGCGTGGGACGGCACCGACACGCGGTTGCTGATGTGCGTGACCAGCCGGGTGTCACCCTTGGCGGCGCTGATCGTCACGTCGTGGCTGGCGCGCATGCGTGCTGAGGTTGGTGAACCCCTCGTCCCGGAGGAGCGTTTGCAGGCGCTCGATGACTTCGTGCTTCATCCTCGTTCTCCTGTCCTAACGAATGTGTTGCCCGTGCCCGGCCGCGGCGGCGCGCTACGGCAGCACCGCCACGGCGAGGTCGGTGTCGGCGTTCTCCGCGTGGTCACCCTGGCTGGAGGTCCCCGACCCGGGCAGGTAGTACATGGTGGAGAAGGTGAACGCGGCGAGCAGGGCCAGCTTGTCGTCCAGCACCTTCTGGACACCGCTGATCGCCCCCGGGACGGCGCTGTTCAGCGCGTCGTTGATGGAACCGGTGCAGAACGGGCCGCCGCCGTTGTAGCTGTAGCTCCAGCCGTCCACGTACCCCTGCGCGTGGCCCGACGCGTCCAGGTACAGCACCAGGTAGTAGTCGATGTTGCCGTCCGCGTCGGAGCAGTACCAGGGCGTCGACACGTGGAAGTCGAAGTACACCCGGGCGAGCATCATCGAGGCCGGGTGCCGGCCCGGGTCGCTGCCGTAGTACGGCACGCTCGGCCAGAAGACACCCTGGACCATGATCCCGCTGGTGCGCGACGCCTGGCTGCCCAGCGCCTTGTCCACGATGGCCAGGACGTCGCCGGTGTTGAGCTGCGCGGCCAGGTCGACCGCTTGCTCACCGTCCGCGCGGTTCCAGGCCAGCGTGGCCGCCGACGACGACCCGTTCGAGATCCACGCCCAGCCCCCGTCCGGGTAGGGCTCGTTGAAGACGTCGAACGGCCCTTGGAAGAAACCGTTGTGGAACCAGTACTGGCTCAAAACAGGCATGGAGTCCCCCTGTCCTCACCGCCTTGGCCGGCCCCCGCCGGCCCTCTCTATACACAGAGCAGCGACCCCGGTTCCAGATACAGCGAGTACCGGCCCCGGTTACTCAGGGCACGACGGTGACCGGCCAGCGGCCGGCCTTGACCAGCCGCACGGCCAGCGAGCCGACCAGCCGGTGCCCGGCCTGAGCCGAGGCACCCACCACGACGGCGTCCGCGCGGATCTCGTCGGCGATCCGGCGGATCTCGCTGTACGGGTCGCCCTCGGCCGCGATGAACGTGATCGAGATACCCAGATCCCTGGACGCCTCGCTCGGTCCGGTGCCGCAGCCCCTCGGCTATCTGCTGAGTCGCCTGGCGCTGGGCGGCGACCAGTCCGGCCCCGCCGGGGGTCGCCGCGCCCATGGACGCGACCGGGGCCACGAACACGGCGGTCACGCTGGCTCCCTGCCTGCGGGCCAGGCCCGCCGCGTACGCGGCCGCCCGCAGCGAGGTGGTGGAGCCGTCCACCCCGACGAGGATCTCCTTCGGCCCGTCGGTGCCGAGTTCGAACGGGCTTGCTGCCTCTTGTGTCACAGCGGCAGTGTACGGACCCTCGCGCTACGGCTGAAGGTCTGCTTACAATCGCCCGAAGGGTGATTGCATGGACGATGTCGCGGCACAATTCCTCGACGCGATTCACCGCCTCGAGGACGTCAGGGACGCTATTACGCCTGATCAGGCCAATGCCGGGTTCGACGAGACCACGTTGCAGCTCTTCTGGAAGAAATGGCCTGATTTGTCCGCGTGGGCCGGTTCGCTGTGGCGGATGCTCTCCGAGGAACTGGCCGGGCCGTCCAGCCCCCATCTCGATGGCGAACTGCGACGAGGTGGGCGGCAGTGACTGAGGCGCGGGGGCGGCGGCCGTGACGGTGCTCCGCGACCTGATGAGCACCCGGGTGGCGCTGACCGCTCCGGAGGTGCCGGTTGCCGAGGCCGCCGCGGTTATGGTCAAGGCGAACGTGGGCTCGGCCGTCGTGATGCAGGGCCGGTTCCTGGCCGGGATCCTCACCGAACGGGACGTGCTGCGCGCCGCCGCGGCCGGTGAGGACCTGCGGGTGTCCAGGGTGTCGGACTGGATGACCCCCGATCCGCAGTCGGTGAGCCCGGACACCCCGGTCGAGGAAGCGGCCGAGATCATGCTCAGGAACGGGTTCCGCCACCTTCCGGTCGTGGAAGGCCGCACGGTCTGCGGCGTGGTGAGCCTCCGGGACCTATTTGCGACGAGGATCCGCCGCCCGCAATCGCGCTGACGCTGGTCAGCCGGAGGCGGTCCTCAGCCCCAGGGTCCGCAGGCAGCACTGCCCGGGGACATCGCGGGCGCCCACCGCGAAGACCAGTCCGCCGGTCAGGCTGGCCGCGCCCGACAGCGAGTCGTCGGGAATGCGGCCGCCGGCTGTCCCGGGCGACGGGCTGGGGACCACCGACCAGGCCGTGCCGTTGAACTGGTCGGTCATCGGCATGATGGCGCCGTTGAGCTGCTGCGTCTGGCCGACGGCCCAGACGTCGCCGGAGCCCAGCGCGGTGACGCCGTTCAGCAGGCTGCCCTCACCGCCGCGGTTGGGGGTCTTGATCAGCGACCACGTGCTGCCGTCCCAGTGCTCGACGTAGGGCACGTGGAAGTTCTGGCCGTTGACATTGCCCTCGCTCCCGGCGGCCCAGGCGTCGGTGCTGCTGATCGCGGTCACCCCGTTGAGCTCGTTGAGGTCGCTGGTCTCGCCGGAACACCGGGTGACCTTCTGCCCGGTCAGGCAGGGCGCGGGCACCACGCTCCACGCGGTCCCGTTCCAGTGCGCGACGAAGTTCGCGGTGGGGTTGGGTTCCAGGACGGAGCCGACCACCCACACGTCGTCCGGTGCGGTCGCCGATATGGCCTTGGGGAGGAGGAAGCAGTCGGACGCGTTCGGGTCGCAGGCCGCGGTCTGGGTGGGGAAGGAGGCCTGCTCCCAGCTGGTGCCGTCGAAGTGCTCGAACAGCACCTGCTCCATGGTCGCCCCGGCGTTGAGGGTGTAGCCGACGGCCCACAGGTCGTCCGGCCCGGATCCGCCGACCGCGTTCAGCACCCCGGTCGCGCCCGCCGGGAGGGCCACCCCGCTGGCGATGGACCAGGCGGTGCCGTTCCAGTGCTCGATCAGCGGCTGGTTGTCGATGTTGCCCTCGCCCGCGGTCCCGGTCGCGCTGTCCCCGACGGCCCACGCGTTGGTGCTGCTGAGCTCGTCCACGCCGGCCAGCCCCGCCTGCGTGCCGCTGGGCTCGGGGGCGGGGACCCGGGTCCAGGCCGTTCCGTTCCAGTGCTCCGCCAGGGGGTGGCCGAGCGCGTCGGCGGCCAGGAACGAGCCGACCGCCCAGCCGTCGGTCGCGCTGCCCATGGACACGCTGGCGAGGGAACTGTCGGTCACCAGGTGAGGCTGCGGGTTCTCGCTAGGCACCACCTGCCAGATGCTGCCCGCGGTGGCGGCGCTGGCGCCGCCCGCGGTGGTACCGGCGAGCAGGCACGCGGCCGCCCCCAGGCCCAGCAATCTCCGGATCAACTGCGTCTCCTCCGTCGTGGCTCCGCCGGGCCCACTCGGCCGGCCACACGTGGAAACGGTACGGATCACCAGGGGGTTCACCGGGGCCTTGACGATGCCCGGGCCTGGCCGCGTCAGGACATCGAGACGGGCACCGCCGCCCCGGGCTGCCCGGTGCCAGACGGCGGGGCGAAGACGGTGGCTCCGGTCGCGGCCAGCAGTGCCGGGGCATGGGCATCGGCCCAGCGCCGCCGCGAACGCGCCGAAGCCGGGCACCTCGGTCTCGAGCACGAACAGACCGCGCACCGGCACGGCCGCGCCGAGTTCGGCCAGCAGCGGCGTGAAGTGGACGTCCACGGCGAGCCGGTGGTTCTGCGCGCCGCCGAGCAGCACCGGCACGGCCGCCGTGCCGGCCAGGCTGCCGGTGCCGAGCCGGTCCAGGAACGCCTTCAGCAGGCCGGAGTAGCTGGCCTTGTAGGTGGGGCTGGCGATCACCAGCACGTCGGCGCCGAGAACCTGGCCGGCGGCCGCGGTGGCGGCGGGGTCGGCCGGGTCGAGCACCCGTGGCCCGAGCGGGGCCAGGTCCACCTCGGCGGTCACCGAGTGGGGCAGCACGCGGGCAAGCTCGCGGGTGAGCGCGCGCGCCAGGCCATGGGTGCGTGACTCGGGGCGGGGGTTACCCACCAGGCCGGTGATCCGCAGCGGGCCCGCCGCCGGGCCGGCGCTTCACGCGGCACCGAGCGACGCGTAGGCGCCGCGCCAGTAGAGCAACGGCGCGGCATCGCCGCCGGCGGTCTCCACGTCGCGGACCCGGCCGACCACGATCTCGTGATCGCCGCCGGGGAGCCGGTGCTCGACGGTGCACTCCAGGGCGGCGAGCACGCCGTGCAGCCGGGGGCTGCCGGTCCGCCCGGGCGGTGCCGCACCCCGTCCCAGGCGGCGGCGAGCCCGCGCCGGGCGAAGTTCGCCGACAGGTGCTGCTGCGGCGCGGCGAGCACGTTGACCACGAACGCGCCGTGGCCAGGACCGCCGCCAGCGTGATGCTGGCCCGGTCGAAGCAGACGAGTACGAGCGGCGGGTCGAGGGAGAGCGAGCTGACCGCGTTCGCGGTGGTGCCCACCGGCTCGCCGTCCGGCCCGACGGAGGTGACCACCGTGACCCCGGTGGCGAAGTGGCCGATGGCGTGACGGAACTCGGTGGCGGTGATGTCGGCTGCGGTCATGCTGGGTGATGCCATCGCTCAGACCTGCCCGTGGTTGGGTGGGTGGACGTCGTTCAGCAGGTAGTTGCCGATGTGGTGGTACTTCCAGTCGGCCGGGTCGTGGCTGGCGTGGGTGCGGGCGTTGCGCCAGTGGCGGCTGAGGTCGTACCGCTCGTCGGCGGCGCTGGCGCCGCTCAGCGAGAACAGGTCGCTGGCCACCTCGACCGCGACCTCGCTGCCGAACGCCTTGGCCTGGGCGACCGCGACCGAGCCGCGGGCCGCCTCCGCGGCGTCCGCCGGGACGGCGGGTCGACCTCGTCCAGGGTGGCCGCCGCCGCGGCGAGCAGCGCCTCGGCCGCGCGGACCTGGGTGGCCAGCCGGCCGTAGCGGCGGATGACGTGCGGGTCGGCGCTGGCCCGCTCGGCCCATCCGCCGCGGGCGGCCTCGAAGAACGGGCCGCGCCCTGGTCCGGACGAACTCGCCCGCGTCGCGCAGCGCGCCGCCGGCGATGCCCACCTGGATGGCCGCGTGCACGAGCTGGGCCCGCGCGCCGAGCTGCTGGGGCACGGCGAACGCGCGCTCGTAGGGGATGACCAGCGCCGGGTCCACCGGCACGTCGTCGAAGACCGCCGTCCCGCTGACCGTGGCCCGCTGGCCCATGACGTTCCAGTCCGTCGTCGATCGTCACGCCGTCCGCGTCTCGCTCGACGAACGCCAGCACCAGGTGGCCGGCGTCGTCCAGCGCGCTCACGCCGATCCAGCGGGCGGTGATCGCGCCGGTGCAGTAGTACTTGCGGCCGTCAGGCGCGGCCCGGCGCCGGTCGACGTGCAGCCGGGTCTTCAGGTCCTGGGCGTGCTGCCCGCCCCGCTCGGCAAGGCCGTTGCCCAGCCGCGCGCCGCCGAGGACGTCGCCGAACAGGCGCCGCTGCTGCTGGCCGCTGCCCCAGACGGCGAGCACGTCGACGAACAGGAAGTGGGCCTGCGGGACCTGCGCGATCGCCGGATCGACCGCCGCGATCGTGCGGATGACCTCGGCCAGCACGCTCGCCGGCAGGTCGGGGCCGCCGAGCTCGGCGTGGCACGGTGATGGCGAGCAGGCCGCTGGCGTCGAGCGCGGCCAGCTCGGCCGCGGGCACCGCGCCGGACCGGTCGCGCTCGATCACCCCGGGCGCGATCGAGGCGGCGTACTCGCGCGCGGCGCTGATCGCCTCGGCACCGGAGCCGATCGCCGGGCGCCGGGGCGATCCGGCGCCCGGGCGCGATCGCGGCACCTGGGCCGAACCGCAGCGGCTCGGTCGTCGGATGGGTGGTCACGGGGTAACCTCCAGGGCTTCGTGATCGGGGTCCGGCGCGGCCAGCAGCCCGCGGGGCCGCAGGATCGGCATGCACGCCCTCGCCGACCTGGTAGGCCTCTTCGAGGTGCGGGTAGCCGGAGAGGATGAACTCGTCGATTCCGAGGCCGTGGTACTCCGCGATCCGGTCGGCGACCTCCTCGTGGCTGCCGACCAGCGCGGTGCCCGCGCCGCCTCGGACCAGGCCGACACCGGCCCACAGGTTCGGCGAAACCTCCAGCGCGTCGGTCCGGCCACCGTGCAGCGCGACCATCCGCCGCTGGCCCTCGGACCCCGAGGCACGCTGGATCGCCTGGGCCTGCTCGATCGCGGCGGGGTCGAGCCCGTCGAGCAGCCGCTGCGCCTGCGCCCACGCCTCGCCGGCCGAGCTGTCCCGGGTGATGACGTGCAGCCGGATGCCGAAGCGCAGTTCCCGCCCGGCGGCCTTGGCCGCGCTCGCGCACCTCGTCGAGCTTCTCGGCGACCGCGCCGGGCGGCTCGCCCCAGGTCAGGTAGACGTCGGCGTGACCGGGCCGCGACGTCAAGCGCGCCGGCCGACGAGCCGCCGAGGTAGATGTCCGGCCAGGACCGGGCAGGGACGATCCGCGCGCCGCGGACGTCGAGGAACTCACCGGTGAAGTCGACCGGTTCCCCGGTCCACAGCTCGCGCAGGATGTGCAGGAACTCACCGGCCCGCCGGTACCGCTCGGCCTTGCCCAGGTGGTCGCCGAACCGGCGCTGCTCGGCGTCGTCACCGCCGGTCACGATGTTCAGCAGCAGCCGGCCCCGGGAGATGCGCTGGAAGGTGGCGGCCATGTGCGCCGCGAGCGTCGGCGACAGCAGCCCGGGCCGCAGCGCCACCAGGAACTTGAAGCGCTCGGTGACCTGGGTGAGCGCGGCGGTCATGATCCACGCGTCCTCGCACCAGGAACTCACCGGGGTGAGCGCCCCGGCGAAGCCAAGCTGCTCCGCCGATCGTGCGATCTGGCCGATGTAGCCGATGTCCGGCGCCCGCTCGGTGCCGCCCTCGGTCACCCGGCTGCCCGCGATCCCGACCGCGTTCCCGAGGCTCAGGTCGGTCCGCGAATCGCCGTTGGTGGGCAGGAACCAGTGGAGGACGATTCCCATGGATGTGCCGGCCTCCTCGGTCCCGGTCCGCTCGGACCTGTCAGGACTCCAGGATGCGTAGGTGCCCCGCGGAGCCGTCCAATACCGATTTCCGAGGGCGTGATAAGGTAAAACTATCAAACCGATCGAAAAACTATACTTAGTCGACGGCCGAGCGATCGGATGCTCCCCGTGCGCATTGAGCAACTGGAGTACCTGGCCGAGGTGGCGCGGCTGGGGTCGTTCCGCCGTGCCGCCGAGGCACTGCACATCTCCCAGCCGGCGCTGAGCGGTGCGGTACGCAGCCTGGAACGGGAACTGGGCATGGACCTGCTGGAGCGCGGCCGGCCACGGGTCACGGGTGAGCGACTCGGGCCGCGACCTTCTGCCGCACATCCTCACCGTCCTCGACTCGGTCGACCGGCTCCGGCAGAGCGCCGGCGAGCAGCGGCAGAGCATCCGCCAGGTGCGGGTGGGCACGGTGAACACCGCCACGGTGCCGCTGCTGGCCCCGGCGATCCGGCTGTTCCGGGAGATCCACCGCGCGACCCAGGTCGAGGTGATCGGCGCACAGCAGGCCCAGATCCAGCGGGCGATCCTGGAGGGCAGCTATCGACCTCGGCCTGGTGAACTACCTGGAGGGCGACGACCGGCCGCCCGAGCTTGAGACCACGACCCTGCTCCGCGGCCGGCCTGTGGTGTGCATGCGCTACGACAGTCCGCTGGCTGGCCGGGCTGCCGTACCCATCAGCGCGCTCCGGGCCGGGCCGCTCATCGTGATGCGGTCCGGCTACGTGATGCACCGCTACATCCACCGGCTGCTGCAGGACCAGACGCCGGCGTTCTCCTACTCCACCGACGGCGCGGAGATGGGCAAGCTCATGGTCGCCGAGGGCCTCGGCCTCACCGTCCTGCCCGACTTCAGCGTCATCGGCGACCCGCTGGAACAGCGCGGGGTGATCACCTGGCGCCCGATCGAGGGGGACAGCACCGGTGTCCAGCTCGTGATCCAGCGGCTTCGCGCGCTGTCCCGGACCCGGGCGGTGCGGGACCTGCACCAGCTATTCGTCGACTGCGCCCGGGCCGTGCCGGGTACCGGCGCCGCCGCGGCGCGCGGGCCGGCCACTGGCAGGCCCCAGGACGGGGCGTCACCCGGC
>CAWCKG010000032.1:0-73438 GCA_963795785.1 uncultured Actinomycetes bacterium
TGGGCCGCCGAGCTGTTCCTGTACCCGGGCGACAAGCACCTGTTCACCGACAGCAGCCTGCCCGCCTACGACGAGGCCGCCGCGGCGCTGCTCATGCAGCGCGTGCTCGGCTTCCTGGGCCGGGTGGCGAGGACCGAGCCCAGCCCGGAAGGCGGCGAACGCGAGACGCTCGGCCAGTACCTGGACTTCCAGCGCCAGACGGTGCTGGCCAAGACCGAGGGGCTGAGCCGGGAGCAGATGGCCCGGCGGCACGCGCCGTCGGCGCTCACCCTGGCGGGCCTGCTCTACCACCTCGCGCTGGTGGAGGAAAGCTGGATGGAGCGCCGGTTCCTGGGCCTGCCGCTGCGCGAGCCGTGGGCCAGCGTCGACTTCGACGCCGACCCGGAGTGGGAGTTCCGGACCAGCGCGGAGCTGGAGCCGGAGCAGCTGCGCCAGCGCTACCGGGAGGCCTGCGAGCGGAGCCGCCAGGCGGCGGCCCAGGCCGACGGACTGGATCAGCTTGCTGTGGCCCCGCTCAGCGACGGCAGGCGCTTCTCGCTGCGCTGGGTCCTGCTGCACCTGCTGGAGGAGACCGCCCGGCACGCCGGGCACGCCGACATGCTCCGCGAGGCGATCGACGGCACGGTCGGCGAGTAGCCGCATGCCCTGGCGACCGCGCTCGCGGCGTAACCGGATGGTCGTCAGCCTAGGAGGTGGGTTCCGCTGGGGCCGGTGATCTGCTGGAGGGTGGTGTGGGCGAGGTCCTGGATCTTGGGTGGGAGGGGGACGTAGCTGGTGGCGGCGGCGTAAGCCTGGCCGGTGTGGGTGAGCCAGTCCATGAGGGTGACTAGTGCCTGTCCGGTGGCCTGGCTGGGCTGGTGGGTGTAGATGAGTGCCCAGCTGTAGCCGCAGATGGGGTAGCTGTTGGGTCCGGGTTCGTTGACGATGGCGAAGTCGGTGGGGGTGATGCCGGGTTTCTGGGCGGCTGCGGCTGCGATGGATGCGGTGGATGGGATGACGTAACGGCCGGCTGGTTACGGATGGCCGCGTAGGTGAGGATGGGGCCTTTGGAGTAGGACCGTTCGACGTAGCCGATGGAGTCGGGGGTGCCGGCGACGGTGCTGGCGACGCCAGGGTTGCCGTCGGCGCCGATGCCGGCGGGCCAGTGGAGGGTCTTCCCGGTGCCTACTTTCGATGCCCAGGCTGGGCTGATGGTGGCGAGGTAGCTGCTGAAGATGTAGGTGGTGCCGCTGCCGTCGGAGCGGTGGACGACGGTGATCGGCTCGCTGGGGATGTTGATGCCGGGGTTGAGGGTGGTGATCGCGGGGTCGGCCCAGTTGGTGATCTGGCCGAGGAAGATCCGGGCGATGACTGGACCGGTGAGGTGCAGCCTGCCCCCGCCGGGCAGGGTCAGGTGGTAGACGACGACTTCGGCGCCGAGGTCGACGGGGACTTGGACGGCGGGGCCGCCGGTGGCGGCGGTTTGCTCGGCGGTGGTGAGTGGCACGTCGGAGGCGCCGAAGTTCACCTTTTTGGTGGTGAAGGCGGCGATGCCGGCGCCGCTGCCCACGGCGGAGTAGCGGATGGTGACCGCGGGGTGCTGCTGGTGGTATTTGGCGAACGCCAGGCTGAAGAACGGCGCGTCGAACGTCGAACCCGCCCCGGTGATGGTGAACGCAGACGCGGTCCTGGCAGCAGCGGTGGATGAATGTGCGGCACCGGCTCCGGTCGCGGTGGAGGTGCACGCGCTCAGGGCCACGGCAATGACCGCGGCTGCGGTGCTGGCGACGATGCCTGGTGGATGGTGAGCCTTGACGAGGTGGCCGGGCATCGGGTTCCTCCGATGACATGTGAGGGCGGTTAGTGCTGGCTGGTGTGGCGCTCCCACGCCTGCGCGCCCATCTGGACGGCTTCCCATGGGCTGCCCAGCGGCGGGGTGTAGGACAGGTCGAGGTCGCTGACGGCGTCGGCGGTCATGCCGTGGAAGATGGCGGCGGCCGCGATGTCGATGCGTTTGGCGATCTCAGCGTGGCGGTGGCCGAACAGCTGCATGCCGAGCAGCCGGCCGGTGCCACGGTCGCCGGTGACCCGCATGGTGATGCGGTGGCTGCCGGGGTAGTAGGCCTTGTGGTCATCGGCCTGCGATTGCACGGTGAGCGGGTCGAACCCGGCGGCGGTGGCTTCGTGGTCGCGCAGGCCGGTGCGGGCGGCGGCCTGGTCGAAGATCTTGACGACCTGGGTGCCGAGGCTGCCGGCGAACTCCCGGTGCCCGCCGAGGGCGTTCTCCCCGGCGACGCGGCCTTGTTTGTGGGCGGTGGTGCCCAGCGGCAGGTAGGTCTCGCCGAGCAGCCGGTGGTGGGTGATGACGCAGTCCCCGGCGGCGAACACGTCCGGCAGATTGGTGCGCATCTGCCGGTCTACGGCGATCGCGTTCTTGAACCCCAGCGTGGCGCCCGCGCTGGCGGCCAGGCCGGTGTCGGGCCGGACCCCGACGACGACCAGGACCATGTCCACCAGCCGGGTGACCGCTGTGCCGTCGGCGGCTTCGGCGTCGACGCGCAGCCGCCCGCCCTCACCCGGGGCGGCGCGGGTGATCTGCCGGGCGGCGGTGCCGGTGAGGACTTCGACGCCGTGTGCTTTCCAGTTCGGCCCGGACCAGGGCGCCGAGCGCCGGGTCGACGGTGGGCAGCACTTCGGGGAGTTGTTCCATCTGGATGACCGGCAGGCCCCGGGTGGTCAGGGCGTCGGCCATTTCCAGGCCGATGTACCCGGCGCCGACGATCACCACGGTGGCCGGGGCGGCGGTTTCGAGGGTGCGCATCACCGCGAACGTGTCCCCATCGAGTGCAGCAGGTGCACCCCGTCGCCCGGGCCGAGCGCGCCGGGCCGGCCAGGCCGCCGATCGGGGGGCGGATGGGGACCGCGCCGGTGCCGACGATCAGCTTGTCGTAGCCGAGCACGTCCTCGGCGCCGTCCGGGCCGGTGACCAGCAGCTTGCGGGCGCCGGGGTCGATGCGGCGGGCGGTGGTGTCCAGCCGCAGCCGCATCCCGGTGGCTTCCAGGTCCGCGCTGGTGCGGTGGGCGAGGTTGCGCCAGTGCGTGACCTCGCCGGAGACGTAGTAGGGGATGCCGCAGATGGAGAAGTTCGGGTAAGCGTCGGCGACCACCACGGTGACCTCCGCGCCCGGGTCCAGTTCGCGGGCGCGCAGCGCGGCGCTGATCCCGGCGTCGCTGCCGCCGATCATGACCAGGTGCATTCCAGGCTCCCTCGTGGTCGGGTTACCGGGGCGGGTGCGGGGCGGCCGCGCCGTCGCTGGCCGCAGCGGCCCGGCCGGGTCCTGATAGTGGTGCGGGACGATGATGTCGGCCGCGTCGGCCGGGGCGAGCCGCGGGTACAGCGCCCGGATCACCAGCACGGCCAGGGCGCCGCCGATGATCTGGGCGGCGATGTATGGCGGCGCCGATGAGGGGGCGATGCCGGCGAACGAGTTGGAGAACATCCGGCCGATGGTGATCGCGGGGTTGGCGAAGCTGGCGGAGGAGGTGAAGAAGTACGCCGCGCCGATGTAGGCGCCGACCGCCGCCGCGGCCAACTGGCCACGCCCGGACCGGGTCAGCGCGAAGATCACCACGATCAGCCCCAGCGTCGCCACGATCTCGGACAGGAAGTGCGCCGGGGTGGCCCGGTGCTTCGTGGAGATGCTCACCGCAGGCGAGGGTGAACATCACGTTCGCCAGCACCGCGCCGCCGGTGCACCCGGCCACCTGCACGGGCAGGTAGCCGGCGGCGTCCCGCCACGACAGCCCGCCGAACACCGCGTCGGCGAACGACACCACCGGGTTGAAATGGCCCCCGGACACCGGGCCGAACATCAAGATGATCGCGAACAGCCCGGCCGCGGTCGCCGCCGCGTTCTCCAGCAGTTCCAGCCCCGTCGCGCCGGGTGACAGCCGCTGCGCGGCGATCCCGGACCCGATCACGATGGCGGCCAGGAACGCGCTGCCCAGAAACTCCGCCAGCAGCCGCCGCCACAGCACCGCCTGACCGCCGGCCCAGCCGCCCCCCGGCCTGCCCGGCCCGCCAGCCACCCGGTCCTCGGCTCCCATCCAGCCCTCTTCATTGATAAGTGTCGATACAGAGCGGCCTCAGCTTGCCAGCCTGGATAGATAAGCGTCAAGATAGAAGCATGTCTATGCAGCCAGGCCGGGCAGCTTTGGATCTTCTCCCGGTAGTCCCGGCGGATGCCGCGGGAGTGCTCGGTCCCGCTGGTCCGGTGAGCCGATCGGGGAGAGCGCGGCGGCGGGGCTGGCGCAGGTGTTCAAGGCCCTCGGCGACCCGGTGCGGCTGCGGCTGCTGTCGCTGATCGGCGCCCATCAGGGCGGTGAGGTGTGCGTCTGCGACCTGACCACCGCGTTCGACCTGACCCAGCCCACCATCAGCCACCACCTGAAGGTGCTGCGCGAAGCCGGGATCATCACCAGCGAGCGGCGCGGCACCTGGGTCTACTACCGGCTGGTGCCCGCCGCGCTGGAACGCATGGCCGTCCCTGCTGTCAGTGCCCGAGCAGGCTGAACCGCGGCCGGGCCCGTGCCAGCACGGGCCGCGGACAACCGCCTGCCCCGGCCCGCTGGGTCTGCCGGGCCGGGGCAGGGATCGCGCTTGGCTTGTCAGCAGCAGGGGGCGTCGTGGGAGACCGCCGGCTCGCCGGGCTGGCCGGTGCCGCCGCAGCACTGCCTCCCCGTGGCCTTCGGCGTAGAAGGTCTGGCTGTCGCCCAGGACGGTGTAGATCTCCCAGGCCTCGCCGTCGGGCGCGCCCTGGACCCAGAACTTGTCCTGCTCGGCGTAACAGCAGGTGGTCTCGCCCTGGCCGGAAGATGCCAGGCCCGCCCCGGCCAGGCGCGCCTGCTCGGCACCGACGGTGCTCGCGTCGGGGACCTCGACGCCCAGGTGGTTGAGGCTGCCGCCCTGGCCGGGGTTTTCCAGCAGGACCAGCTTCAGCGGCGGGTCGGCGATGGCGAAGTTGGCATACCCGGGGCGGCGCTTGGCCGGCTCGGCGCCGAACAGCCTGGTGTAGAAGGCGACCGCCTCCTCGATGTCGTTGACGTTCAGGGCGAGTTGCACGCGGCTGGGCATGAGAACCTCCGAGTCCCAGACTTAGATGAGTGTCTATGTCTTGGTCTCCCTGAGCTTGCCACAGGCATCGATAGCTGTCAATATAGATGCATGCCGAAGTCTCTGCCGTTGCTGGACCCGGCCGGGACGGCGGCCTGCTGCCCGCCGCTGTCCGCCGAGCCGCTGTCGCAGGCGCAGGCCGAGCAGGTCGCGCCGCTGCTGAAGGCGCTCGCCGACCCGGTGCGGCTGCGGCTGATGTCCCTGGTGGCCTCCCACCCCGGCGGCGAGGCGTGCGTGTGCGACCTGAACGACGCCTTCGACCTGACCCAGCCGACGATCAGCCACCACCTGAAGGTCTTGCACGAGGCGGGCCTGCTGGAGCGGGACAAGCGCGGCGTGTGGGTCTACTACCGGGCCAGCACCGCAGGCACTGGCCAGCCTCGGCGCGCTCATCGGGGATCCCGGCCCCCTAGCCCGGGCTTCCCTTCGCGAGCTTTCATCGTTTATCGTCGATAGACGATGAACGAATCTGCCCAGCCTCTTGACCGGGCCACCGCGGCCGAGTACGCCACCTGGTTCAAGGCGCTCGCCGACCCCACCCGGATCCAGATCGTCTCGCTGCTCGCCCGCCGGGGCACGCCGATGAACGTGGGCGAGATCGTCGCCGCCGTCGACGTGGTCCAGTCCACCGTGTCCGCGCACCTCAAGGTGCTGGCCGAGGTGCGGTTCCTGCTGTCCGAGCACCGCAGGACCGCCACCTACTACCGGATCAACGACGCCTGCGTGGACTGCTTCCCCACCGCCGCCGACATCGTCATGGGCCGCCCCGCGCCCGTCCCCGCCCAGTCCTAAGGAGAGTCCCAGTGGCCAGCAACCCTGCCTCCCGCAACCGGGATGCTGTCATCGCCCGTTACTCCGGCCTGGCCCGCACCGCCCTGGCCGGGACCGCCATCACCGACTGCGACCCGGACGCGTTCACCGACGGGGGCTTCGGCGCCGCCGCCTACGCCGGAACCGACGGCGCCCCGGAGGGGGCGCTGCGTGCCAGCCTCGGCTGCGGCAACCCCCTGGCGATCGCCGGCCTGCATCCCGGCCAGACCGTCCTGGACCTGGGCTCCGGCGGCGGCCTGGACGTGCTGCTGTCCGCCCGCCGGGTCGGCCCCGGCGGCACCGCCTACGGCCTGGACGCCAGCCCCGACATGCTCGCCCTCGCCCGCGCCAACGCCGCCGCGGCCGGCGTCACCAACGCCACGTTCCTGCACGGCCACATCGAGGACATCCCGCTGCCCGACGGGCACGTGGACGTGGTCATCTCCAACTGCGTCATCAACCTGTCCACCGACAAGCCCCGCGTCCTCGCCGAAGCGTTCCGGGTGCTGCGCCCCGGCGGGCGGCTGGGCGTCAGCGACGTCATCGCCGACGAAGGCATCGACCCCGCCCGGCTCGCCGACGCCGAGCAGCGGGTCGGCTGCGTCAGCGGTGCCCTCACCCAGCGGCAATACTCCGATCTGCTGCAAGCCGCCGGGTTCACCGGCATCAGCATCACACCCACCCACCAGGCCGAGCCGGGCCTGCACTCCGCAATCATCCAGGCGGCCAAACCAGCCGCCCAGCCGACTCGCGGCCGGGCAGAGGGCCTGACCGGCAGCTCCGGCGCGCCGGGGGGCCGGGCACCGCTCAGTGATTGCGCACCTGGCCCTTCCGGGTCACGGGTGATTGCTGGCCGGTGGCGGGGGCTTCCCTTGCGGGAGAGTGCGCGACCGCACCGGTGACCACGGCGGTGAGGCGCGGCGAGCACGTGGACGGTGAGGAACGCCAGAAACACCGGGCGGTGCGAGCCGACCTGATCGCCGGTGGAAAGCCACGCCTGTACGCCTATCCGCCCGGCCAGGCCCAGCGGCAGTCCACCGGCATCACGCAGGGGTTCTGCCCGAAGGCCGCACCGGCGGGGGACGACTCGATGCACCCCCTGGCCGGGGTTCCCTTCTACACGACCCGCTGAGCGGGAGCCCTGGGTGCCCCTGGGACGGCGGCCCAGTCCCAGTCCCAGGGGCACGGTGGCAGCGGTGCCCTGCCAGGTCAGGTGATCGTTTGCGGGTTATTGGTGATGTGGTAGGTCGCGGCGATGGTGATCGGGGTCCGACAGGTTGACCGGGGTGGCGGCGAGCGCCGCTGTTGCACGTGGCGTTCGGGAAGGCGCGCAGGCCCGGGCCGGCGCGGCTGGATCTGCAGCGTCGGAGGAGTGCCGTTGGTGTAGTGCCCGATCGCCTTGCCGTTGAAGCTGCCGGCACCGGTGTGATCGGCGACGACAACGCAGCCGTTGGAACCCTGCAGACGCAGATGCATCCCGTTGATACTCGCGGTGGTGACGCGGCGGCGAAGCTCGTCGCGTTGAACCACCAGGGGTGAGTCGTGCTGGGACCGGTCACCGTGAACGTGACCGAGGCGGCGCTGTCGACGCAGCTACCGAAGGAGACAAACACCAGCCTGCCCAGATGGGTTCCGGACAGGCCGGTCCCGCCCGTGATCACGCCTTTGACCAAGCTGGCCGGGCAGGTGATCGTCGTTCCGGTGGCCGTATCGCTGATGGTCACCGCCGGACTGGAGAGCGGGCCGCCGAAGGAGCCGCCCGGGCTGACGTTGAAGACTACGTCCGTGGCCAGCGCCGGGGCGGCGCCGGCGCCAGCCATGAGCGCCGCCACGGCACCCAAGATGAGAATCCTGCCCGCACGTTTCCGGATCGTCATGAGCGCCTCCTGTGTGGTTGCTGGTAGAACCAGCCCCATCCTCGGAGTGTGACGCAGTTCATGGCATCGGCGAAATGTCGCATTAGCGGGTGCGGGAATTGACTAGAGGGCCGGTAACGGGATGATCGCCGGAGGTTTTGACAGGCGCGGGCTATCCGATGAGGACGCCGAGGCGGGTGGTGCTGGCGCAGGCGTGCGGCGGGGTGCGGGCGATCCCGGCGTACAGGTCGGCGCACGGTGGTGTGGGGCGGTGGCGGGGGCGGGGCGCCATTGGGTGACCGGGACCACGCCGGGCGGGACCAGCGGCAGGCCGCCGAACAGGGCGGTGACCTCGGCGTGGCTGCGCGCGGTCACCCGGCCGGGACGGCGGCGTTGTAGGCGCCGACGGCGGCGGCGACCTGGTCGGGGGCGAAGTCGGCGGTCAGGTGCGAGAGGGCCAGGTAGGAGCCGGGCGCTAACGCGCGGGCCAGTGCGCCGACGATCCCGGCGGGGTCGTCGGCGGCGGGCAGGAAGTGCAGGATGGCCAGCAGCAGCACGGCCACGGGCTGGGTGAAGTCCAGCGTGGCCGACGCCTGGGCCAGCAGAGCGGCCGGGTCGCGCAGGTCGGCGTGGACGTACCCGCAGCGGCCCGGGGGGCGCGCGGTGAGCAGGGCGCGGGCGTAGACCAGGACCAGCGGGTCGTTGTCGGCGTAGGCGACCGCGCAGTCGGGTGCCACGGCCTGGGCGATCTCGTGGGTGGCGTCCGGGGCGGGCAGGCCGGTGCCGATGTCGAGGAACTGCCGGATGCCGCAGTCGGCCGCCAGGTAGGTCACGGCGCGGGCGTGGAAGGCCCGGTTGGCCCGGGCACCGGCGGCGGCCCGGGGCCGGTGCGCGGTAACGGCCTGGGCGGCGTCCCGGTCGGCCTGGTAGTGGTCCTTGCCACCGAGCCAGTAGTCGTACACCCGCGCCGGATGCGCCACCCCCGGATCGAACGTGGTAGCGGGGCCATCCTGTCCCGCTCGGCTGACGGTGCTCATCGTCGTAGCTCCCTTCGGCTGCCCGGTGACCCAGCGCTCTACTCAAGCCCACTCACAGCAGTATAGAGAGCTTGCTAAGCCTTCTGAAAGGCTACTGAACGTTTCTGCTGGTCAAGCGACCTTTAGCCTGCTCTGCATGGCAAGGTGCCGGTTCAGCCCGTCGCCGCTGCGGCTGATGTACGTCCAGGTGGCCGAGCACATGCGGCGCGCATCGAGGCCGGGGAACTGAGCCCGGCCATCGCTGCCCGCCAGAGCGCGACATGGCCAGCGAATACGGGGTGGCAACGGCACCATGCGCAAGTCGATGCGAGATCCTGCGCGACGGGCCTGATCGTGACGATGCATGGCCGGGGCACCTTCGTCAACGACCCACTGCCCGGGCCAGGGCTCGCTACGTGAGCCCTGGCCGATAGCCAGCACGAAGGGATCATGGGGATGCAGGTCATCGAGGGGGCGGGGCGGTACAGCCCGGCTACGGGCGGCGAGCCCAACCACTGGGCCGAGCACATGGCCAGCGCGGATCTCAGCGTGGGCACCTACTCGATCCCGGCGGGCGGTCTTGACGACCAGGAGCCGCACCGCGAGGACGAGATCTACGTGGTGCAGGCCGGCGCCGCCACGCTCGTGACGGACTCGGGCACCGCGGAGGTGCGTCCCGGCTCGGTGATCTTCGTGCCGGCCGGCGAGAACCACAAGTTCACCGACGTCCGCGGGGACCTGTCCCTGCTGGTCATCTTCGCCCCGCCGTACGGGTCGCGGCCCGATGTCGAGAACCCGCAGGCGGCTCCGACGTCTCAATGACCGGCGGCACGGGCCGCCGGATCGGAGAGGATGAGGCGATGCGGTACATGCTGTTGCAGAACTACGGGGCCGCGGGAACGGACTGCCCGCCGATGACCCAGTGGTCCCCGGCCGACATCACGGCGCACATCGAGTTCCAGCAGGCGCTGAACGCCGAACTGCTCGATCGCGGCGAACTGGTCGACGCGCAGGGGCTGGCCGGGCCCGAGCAGGCGAAGTTCGTGACCTCGGACGGGACCAGCGCCCCGGTGATCACCGACGGCCCGTTCCCCGAGTCCAAGGAACTGCTCGCCGGGTACCGGATCGTGGACGTCGAGTCGGCCGAGCGGGCCGTCGAGATCGCGGCCATGATCTCCGCTGCCCCGGGGGCGAACGGCGCGCCGGTCCGCCTGCCCATCGAGGTGCGCGCGGTGATGAGCGCCCCCGATCCCGAGATGTGACCGGCGAGCCAGGGCACCGCGGACCTGCTGCGTGACCTGGCGCCGCGGGCCCTCGGCGCGGTGGTCCGGCGGTACGGCCACTTCGCCGATGCGGAGGACGCGGTGCAGGAGGCGCTGCTCGCCGCCGCCACGACGTGGCCCGCCGGCGGCACGCCGGACAACCCGCTCGCCTGGCTCATCCGGGTGGCCTCCCGGAAGATGGCCGACCAGTACCGCAGCGACGAGGCACGGCGGCGGCGGGAGGAGATCGCCGCATCCTGGTCCCTGGCCCCGGCCGAACCGGTCCCGGCGCACGACGACACGCTGACGCTCATGCTCATGTGCTGCCACCCGGCGCTGTCCCCGGGTGCCGCCATACCGCTCACGCTGCGGGCCGTCGGCGGCCTGACCACCCGCGAGATCGCCGCCGCGTTCCTGGTCCCCGAGGCGACCATGGCGCAGCGGATCAGCCGGGCCAAGGCGAAGCTCAAGGGCTTCGACGAGCCGTTCACGCTCCCGCCGCCGGGCGGTGGCGGCGAGCGGCTGCGGTCGGTGCTGCACGTGCTGTACCTGATCTTCAACGAGGGCTACGCCGCCAGCGACGGGCCCGACCTGGCCCGCACCGACCTGTCCGGCGAGGCCGTCCGGCTGGCCCGCGGCGTGCACGCCGCCCGGCCGGCCGATGCCGAGGTCACCGGCCTGCTCGCGCTGATGCTGCTGACCGACGCCCGGCGCCCCGCGCGCACCGGGCCCGGCGGCGAACTGGTGCCGCTCGAAGCACAGGACCGGTCCCGCTGGGACCGCCAGCGCATCACCGAGGGCCTGACGCTGCTCACCGGTGCCCTGCGCCAGGGCGAGCCGGGCGAGTACCAGCTGCAGGCGGCCATCGCCGCGCTGCACGACCAGGCCGCCAGCCATGCGGGCACCGACTGGCCGCGGATCCTGGCCCTGTACGACCGGCTGGAGGCGCTGACCGGCAACCCGATGGTCACGCTCAACCGGGCCGTCGCCATGGCGATGGCCCACGGCCCGGGCGCGGGCCTGGCGCTGCTCGACGGCCTCGGCGGCCGGCTCGGCGACCACCACCGGCTGCATTCGGTGCGGGCCCACCTGCTGGAGCAGGCCGGCGACACCGGCGGCGCGGCCGCCGAGTTCCAGGCCGCCGCCGCCCGCACCACGAACCTGCGCGAGCGGGACTACCTGGTGACGCAGGCGGCCCGGCTGGCCGCCGGGCCGCTGGCTCGCCGCCCCCGAGCCAGCAGGGCTAAGGCCCCGTGACGGAGGAACGGGGCCTTAGCCAGCGGGGGTTCCGGGGGTCGCCCCCCGGGCAGCACTGCGCGGTTATTCAGCCTGCAGAACGCTGGCCACCGATCGCCGGGCCCCGATGCGGGCCGGGATCATCGGTGAGCGCGGCCACCACGACCACGGTCCCGATCACGGCGGCGGCCAGCCACCAGGTCGGCGGGATGGTCAGCACCGAACCGTTCTTCCGCACGGCCTCGACCAGCCCGATGCCGCCCGGGATGCCGAGCAGGGCCCCGGCCAGCGCGGGCAGCACCTGCGCCCCGGACAGCCCGGCGCTGACCTGGCGCGGGCGTGGCGCCGAGCGAGCGTGCCACCGCCGACGAGCGCCGCGCGTCGACCACCATCGCCCAGGTGATGAGCAGCGCGTTGACCGCGGCCAGGGCGACCAGCGCCACGGTGAAGACCATCAGCACCTCGTTGAGCCGCTCGATCCTCGGGTCGGCCAGCGTGGAGGCGGCACCGAACCTCTGGTCTTCGCGGGCGTGCACGATCAGGACCGCGACGATCCCGCTGACCGTGACGGCCACGCTGAACACCGAGAGCAGGGCCCGGCGCGGCCGGCGGCCGGCCAGCCGCAGGGCGAGCAGCAACGAGACCGGCAGCCGCGCGGAGATCGCGACCAGCCAGCCCCGGCGCCGCGGCGGCCGGGCCGCGTCCGCCAGGGCGGGCACGGTGCTGGTCCGGGCCGCGCGCACCGCGGGGAAGAGCGTCGGCGACGGCCGCCACGGCCAGCGCCACGGCCGCCACCACGCCGACGGTGGCCAGCGTCATCGGCGGCGCTCCCGCGGTGCCGAGCAGGCCGGCTCCCGCGCTGGTGAGCAGCGGCGCGACGAGCCGGCCGACGGCCAGCCCGAGCGCCGCCGCCAGCAGGGCGAGCACCAGGTACTCGGCCAGGAACACCATGGCGACCAGGCCCGGCGTGGCGCCGACCGCCTTGAGCAGCCCCACCCGGCGGATCTGGTCGGCCACCCGGCCGGCGACGAGCACCGCGACGCTGGCCACCGCGAGCAGGCACAGCAGCCAGCTCGCCACCATCATGACCAGTTGCTCCTTCTGCACCACGTTCGCGTCATGCTGGCTGATGTCCTGCCACCCGATCAGGGAGGGCGCGCTCTGGCTCGGCGAGTTGTGCGCGGAGGCGAACGCGTCCGCGCTGCCCGGGTGCGCCAGCTTGAGGTTCAGGAAGTAGGTCAGCGGCTCCGCCGTCGTGGCCAGGCCGCGCGCCGCGGCACGGGTGGTCCAGACCAGGCCGGGCTGGTTGGCAGCCATCTGGTTGGTGCCGATGATGCAGCCGGTGGAGCAGATCTCCGGGTAGGGCGGGAAGGCGGCGGTGACCGCCACCCCGGCCACCCGGAACGGCCGCCCGTTCAGGGTGATCCGGGCTCCGGCGCCGACGCCGAGCGCGTCGGCGAAGCTGCGCTCGATCACCACCTCGCCGGGGCGCACCCAGCTCCCCTGGGTCAGCTTCGGCTGGTCCACCGGCGCCGCGGCCTCGTCCCGGCCCTCCACCTGGGCGCTCGCCGTGATGCCGTGGGCGCGCAGCAGCGCCCAGGTGACCGGGTAGGGCCCGCTGTGGGCGGTGACGCCGCGCGCGTGGTCCAGCGCGGTGAGCTCGGCCATCTGGCGCACGGACACGGGCGCGTGCGGCCCGTTCGGGAAGACGTTGGCCACCACGTCCGGCCCCCTGGTCGCGGCCCGGGTCTGCGCGTAGGGCTGGCTGGTGACGCCGTGCAGGATCAGCCCGAGGGTGAGCGCCGCGCTGGCGGCCATGATCGTGATCAGCATGAGCACGGCCTCGCCCCGGCGGCGCCGCAGGTCGCGCGCTACCAGCCGGGCGATGACCCTGATCCGGCCCATGGCTCAGCCGTCCAGCCCGGCGAGCGCGGCCAGGTGGCCGGTGCCCGTGGTGCCGCCGGTCAGCCTGGTCTCCTCCACGAACGCGCCGTCGCGCATGGAGATCATCCGGTCCGCGGTGGCCGCGATCCTGGTGTCGTGGGTGACCACGACCAGGGTCTGCCCGGCCTCCCGCAGGCTGTCGAACAGCCGCAGCACGTCAAGGGTCGCGGCGCTGTCGAGGTTGCCGGTGGGCTCGTCGGCGAGCACGATCAGCGGCTCGTTGGCCAGCGCGCGGGCGATCGCGACCCGCTGCCGCTGCCCGCCGGACAGCCTGGCGGGCTGGTACCTGGCCCGGTCGGCGAGGCCGATCCGGTCCAGCAGGTCGAGCGCCCGGCGCCGGGCGGCCCGCGCCGAACTGCCGGCCAGCAGCGCCGGAAGCTCCACGTTCTCGACCGCGGTCAGCTCGTCGAGCAGGTGGAAGGCCTGGAACACAAAGCCGACCCCGTCGCGGCGCAGCCCGGAGAGGGCCCGTTCCCCGAGCTGGTCGATGCGCCGCCCGGCCAGCCATATCTCACCGGCCGTGGGCCGTTCCAGGCCGCCCAGCATGTGCAACAGGGTGGACTTCCCGCAGCCGCTGGGCCCCATCACGGCGACGGTCTCGCCCGGCGCGACGTCCAGATCGACCCCGTCGACCGCCCGCACCAGCCCGTCGTCCTTGCCATAGTTCTTGCGCAGTTCACGGGCGCGCAGTATGGCGGTACTGCCGGTCTCGCTCATCATTCGCCCTTCCAGTCGACCCAATATCGCTCGCAGGCCTCAAGCCACCGCAGGTCCGCCTGCAGGCGCAGCACCACGCCCTCCAGCAGCAGCCCGGCACCCGACCCGTCCGGCTCGGCCATCGCGGCCCGCTGCGCCTCGCGCAGCCGGGCCAGCAGTTCGCGGCGCGTTGCGCCGACCATCGTCACCGGGTCGGCCAGGCCCGCGGCCGCGGCGGCGGCCAGCTTCAGGTGGAACTCCGCCAGGTCCGGGCGCGGCCAGCTCACCTCGGCGAGCCAGTCCGCCACCCGCTGCTGCCCGGCCGCGGTCAGCGCGTACACCTTGCGGTCCGGCCGGTCGGGCAGGCCCGGCTCGCGCTCACACGCGACCAGGCCGGCCTTTTCCAGGCGGCCCAGCGTGACGTAGATCTGGCCGGCGTTCATCGCCTCGCCGACCGGGCCGAGGGCCTGCCTCAGCCGGGCCCGCAACTGGTACCCGTGCGAGGGCTCCTTGGCCAGCAGCGCCAGCACCACGTCCTGCAAGACCACCACCACCTAACGGTTATCTAAATAGATAGCGGTTATCCTCGGCCTGTCAAACTGTCGATCCGCCGGCGGCGCGCCTCGGTGACCGCCGCGCAACCAGTGACCGTTCGTGGCGAATCTGGTGATTTGACCGGGGATCCCGGCCCTCGCCGATGTAGCGTCTGCCCGGAAGCACACGGGGGATCCCCTGCGGCCCCCGAACGTCAGTGCGTCACGCGGCACGGCACCGGGCCACGGCAGGCAGCCCGGTGCCAGGGCCAGCGTGGCCGCTCCCGGCCCGGGCCCAGGAGGCCATCCATGCACGACCCGCACCGCTCGCCATCTCAGCACGCCTGCACGCCCCTACCGGGCCGGCCGGACGCCACCGGGTGCCGTCCCCGCCGGCACCGGCGGACGGGGCTGGCCCTATCCGCCGGGCTGTGCCTGGCCGCCACGCTGGTCACCGGCACGGCGGCTGTCGCCGCCACGCGGGCGCCCACCGGGTCGCGATTCCATCGGCGCAGGCCGACCATTGGGGGTTCTTCTTTGGCAACCATCCCCCGGGTAACGAGGATGTGCGCCGGGCGCCGACGGCGATCCGGCTACCCGGCCCGGTGGCCGAGGTGGGCTCCTCCAACTCGACGCAGTACGCGCTGCTGACCGACGGCACGCTGTGGGCCTGGGGTCAGGGCGGCGACGGGGAACTCGGCAACGGCAGCACCGATGAACTCCTTCGACACGGCCGTCCAGGTGCGGTTCCCGCCGGGGGTGCGGATCGCGTCGATACCTGACCGACGCCATGCCCTACGACACCGGCCTGGCGGTGGACACCCACGGGAACGCCTGGGGCTGGGGCGCCAACCACGGCGGATCGCTCTGCCTGGGCAACGCCCAGCCGCATGACGTGCCCGTCCAGCTTCCGCTCACCGGCGTGACCGCCCTGGCCGGTGCCGACGGCCACGCCGTCTACGACACCGATGGCCGGGTCGTGTCCTGTGGCGACAACCCGTACGGCGTGCTGGGCGACGGCAGCCAGCGCAGCAGCCAATCCCCGGTGCCGGTGACGGGCCTGGGCGGCCAGCCGGTCACGGGCCCTGGTGTCCTCCTGGAACGACGCCGGGGCACTGCTGGCCAACGGTGTGTACTTCGACTGGGGCTACGACACACAGGGCCAGTTGGGCGACGGGACCATCGGCCAGCCGTCCGCGGTGCCGGTGCGGGTGCGCCTGCCCGACCCCGCGCCGGTGACCCAGGTCGCCCAGGGCGGCTCCGGCGCGGACAACGGCCAGACGCTGGTGATGCTGTCGGACGGCTCCCTGTTCGCCTGGGGCGATGACAGCTTCGCCCAGCTCGGCGACGGGCAGACCGGGGTGCGGCCGTCGCCGGTGCCGATCCGGCCGCCCGCCGGAGTGCGCTATGCCGTGCTGGCCAGCGGCGGTGCCACCTCCTACGCCCTGACCACGACCGGGGATGTCTACGCGTGGGGCGCGAACAAGGCCGGGGAGGTCGGTGACGGGAGCGCCCGGACGGCGGTGACCCCGGTCCTGGTCGACTCCGGGGCCACGCGTGATCTCCTCGACCGCGGGCGACGTGGTGGTCGCCAGCGCCGCAGGCCGGGGGTGACACGCCACCGGCGGGGGCGCGTCACGGCCAGGCGGCGCGGCGCTGCGGCTCGCCGTGGATGGCGGCCAGGAGCTTGGTGCGGGGGTCGTAGGCGGGGTGGTTCCGGCCAGAGCGGGGCGGGGGTGGCCCGGGGGGGAACGCAGTGCTCCCCCGGGTAAGTACTGGTCACTGCGCCGGCGGCCTGGTCGCGGCGGCGCCGGGGCCGGCCAGCCCGGCTCGTAGGCCAGCACGACCGCCTGGACCCGGTCGCGAAGCTGGAGCTTGGCCAGTATCCGGGCGACGTGGGTCTTGACCGTCGCCTCGCTGAGGGTCAGTTCCGCGGCGAGTTCGGCGTTGCTCAGGCCACGGGCCAGCAGCCGCAGCACCTCAAGCTCGCGCGGGGTCAGCTCGGACAGGTTGGCGGCACGGCCGCCGGGGCGTCCGCGCGCGGCGCGAACCGCTCGACGAGCCGGCGGGTGATCGACGGCGCCAGCAGGGCGTCACCGGAGCGGACCATCCGCACCGCGGCGACGAGCTGCTCCGGGGTGACGTCCTTGAGCAGGAAGCCGCTGGCGCCCGCGGTCAGCGCCGCGTAGACGTACTGGTCGAGGTCGAACGTGGTGAGGATGATGATCCGGCAGTCGCGCCCGGCCGGGGCGGCGAGGATCCGGCGGGTGGCCTCCAGGCCGTCCATCTCCGGCATCCGGATGTCCATCAGCACGACGTCCGGCCGGTGCTTGAGCACGGCGGCCACGGCCTGCCCGCCGTCGGCCGCCTCGGCCACCACCGGGATGCCCGCCGCGCCGAGGATCATCCGGAACCCGCCGCGGACCAGGGTCTGATCGTCGGCGATCACCACGCGGGGCGGTCCCGGTCGTCCCTCGGGTCACCGGTGTTCCATCCGTCCCGGTCACCGCTGCTCCGCCGCCCGGGACGCGAAGCCGCCGGCGGGCTGCTCCGCGCCGTTACCGGCCGGCGGGTCCACCGGCAGGCGGGCCCGGACCAGCCAGCCGCCACCGGGCCGGGGCCCCGCGTCCAGTTCGCCCCCGTACAGCGCCAGCCGCTCGCGCAGCCCGAGCAGGCCACGGCCGGACCCGGGCACGGTGGTGACCGCGGGCCCCGCGGCCGGGATGGGCCGCCCGGCGTCGGCGACCTCGACCATCAGCTCGGTTTCCCGGTAGTCGAGCCGGACCGTGGTCCGCGGCTTTCCGGCGTGCTTGAGCACGTTGGTCAGGGCCTCCTGCACGACCCGGTACGCGGCCAGGTCGAGGCCTGGCGGCAGGACCCGCGGTACGCCGCCGACCTGCAGTTCGACGGGCAGCCCGGCCGCGGTCACCCGGTCGATGAGCGGCTGGAGCTGCGCCGAGGCCCGGCTGCGGGCTCAGGTCCTGGCCAGCCTCGGCGCCGTCCAGGGCCGGCACCTCACCGGTGCCTGACGGGCTGAGCAGGCCGAGCAGATGGCGCAGCTCGGTCATGGCCGCGCGGCCGCTGGCTTCCACGGCGAGCAGCGCGGCCGTGGCCTCGGCCGGGTCGGCGGCGAGCACCTGCCGGGCCGCGCCGGCCTGCACGATCATCACGCTGACGTTGTGCGTCACCACGTCGTGCAGTTCGCTGGCGAGGTGTGCCCGCTCCTCGGCGAGCGCCCGCTGGGTGGCGGCCGCGTGCTCGGCCCGGATCCGGCGGATCCGGTCCCGCGCCTGCATCGCGTTGCCGACGACCGCGATCAGCACCAGCGAGAACGCGGTCACGAGCCCGGCCAGCCGCCACTGTGCCCCCGACTGAACCGTGATCCCCGCGCCCGGGGGGAGGGGCCCGGGACGCCCCGCCGTCGCCGGCACGGGGCTCGCCGTCAGGTTCGTCGGAATCGCGTTCCAGTAGCTGAGGCCCACCAGCAGGCCCGCGGGGAGCATGCTGAGCAGCGCCGCACCCCGGAACCGGCTGTAGGCAACGGCCGAGTACCCGGCGAACACGATCGCCAGGAAGGTCACGGCCGTCGCGTATCGCGGGGCCACCACCGCACCGAGCAGGACGACAAGGAACGCGCTCAGCGGGTACCGGCGGCGCACGGCGAGCGGCGCCGTGGTGAGCAGGATCGCCGGGAAGGCGCGCTTCCCGACCGCCACGAACGACGACAGGTGCTGGGCGAACAACCGGCCGGTGGCCGGGTCGAGGAAGTACGCCGCGGCATGACCGGAGACGGAGAGGCTGGACCGCACCACGAGCAGCGACGCCGTCAGCGCCGCCGCGGCGATGACGATGTCGGTGACGATGGCACGCCGCGGCAGCGGTACCCGCGGCTCGGCCGACCGCGCGAACGCCACGGCCTGGCTCAGCCAGGTCCGCATCGGCGCCAGCGTGCGCTCCCTCACCAGGCCAGTATCGCCCCGGCCGGGGTGCCGGGGCGTCCGCCGCGTTATGTAGCGAGGTCGGCCATGAGGATGACCGGGTGCCCGCCTGGCCGGCTGCGGTACCGCGATTGCATCCGGCGGCGGACGCCCGCGCCGCCCCGCCCGCGCCTACGGTGCGGCTCATGGATGCTCTCGTGCGAATCGACAACGTGACCAAGCGCTATGACAACGACGGCCAGCCCGCCGTGGACGGAGTGAGCCTGGACGTCGCGCCGGGTGAGGCGGTGGCGGTGATGGGCCCGTCGGGCAGCGGCAAGTCCACGCTGCTCAACCTCATCGCGGGCCTGGACAAGCCGACCAGCGGGACGGTGACGGTGGCCGGGGAGCGGGTGGACGAACTCAGCGAGACGGGGGTGGCCCGGTTCCGGCGGCGCCGTATCGGCATGATCTTCCAGTTCTTCAACCTGCTCGACGACCTGACCGTCGCCGACAACGTGCTGCTGCCCGCGCAGCTCGCCGGGATGCGCCGCGGCCAGGCCAGGGCGCGGGCCGGCGAACTGCTGGCGGCGCTGCGCATCGAACGGTACCGCAACGCCTACCCGGGCCGGCTCTCCGGCGGGGAGCGGCAGCGGGTGGCGATCGCCCGGGCCCTGGTCAACCGGCCCGAGCTGCTGCTGGCCGACGAGCCGACCGGGGCGCTGGACACCGCCACCGGCGAGGAGATCGGCGCGCTGCTGCTGGACCTGAACGCCTCCGGGCAGAGCCTGGTGCTGGTCACCCACAACCCGGACCTGGCGGCCCGTTATGCCAGCCGCACGGTGCACATCGTGGACGGCCGGATCAGCGGGGGCCCGGCCGCCCACGCCGCCGGCAGCGTCACCGGGCTGGCCGGGGCGCAGGTGCGGCCATGAGGCCGGGCCCGGTCGCCCGCGCCGCGGCCGGCGGGCTGGCCCGGCGGCGGGTGCAGACCATCGTGATCGGCCTGGTGCTGCTGGTGTCCACCGGCGCCTGCGTGCTGGCCCTGGCGCTCGTCGCGGACTCCAGCACGCCGTTCGATCACGCGTTCGCGGCCCAGCGCGGTGCGCACGTGATCGCGGTGGTGGACCCGGCCCGGGCCACCGCCGCGGAGCTGGCCGCGACCGGGCGGCTGGCCGAGGTGACCGCGGCGGCGGGACCGTTCGCCGAGGTGACCGTCAATCCCAAGCAGTCCGGGCCGGGCGGCGGCCTGCCCTGGGGGACGATGCTCGTGGCCGGGCGGGCCGCGCCGGGCGGCCCGGTCGACGACCTGACCCTGCAGTCCGGGCACTGGGCGGACGGGCCCGGGCAGCTGGTGCTGGCCAGCGACCCCAGCCCCGGCAACGGCGTCTCGGTGCCGCTGGGCACGCAGCTCACCATGCCCGGTGCGGCGGGCAAGGTCACGCTGACCGTCGTCGGCATCGCCGACTCGGTGGACAGCTCGGCGGGCGGCTGGGTGCTGCCCAGCGAGATCGCCAAGCTGATGGCGCCGGGCACCACGCCCGCCGCGCAGATGCAGTACCGGTTCCGTGACGCCGGCACCGCCACGGCCATCCGCGCCGATGTCGCCGCGGTCACCGCGGCCCTGCCCGCGGGGGCGGTCACCGGCACGGAGTCCTACCTGGCGATCAAGGCCCAGGAGTCGTCGAACATCGCCCCGTTCGTGCCGTTCGTGGTCGCCTTCGCCGTCCTCGGCCTGGCGCTGTCCGCGCTGATCGTGGCCAACGTGGTCAGCGCCGCGGTGGTGGCCGGGTACCACAGGATCGGGGTGCTCAAGAGCATCGGCTTCACCCCCGGCCAGGTCGCTGGCCGCCTACACCAGCCAGGCCATGGTGCCCGCGATCGCCGGGTGCCTGGCCGGCGTGGTGCTGGGGAACCTGCTCGCCGTGCCGGTGCTCGGCCAGACCGCGAACGTGTACGGCGTCGGCGCGCTGCGCGTGCCGACGTGGGTGGACGTGGCCGTGCCGCTGGCCATGTGCTGCCTGACCGGGATCTCCGCGCTGCTGCCGGCGCTGCGGGCCGGCCGGTTCAGCGCGGCGCAGGCGATCGCCGCCGGGCGCGCGCCCCGCACCGGCCGCGGCTATGCCGCGCACCGGCTGCTGGGCAGGCTGGCGCTGCCCCGGCCGGTGACGATCGGGCTCGCGGCCCCGTTCGCCCGCCCGGCCCGCACCGCGATCACGACTGACCGCCGTGGTGCTCGGTGCCACCGCGGTGACGTTCGCGGTGGGCCTGGGCGCGTCGCTGAACCGCGTCGTGAACGGCGTCGACCACGCGAGCGCCGAACCGGTGCAGGTGTTCGTGCCGATCGGCGGGCCCGGCGGCATCCGCGTCTTTCGGGGCGGCGGCGCCGTCCATGTCAGGGCGGGCAAGCGCGGCGGGCCGGGCGCCGCGCCGCCCGGCCAGGGGAAGCCGCCCACGCCGGCCCAGGTGGAGCGGGCCGTCACCGCGGCGCTGCGGGCGCAGCCGGGCACCCTGCGGTACGTCGCCCAGACCGACCAGCAGGTCAGCGTGGCCGGGCTGTCGCAGCAGGTCGACGTGACCGCCTTCGACGGCGACGCGGCCTGGACGGGCTACGCCATGATCAGCGGGCACTGGTACACCGGCCCCGGCCAGGCGGTCGTGGGCACCGGGTTCCTCACCGACACCGGCAAGTCGGTCGGCGACACCGTCACGCTCGTCTCGGGCAGCCGGCTGGTCCCGGTGAAGATCGTCGGCGAGGCCTTCGACACCCAAAACAACGGCCTCGCCATGGTCACCGACTGGCAGACGCTGGCCCGGGCCAGCCCGGGCAGGCGCCAGGCATGTACGACGTCGCGCTGCGCCCCGGCACCTCCGCCGCCGCCTACACGCAGGCACTGCAGCAGCGGCTGGGGCCCGCGTACATGGTGATGCCGAACCACCACGACAAGGGCCTGCCGATCATCCTCGGCCTGATCGGCACCCTGACGCTGCTGCTGGCGATCGTGGCCGGGCTCGGCGTGCTCAACACCGTGGTGCTGTACACCACGGAGCGGGTGCACGACCTGGGGGTGTTCAAGGCGATCGGGATGACGCCGCGGCAGACCATCGCCATGGTGATCTGCTGGGTCGCCGGCACCGGGCTGGTGGCGGGCCTGATCGCGGTCCCGGCCGGGATCGCGGTGCACCACCACGTGCTGCCCGCCATGGCGGCGGCCGCCAACGTCGGCCTCCCCGCCAGCTTCCTGAACGTGTACGGCGTCTGGCAGGTCGCCGGGCTGGCCCTGGCCGGCCTGGCGATCGCGGTGGCCGGGGCGCTGCTCCCGGCCAGCTGGGCCGCCGCCACCAGGACCGCCACCGCACTGCGCGCCGAGTAACCTGCGGGCCTGGCCCCGGCGGCACCGCCGGGGCCAGTCCCGGCCCCAGGGCCCGGATCCGCTCGGCGGGCGAGCCTGGCCTGCCGCGTTGATCGCCTGGCTAGCTGCCCGGGTCGATGGTTGCCATGCGCCTGACCGCGTCCCGCAGGCCAGCGGCCAGGCTGCCGTGCGTGTTGAGCGCCGCTCCCACCGCCTGGGAGGTCCCCTGATAGTTGGTGTAGCTGGTCACGAGATACGTCGAGCGGTCGTTGGTGACCAGGGTGACACCCGCCGCGTCGCCCGGGCAGCTTGAGATCGCGTTCGCCAGCGACCGCTGGCCCCCGCCCTGGCTCAGCGTCGCGTTGGTCAGCACGGCCATCCGGATCCGGCCGGGATCGGCCTGGTTGATCTCCGCCCGCCAGCCCGCCTGGGCCGCGGTCAGCAGCGAGGACGCCGGATCGACGTAGATCGGGTTGGTGGCGAGGGCGTTGGCGATGGTCAGCGCCGTCGCCGACGTGCCCACCGGGCACTTGGCCGGGCCGCTCAGCGTGGTCTTGGGGTTGCTGTGGTTATTGGCCGCCTTGGCCGGAGCGGCGCTGCTCTGCTGTGGTGACGCGGAGTTGAGCGCCGAGAGCAGCGGAAAGAGCGCCGCCACCACGGCGACGACAACGATCCCGCCGATCAGCCAGAGCGCGCGGGGCCGCCGGGAGGGCGCAGCGGTGGCGGCCGGAAGCGGGGCAGGCAGGTCGCGGGTCAGCGCCGCGAGCTGATCCAGCGTCCGCGCGGAAATAGCGGAGCCGACCCGGGACTCGAACTCGTCCTGGGTCAGGCGCTGGTCTTCGAAGGCCTGCTTGAGCACGGCCTGGCAACGTTCCCGCTCCGCCTCGGACGCGAGCATCCCGCCGGGCGGAACCGGCTCATCTCCGCCGTCTGCCCCGTACGACATCCCCCGCCTCCTCATGTACGTAAGCGGACCTTATCGCCCAGCTTCGAGCGGTTCCAGCCGCAGCCCCGCCGGGGCTAACCCGCCCGCCCCGCATGCGCACTATGAGGTGTGGATGGTCAGTTTCTGACCGGCCACGTCCAGGATGCAGATCTTGTTCACGCGTGGCTGCGTGGCGAGCGGGCGCGCGGCGCGTTTGGAGGCGGCAGGCAGGACATGGCCGGGGGTGCACCTCAGTCCACGGCTGGCTCGGCAACGCGGCCGCCCGCGGCGGGCCCGGTGCCGCTGCGGCGCAATCGCGACTTCATGGTGCTGTGGAGCAGCCAGGTGGTGTCCACGGTGGGCACCCGAGTCACCTCGATCGCGTTCCCGCTGCTGGTGCTGGCGGTGACGCACTCTCCGGCCAAGGCCGGCGTCGTCGGATTCGCGCAGACGCTGCCGTTCCTGCTGCTGTACCTGCCCGCGGGCGCGTTCATCGACCGGTGGGACCGAAAGCGGACGATGCTCGCCTGCGATGCCGGTCGCGCGGTCGCCTTGGGCAGCATCGCGATCACCGTCGCGCTGGGCTGGCTGAGCGTGGCGCAAGTGATCGCCGCCGCGCTGATCGAGGGCAGCTTGTTCGTGCTGTTCGACCTGGCCGAAGGCGCGGCCCTGCCGCAGTTGGTGACCGAGGAACAGGTGCCGGCGGCGATCGCGCAGAACCAGGCTAAGAGCCAAGGTGCCGATGTGGTCGGTCAGCCGCTCGGTGGCGTGCTGTTCAGCGCCGCCTGGCTGCTGCCCTTCCTGGTCGACGCGGTGACCTACTGGTGTCCTTCGTCGCGCTGCTGTTCATCCGCCGGCCGTTGCAGCAAGCTGGTTGTGGGTCGCGCAGATCGGCATTCTCGCGTTGCTGCCGAACGCCCTCAGCCTCGGCGTCGTTTCCGGGGTCCGGTCGTTTGCCGCCCCGGCATTCAACGTCGTTGTCACCAGCCACGTCTACCAGGTGACACCGAACCGGCTGCTCGGCCGGGTACGCAGCGCGGCACGCCTGGTCACGTGGGGTTCCATCCCGCTGGGGGCCCTGGCAGGCGGGTTCCTCGCCGCGGCGTTCGGCGCCCAGACGACACTGCTCATCCTCACCGGCATCATGTGCGGGGTCGCGGCCGCAGCGACACTCGCCCGCGGCATGCGCCAGCTCCCCACACCATCGCGGGCCGGGAAACATCCAGGCAATCAACCGGCCGGCGAAGACCGCGACACGTGCCGGACCACCGGCTTGAACTCGTCGTGAGCAAGCGTTGCGCCAGTTGCGAAGGCCCCGAACCCGGTCGCGGGCTCGGGGCCATTATTTGTATTATGCATTAAATTGTGGGGCCGGTGGGACTCGAACCCACACTGTCAACGACCTAAACGTTGCGCCTCATGCCGATTGGGCTACGGCCCCTTCTTATTCTTGAATCTACCTGCGAATGTCGGAGTTTGCGAGTGGCAGTTCGGACAGAGAAAGCGAAGGTTCTCCTTCCTGTTGTCGAGCCAGTTCCCGTCGATGTGATCCACGTGCAATATTATCGGCTTGCCGTTCCACTCGGCCTCGATGCCGCATGCCTCGCAAGCGTACGGCACGCCACTCTCGCGCAGGGCGCGGCGCAGCAGGTGCGGCTTCGGCCGCCGTGAGCCTGGGGCGCGGGCAACCAGAGCCTGCTCCGGAGGAGTCGCCGCGCAGAAGGCCGGCTGTCCGCATGTGGGCTCCTGGCCCAGGAAATGCGACGTGTCGATGCCGAACTGCTTGAGCTTGCGGCTGATATGGGCGTGGGTGCCTCCGGCCAAGGGAATCTCTAAGTAGCGAAGCACACCGGAGATGCTGAAAGAATTCGCCACGGCCTCGGTGAGCAGTTCGCGGGTGTATTTCTCTTTGTATTTGTACGGCATAGGCCGACATTATCGCGAGGGTCGGACAATTCTCCGTACCCGAGCGGGCCGGGAAAGGGAAAGGCATCTACAGGCCGAGGTCCTGGCGGAGGCGGGCCACGTGGCCGGTGGCCTTGACGTTGTAGTAGGGCCGGGAGATCTTCCCGTCCTCGCCGACCACGAAGGTGGACCTGATGACGCCCACCATGGTCTTCCCGTACAGCTTCTTCTCGCCCCAGGCGCCGTAGGCCTCGTGCACCTTGTGGTCCGGGTCGGACAGCAGCGGGAAGTTCAGCCCGTCGCGGTCGCGGAACTTGGCGAGCTTGGCGGGCGCGTCCGGGGAGATGCCCAGCACGGTCACCCCGGCCGCGGCCAGCGAGGCGATGCTGTCCCGGAAGTCGCAGGCCTCCTTGGTGCAGCCCGGCGTCATCGCCGCCGGGTAGAAGTACACGATCACCTGCTGGCCGCGCAGCGACGACAGGGTCACCTGCTTGCCGTCGGCATCGGTCAGCGTGAAATCCGGCGCCTCGTCGCCCGGCTCCAGCCTGCTCACCCGCGCTCCCTCCTCCGGGACGAACACGTCTTTGGCGACTACCGTACCGGTGCCGCCGCCGGACAGCGCGGCGGGCGGGCAGGGACCGCGCTACCCGCCGAGCAGCGCGGCGATGACCGGTGCCAGGGCGCGCAGCGCGCGGCCGCGGTGGCTGATCGCATCCTTGGCCTCGGGGCTCAGTCTCCGCCGTGGTCTCCTCGGACGAGGCGGGCACGAAGATCGGGTCGTAGCCGAACCCGTTCGTGCCGCGCGGGGCGTCGGTGATCCGGCCGCTGACCGTTCCCTCGGTGACATGCTCCCTGCCCGACGGCAGCACCAGCGCCGCCACGCAGGCGAAGTTCGCCGCGCGGCGGTCCGCGGGCACGTCGGCAAGCTGGGCCAGCACCAGCCGCAGGTTCGCCTCGTCGTCCCCGTGGCCGCCGGCCCAGCGGGCGGACAGCACCCCGGGCATGCCGTTCAGCGCGTCGATGCACAGCCCGGAGTCCTCGGCGACCGCCGGGTGGCCCGTGTGCGCCACGACCGCCCGCGCCTTCAGCAGGGCGTTCTCGGTGAACGTGGCGCCGGTCTCGGCCACCTCGGGCATGTCCGGGTACTCGCTGAGGTCGGTGACGCTCACGTCGACGCTGCTGGCCGCCAGGATGCGCCGCAGCTCGGCGAGCTTCTTGGCGTTGCGGGTGGCGAGGATCAGGCCGGCGTCCGTCATGAGCCCAGCGCGGCCTGCTGCAGCCGGGTCAGCTCGGCGCACCCGGCCACGCCGAGATCCAGCAGCTCGTCCAGAAGTTCGCGGCCAAACGGCTCCCGCTCGGCGGTGCCCTGGACCTCGACGAAGCTGCCGTCCCCGGTGCACACCACGTTCATGTCCGTCTGCGCGGCGACGTCTTCCTCGTAGCACAGGTCCAGCCGGGGCTCGCCGTCCACGATCCCGACGCTGACCGCGGCCACCGAGGCGACGAGCGGGTCACCCTTGCAGCGGCGGCGGCCCTGCAGCCAGCCGACCGCGTCGGCCAGCGCCAGGTAGCCACCGGTGATGGCGGCCGTGCGGGTGCCGCCGTCGGCCTGGAGCACGTCACAGTCGATGATGATGGTGTTCTCGCCGAGCGCCTTCGCGTCCACGCAGGCCCGCAGCGACCTGCCGACCAGGCGGGAGATCTCCTGGGTGCGGCCCCCTGGCCGGCCCTTGATCGACTCCCGGTCGCCGCGGGTGTTGGTGGCCCGGGGCAGCATGGCGTATTCCGCGGTCACCCAGCCCAGGCCGCTGCCGCGCCGCCACCTCGGCACCTCCTCGGTGGCGCTGGCGGCGCACAGCACCCGGGTGGCGCCGAACTCGATGAGCGCTGAGCCCTCGGCGTGCTCCAGCCAGCCGCGCGTGATCTTTATCTCTCGCAGCTGATCGGCGCTGCGGCCATCGGGTCGGGACATGCGGGACAGCCTAGCCCCGTTCCGGCGGTGCTCCGTGCGGTATCAGCCCCGGGGACGACCCCTGGGCCCCGCTGGCCCAAGGCCAGCGCTGGCCCGGAGGCGACCGCCCGGCACGCCTCGCCAGGTTCCATCGGCGCCACGGGGTTCCGGGGGGTCGCTCCCCCGGGCTAGCAGGGCGCCCGGTCGGGGGCGCCGGAGGAGATCCACTGGTAGACCCGGCGCACGCCCTCGGCGAGCGGCATGGCCGAGCGCCAGCCCAGCTCGCTGGCGGCGCGCCCGGTCGAGACGGCGCTGCGCTGCAGCTCACCGGGACGGGCCTGCGCGAACGCCTGCCGGATGCCCTGCCCGGCGACGACGCCGATGATGGCCACCAGGTCGAGCACGCTCACCTCGACACCGGTGCCGATGTTCCAGGTGCCCGGGCGGCCACTGTCGCCCGCCGCGAGGAAGGCGCGGACCGCGTCACCCACGTACACGTAGTCGCGGGTCTGCGTGCCGTCGCCGTAGATGGTCGGCTCGCGGCCGTCCAGCACGCTGGCGCAGAAGATGGTGATCACCCCGGCCTCACCCGCCGGGTCCTGCCGCGGCCCGTACACGTTGGCCAGCCGCAGCACCGAGTGCCGGGTCCCGTGCAGCCGGTTGTACAGGCCGATGTAGCACTCCGCGCAGTACTTCGCGATCCCGTACGGCGATTCCGGCAGCGGCAGCACATCCTCCAGGGAGGGGATGGGCGCCTCGCGCCCGTAGAGGGCACCTCCGGTGGACGCGAACAGCACCCGGGCACCCGCCTGCCTGGCTGCCTCCAGGAGGTTGACCGTGCCCAGGATGTTGACGCCAGCGTCCGCCGCCGGCGCCTCGACGGAGGCGCGGACGTCGATCTGCGCCGCCAGATGGCAGATCAGCTCCGGGCCGAACGCCGCCACTTCGTCGTTGAGCGCCGCGGCGTCGGTGATGCTCATCTTGTGCAGCGGAACCTGCGGTTCGAGCCTCCCGGGCAGGCCCGACGACAGGTCATCGAGCACGAGAACGTCGTCTCCCCTGGCCAGCAGGGCGTCTGCGATGTGAGAGCCGATGAAACCGGCACCGCCGGTTACAAGTACGCGCATACCTGATGATCTTAAGGCGACGGATCGGGTGGACTGGGCGGTGACCCCGGGTCAGAACCCCGGCACAGACCGCCGCCGGTACCGGTCACAGGGCCTTCCTCTTGGTCAGCCACCTGACCGCGGTGATGGTCCGCCCAGGGACCGAGGCGAGGCCGTTCGCGCGCAGGTCCAGGAGCGCCAGCATCGCCTTGGTGCGCGGGGCGAAGGCGGGCGGGTGGCAGGCCGGGCACTCGCCGGGACGGTGGCCGAGCAGGTCGGCGCAGGCGTCCAGCAGGCCCGCCTGGTAGCCGTGCCTGGTCTGCCGGATCCCGGTGCCGCCGGTGCCGAGCCGGGCGTTGCGCGGCGCCCGGGCCAGCACGGCGCACTCGAACAGCGGCAGGTCCGACTCGGAGTCACCGACCGCGAGGGCGCAGCCCGGCTGGGACAGCAGGGCGGCCAGGGCCCGCAGGCCGGTTCCCTTGTCCACCCCGGCCCAGACGAAGTCCGTCTGGCCCTGGCCGTGGACCACCCGCACCCCGGGCTGAGCGGCCGACGCCAGGCCCGCGAGCAGTTCCGCGGGCAGCGGGCCGCCGCCCGCCGCCCGGGCCCGGACCGTGTGCCGGTATCGCGGGTCCAGGTGCACGCCGGCCAGGCCGGACAGTTCCTCGCGGATCGCCTCCAGCTGCGCACGCCCGGCCGGGGGCAGCAGGTCGACGGTGTCGCCGTCACACACGAGAGCCGCCCCGTACTCGGCCACCCCGCCCGCCAGGCCGAACACGGCACACCGGTCGAGGACCTCGGGCGCCGACCGGCCGGTGGCCAGCACCGGCTGGTAGCCGTGCGCGATCAGCGCCCGCAGCGCCAGCGCACCGCTCGGCGAGGTGACGGGGTAGCCGAGCGCGTCGCATTCCAGCACGCCGTCGAGGTCGATCGCGCACAACGAGCCCGTGGCCGGGGCAAGGCCGCGCAGGTACAGTCCGGCCAGGTAGTCGTGAATGGCGGCGGCCGCCCGCTGGCCCGCGTGGTCCGGGTCGAGGTCACCGGCCCGGCGCAGCCGCCAGAGCTGGGCAAGCCGGTAGAGCAGCCAGCGCTCGGCGTCCACCAACTGCCCGCTGATGTGCTGGTAGGCGCGCCGCAGCCGCGCCTCGAAGCCGGGCGCCGGCGGGTCGGCCGCGGCACCCGCGAGATCGAAGACGGGGTCGTAGCTGGCGAGCCCGAGATGGCCGAAGCCGCGCTGGTAGAAGTCCACCTTGCGGGTCGCACCCGTATCCGGGTCGGTGAGCCAGTGCCGGTGGTCGGTCTTGCCGTCGATCACCGTCGGGTGGTCGTGGGCGAGCAGCCGCCGCATGAACCGCTCCAGGAACAGCGGGCGCACCGGCATCGAGGCACGCCCGTACTGCGCCGACAGCAGCCGGGCCGTGACCTCCCAGACCGGGTCCCGGCCGGCCAGGCGGTCGACGGTGGCCGCGGCCGCGGGCAGCGCGGCCTGGCGGGCCGTGACGTAGCCAGCGATGGTGCTGGCCAGTTCGTCGGCCGGCAGGCTGGCTGGCCCACGCGGGAGCCAGTCCCGGTACAGCAGCCCGTCGGCGAAGCCGTAGAGGTGCGGGACCTGCCCGGGCAGGGCGCGGGCGACGGCGATGCTCTGCCGGCCGAGGTAGCCCAGCCCCGCGCCCTCCACCATGATCTGCCTGCGGGTCATCTCGCCGGTGCGGTGGTCGAGCATCTGGACGGCGAACACGCCACGCGCGTGCCCGCGCTGCCCGGCCGGTTCGGGCAGCCAGAGCGGCTGGACCGCGCCGATCTCTATATCCGGGCCGACCAGGCCGGCCAGGGCCTGCTTGACCGGCTGGGCCGTCAGCCGGCCCCGCACGCTCCACTCGCTGTGCGGCTGTACCACGGCGGGCCAGCGGGACAGCTTGGCGGGCAGTTCCTCTGCGTCGGTGAACAGGGACAGCACGAACACGATGCGCGCGTCGGGCACGCCGGCGGCCGCGATCGCCTCGGCCGTGGTGGCCAGCGACGTACCCGACGCCGGCGGGTCGTCGGTGACCAGCACCAGGCCGCCGGCCTTGCCGACCGCTCTGAGCGCGGACCGCTCCCACCGCAGGAACGGCCGGTCGGGCCGGTACGTGAGCACCCGTACCTTTGTCGCACCCTCGGCGCGCAGCGCCGCCGCGTGCAGCGGTGCCAGGTAGCTGCCCGAGGTGCGCACCCCGACCACGCACAGCGGCGCGCGGGGTGGCAGCCCACCCGGGGCGCACTGGCGGCAGAACTCGCGGGCCAGCCACCGGACGTCGCCGGGATACTGGTCGAAGCTGTGGAAGCAGGCGGGGACCCGGATCCGGTCACCGCCGAGATCCTTGGCCGCCGCGGCGATGACGGGCAGCCCGGTGGCGAGGTCCCGGAGCTCCCCGCGGCCGAACACACGATCGGCGAGCTCTGCGGTCAGCGGGGTGAGCGCCTTGAGGGCGCGCCTCAGGCGCCGGCGCGCCGGGGTCCTACCGCAGCGCAGCAGCGCGGCCCCGGCGCCGGCGGCGGCCCCGGCCAGGCGCACCGGCCGGGACGGCCGGCGCCGCAGGTAGCTGGCCGCCCGGTTCAGCAGCAGCCGGTCGCGGTGCAGCCGGTCCTCGATCAGCTGGCCCAGCCCGGCCGCGAGCAGGAACGCGTCCAGCCACTGCTGGTCACGCAGTGCCTGGCGGAGCAGCGCGGTCAGCGTGCCGGCGTCGCTGAGCAGGTCCGCGACCAGCAGCGGGGCGGGACCAGCAGGTTGCGGCGGGCTCTGGGCCCAGTCGATGGTCCCGGCGCGCTCAGTCACGGGCCACCGCCCGGAGCACGGGCGCGATGTTGCGGCGGGACCACAGCAGGCTGTCGGCGTACCGGTCGGACTTTTCCAGGTTGCCGGCTATGTGCCGGAGCCAGGCGAGCAGCAGCAGCGCGCGCTTGCTGACCGGATCCCCGTCCGTGACGGTCCCGATCAGGCGGCTCTCCGCCGGGGTCCAGAACTGGCGAAGCCCGGCCGCCACCCGGGCGCCGAACGCCCGCGGCTCCCCGTGGGCGGGCACGGTCAGCAGCCAGAACACCAGATCCAGGGCCAGCAGATCCCGCTCCCTGGCCTGGCTCCAGTCCACGATCCCGGTCACCGTGCCGTTGTTGCCCGCCAGCACGTTGCCGGAGTAGAAGTCGCCATGGGTCCAGCCCAGCGTGACCAGCCGGCCCGCCAGGTAATCGCGCAGCCCCGCGGCCATCCGCTCCAGGGTGGCGGTCTCCGGCAATGCCCTGGCGATCTCCGCCACCGGTTCGTCCACCCAGCAGCGCAGCAGGTCGTCGTCCGCCACCCGGACGGTCCGTTCGAGGTTATGCAGCGGCGCGATGGCGTGAAACGCCGCCGAGGTGAGGCGGTGCGCCTTGTCCGGCTCCAGGTTCCGCCCGGGCAGCCGGCTGGTCAGCAGGAACGCGCCGCCACCGCCGATCCCGCCGGACTGCCAGGGCACCGGCAGCAGGGTCCGCCACGCGCCCAGCCGTTCCTCCGAGGTCGAGCCGGCCCAGCACCTCGATCTCCCGGCACAGGCTGTCCACGCCGCTGTCGCTGGAGGCCACCTTCAGCACGCCACACGAGCGCTGCGCCACCTTGACCATGATCACCGCAGTGTCGGAGGCGGTGCGCAGCGCCTTCTCCCGCTCCCAGGCCCCGGTGGCCATCGCGGTCCGCACCACGTGTGCAGGCACCCCGCCCTGGCGCATCCGCACCAGCCTGGGCTTGATCTTCGGCAGGAAAGTGCTGCCCACAACGATGGTGGCCATCACGCACTGCGCGACCAGCCAGGCGACCCCGCCCCCGACCGCGCCTATCTTGGGCACCAGCACCAAGACCAGGCTCAGCGCCAGCACGCTCAGCGTGACGAGAATGCCGACGACGGCGGTCATCCGGCGGAGCACCCGGGCCCGGTAGACCGCCAGGCTGACCACCGCGCTCGGGAACGCGGCCAAGGACAGCAGCCGCAGCGTCGCCGTGCTGTGCTCGGCGTAGTAGGGCCCGAACAGGCGCAGCCCGAGTGGGGCGAAAGCCACGACGAGCGCGACCACCGGCGCCAGCAGGCTGAGCGTGTGCTGCACCGCGCGCCGGTAGTTCACCTCCAGCAGGTCGATGTTGCGCACGCTGTGCGCCACCAGGGACTGCCCGAAGGCGGTCGGCACCGAGTACAGCGCGGTGCACATCGACCAGGGCAGCGCGAACGCGGCCGAGTGGTTGGCACCGGTGATGTCGAGCACCAGCAACGGCACCAGCGAGGTGCAGGCGATCCAGGCCAGCGAACCTATGTAGTCAGGCCCGACGAACCTGCGCAGGTCGCGCCGCGTCACGACCTGCGCCTGCTCGTGCGCATGGGCGCGCACGAACGCGGGCACCGCCCGGGTGAACAGGTAGATGCTGCACCCGCCGACGCACACGGCCATCGCCGCGGACCACGACCACCAGATCCCGGCCTGGCCCGCGGCAGCGGCGAGCCCGACGATCAGCAGGATCTTCAGCATCGCGAAGGCGGAGTTCTCGGCGGGCACCCCGCCCGGGCGGCCCACCGCCACCAGCGCGTTGTCCTGCATGACGAAGATCGACCACAGCATGGTGGCCAGCACGAACGAGATCGCGGAGCAACCCGGGCTGCAGCAGGTCGGCCAGGTCGTCGGGCGACCACAGGTTCAGGCCGAACAGGAACACGATCGCGGCCACGCCGGACAGGCCGCCACCGACCAGGTAGGCGCGGCGGATCATCTTGCCGGCCATGGCGCCCGAGGTCGGCACGAACCGCAGCAGCGCGCTCATCAGGTTGAGCTGGGCTGCACCGGACAGCAGCATCATCGCCGAGATGGCGGCCGAGTTGACCGCCACCACGGCCGGCGCGTAGAGCCGGGCGGCCAGCAGCCAGTACAGCACCCCAAAGCCCGCGTTGAGCACCGAGTTCGCGACCAGCAGGTGACCGGTGCGCAGCATCGACTCCCCGTACAGCCCGCGCAGCCGCTGCCGCGTCTGGATGCCCAGTTCCGCAACGCTCATCGTGGTGCTCCGGGGCGGGGCGGCCGGTGGCCACGGTAGCGCCAGCGGCTCCGCGCGTAGCCGAGCGGCCCGGCCAGCACCCCGGCCAGTTCCCGCCACACCAGCTCGCGGGGGAACGACTCGCCGCGGCCCGAGTTCTTCTCCGAATGCGAGCCGAGCATGTGCACGGCCGCGGGCCCGGCCCGGCGCAGCATCGCGGCCAGCAGCAGGGGCCTGGACCAGACCGCCGCGGTCAGGTAGGCACCCAGGCCCATCCCGTAGCCGAACGCCTGGCGGCGCATCCCCTCATAGTCCCGGCGGTGCCAGTGCCGCAGCACCGCGGCGGGCTCGTACACGAGCGTCCCGCCGTCGACGATGGTCCGCAGGAACGCGATCAGGTCGTCGCCGCCCTTGGCCGGGGTCCCCGCGCCGGTGGCCGGATCGAAACCGCCGTGGCTGAGCAGCCAGCCGGTGCGGAAGGCCATGTTCGCCCCGGATCCGAACCGGCCCGCCGTGAACGGGAACAGCGGCTCGGGATCGGGCATGTCGCTGGTGAACGTGCGCCGGGTGAAACCCCGGGCGAACCCGCCGGCCCGCTCCACCAGCAGTTGCGCCCGGGTTTCCAGCTCGGCGGGCAGGATCAGGCCGGTCACGCAGGCGGCACCGGTCTCGGTGAACGCCTCCGCGAACGCACTCAGCCATTCGCCGTCCACCTCGACGTCGTCGTCGGTGAACGCGACGATCTCCCCGGTGACCGCGCGCAGCGCCTCGTTGTGCGCCAGGGCCAGCCCGGGCCGTGCCGCCCGCAGGTAGCGCAGGGTGAACGGCCAGTCCTGGCGTCCGGCCAGCGTCCGCGCGGTCAGGTCGCTGGCCGGCGCGCTGTCCACGACGACGACATCGAACGCCCGGTAGTTCAGCCGGGACACCGAGGCCAGGCAGCGCAGCAGGCTGGCGGTGCGGTCCCGGGTGGCGATCACCACCGTGATCTTCGGCTCGTCGGCGAGCATCCGGCGGCTGGCACAGCGCACCTGGCCGGGCAGGGTGATGCCGGTCACGGGCAGGCTGGCCGGGGGCGAGATGCCGTCATCGGCGCAGTGCTTGGCGATGCGGTCGCCGAGCACCGACCAGACCTCGTCCGCAAGCCGCCTGCGCGGGTACCGGCTGCCCGCCCAGCGGCAGCGTGATCTCCCCGAGCGGGCGGCCATGCAGCCATGCCAGCAGGCGCGCACCCTGATACCGCCCCTCGCCCTCCAGGTCAGGCAGGGGCCCATCCAGGTACAAATTGCCGACCAGAACCGGCGGGGCCAGCTCGGTCACGGCGTGACTGCTCCCCCTCGGCGGGCAGCGCCAGCGGTATATCCGGTTGTGTCGTCGGGCAAACGAGCCCCCTCCCCCTCCGCCGGCTAAGCAGCCGACAATACAAAGACGGGACATATGCCCCGCAGGTTTACCAAAGGTTTACATAGCCGCACGATTGTGACCTCCGGGATACGCGCCGTGCGGACGGGACCCTCAGACATCGCGGAACCCGATCAGCGACTTGACCATGCGCCGGGTGCGGCGGCGCGCGGCATCGAGCGGAAGATGCTCGGTGCGCAGCGTGTACCCGGGCTGCAGGGTGGCCCCGAGCTTCTCCTTGAACGACGCCAGCGGCGAGCCGGGCCGCGTCTGCCCCATCTCATACCAGCGGCATCCATCCCGGCAGGCCTGCTCGATGGCGAGCGAGTGGAGATACTCGTTGGCCCGGACCGGGGTGGCAAGTTCCTTGTCCATCGCGCCCCGCCAGTACTTGGCGTTCGATCCGGACCGGAGCACCACGATGGCCGCGATCGGCATCCCCTGGACCCGGGCGACCCAGATCTCGCAGCCCTGCCCGAAATGCTCGGCGACCGCCGCCAGCATCCGGGGCGGGGTGGCCCGGATCGTCCGCCACCGGGTGAGTGCCACGGGCTCGTGCTGCATGGCGGCCCAGCGCCTGATGGACTTTTCGTAAAGCTCAAAAAACACCTGCAGCGCCTGGCCGGACCGGTCAACCTCCACCTCGACGCCGGAGCGCTCCGCCTTGCGCACCGCGGTCCGGGCGGTGCCGCGGAACCGGTGCGACCAGACCTCGCTGAACCCGCCGGCCAGGTCGAGCACGTGACCGCCACGCTCCTCGACCTGATAGCCGCCTGCCGCGGCGAGCCAGGTGCCGGCTGCCCCTTCGGGCAGCCGGACTTCGACGGCGATGGTGCCGCGGCCGGCCAGGTCGGCCAGCACGGCCGTCGCCTCCGCCGCGCTGACCTGCCCGTCCTCGCAGATGGGCCCGCAGATGCCCCAGTCACGGGGCCAGGAGGCCGTCGTCGTGGTCCAGGCGGTGGCACGCCGGCGGCGCGCCAGCGGCAGCACGATCCGCCGGCCGGAGCCGAACTCGTACAACCGGCTCACGTCCCGGTAGCGGCCATCGGCGAAGACGGCATCCCGCCACGCCAGCGACTGGGTCACCACCGCGGCCGGGTCAGAGCGAAGCAGCGAATCCCAGACATCGCGCGGTACCGGGGTTGTCACCGCCGGGCGGCCAGCCCCGAGCGGCGTAATGCCCGTCTCCGCGCTGGCCTGCCGGCACACCTCGGTGCCGTCGAGTGAGTTCATCGGCTCGTCAGGGGGTTTCTTTGAGCAGGTATGAGGACAGGCCCGTCTGCCGGTAGGCGCGGGCTTCGCGGGGAGTTCCTGGGCACGCCCAGAGGGCATCCGGGTATGGAGGAGTTCCACTGGATCAGGGCCTTCAGCCGCGGCATCTGGCGGATGACCGGGACGATGCCCCGGTACCAGGCGGCTTCCCTGTCCGGCTGATGGGGGTCGGCGGCGCTGCCGTATTCGGCGAGCATGACGGGCTTGTCACCGAAGGGCTGCGTGGTCAGCCACTGGTAGAAGGGCTGCACCGTCTGGGCGAAGCTCAGCCAGTTGGCCTGATGGCAGGTGTAGTAGTTGTACGGGTCGTACCCGATCCAGTTCACGTAGGCGTTGCCGGGGTACATCGCCGCGATGGTCCGCTCGTGCGGCAGATAGCCCTCCGTGGTCCAGACCCAGATCACGTTGTGCACGCCCATCCTGGCGAACACGTCGTGGATGTGCCGCCAGGCCGCGACGAACTGGGCGGGCGTGCCCTGCTGCGGAACGTCGCCGTCGGGCTCGGCCGAGAAGGTCAGGAACACGGTGTGGTGGAACGCCGCGATCCGCTGGGCCTCCGGCTCGATGATGGAGCGGTCCAGCGCACCGGAGGCGATCGTGCGCCACTTGTACAGAATGTGCTTGGACCAGACATCCGCGGCCCAGGAGAACAGCAGGTAGCGGTCACCGGCGATCTGTTCCTCGGCCCGGTCGGGGAAGATGCCGTTATCGGACACGGACATGTCGTGGTAGCGCTCGACGATGTCGAGCGGCCGCCCGAGGTAGTGCTCCTCCGACTGCACCGCGGGCGGCAGCTGGCTGTCGTCGTCGACCGGCAGGTACATCCCCCACCAGGCTCCGCAACTCGGCACCAGGGTGGCGGAGACGGTGCACTGATCGCCGCTGGCGCGGCCGCCGAACAGGCTCGCTCCGGCCGCGGCCAGGCCCGCGACCAGGACGATCGCGATCGCGGAGTTCCGGACACGCCGGCCCCGCGGGCGCGCCCTCTCCCGCTGATGCCGCCCCGCGCCGTTGCTCATGCCTGCCACCCCCCCTTCCCTCGCAGTTGCCTGGCCCGGCGGTACTGGCGCCAGCCGAAGGCCAGTACCCGCTGCCGGCCCGGCAGGACGTGGGCTCCCGGCCCGTCCAGCCACGACGCAACGGTAGCGAGATCATGGTCGGACCGGACCATAAGCCGCGACATCGCCAGCCGGTGATCGGTGGCCGAACTCCAGGCATTGCCAACGGCACACGCGGAGTCGAAGCCCGCATTACCTACGAGCCGCCGCACCCGCGACCGCCAGTAGCCGTGAGGATAGGCGAAACTGCGGATCCGGTGCCCAAGTGTCTCCGCCAGCAAGTCATGGCTGGCGGACAACTCCGTCGCCACCTCGCGCCCGGGCAGCAGGTCAAGCTGGCGGTGGGTGTGGGAGTGGGCGCCTATCTCCACCCCCGCGGCTTCCAGGCCGGGCAGGTCGGCGTAGCGCAGCATGGCGGCGTCCGGCAGCACGGTCTCCCGCGGCTGGCCGGCGCACGCGCCCGTGGTGACGTACAGGGTGCTGGGCAGCCGGCGCTCGGCCAGGGCCGGCAGCGCGTTGTCGGCGAAGTCGGCGAAGCCGTCATCCACGGTGATCAGCACCGGCCGCGGCGGCAGCGGGATCACGCCGCTGCGCGCATCGGTGTACTGGGAGACGGTGAGCGGCTGGCGGCCGCTGGCGACCACGGCGTCGAGGTGGGCACGGAAGACCGCCGGGGTGACCGCGAACTCGGCGATCCAGGCCGGCGGATCGGCGGTGATCGCGTGATACAGCAGTATCGGGACGGGCTGTGGCATGTCCTGGGCTGGCCTCGCCCCGGTGGTGTCGCGCATGTCGTGTGCTGGCATGGTGCGTTCAGCCCCTGACCACGTCGGCCGCGGCCGCGGCCGTGCACAGCGAGGCCAGGGCCACGAGCACCAGCGCGGGCTGCAGGATGTGGCTGATCGCGAAGCCTTCGGCCGCCAGCGCGGTGAGGCTCAGGCCCAGCGCCACGGCCAGGACGGCCTGCTCCAGGTGATCGCGCAGCGGGAGCAGCCGGACCACCGCCAGGCCGGGGCAGACGAACACGAACGCGAAGACCGCCGGCGCCCGGGCCAGCGACTGCCCGGTCAGCATGGTGATGCCGAGCACCAGCCATCCCGAGGCCGCCAGGGCCAGGGCGATGACCCAGCGGCGCGGGCTCACGGACCGTATCTGCAATCTCCTCATCAGGGCGCCTTCGGCCGTCCGCCGATCGTCGGCGGGTGGTGGCGGCGGTAGTACCGCGCCCGCAGCGCGCGGAGCCGGGCCCGGGCCCCAGGCGGGCGGGCCTTGTGCCGGTGCAGCACCGTCCGGTGCTGGCGCAGCACGCGCTGGTGCACGTGCGGCGCCGGGTGCGCGCCAACGGGGGCCAGGTGCCCGTGGTGCTGGGTCAGTCGCAGGATCGTGACTCCCGGGGCCAGGTACACCGTCTTGAAGGCGCTGGATTGCATCAGGGTGCTGTAGACCCGCGAGAAGTCGCTCGGCGACCACGGCCCGCTGATGGCTTCCTGGGCGGCCTGGCTCCGGGTGAACACCAGATAGGAGACCCGCGGGTACGGCGGGCTCATCAGGAAGCTGATCTCCTGCACCGGGTTGCGCAGCGTGTCGTTGCTGTACCCCGAGCCGTCGAGGAACGTATAGGTGTAGCGGTTGTAGTGGACGAACGCCCACGGGAAGTTGCTGTTGACCGCGATCACCTGGGCACCGGCGGGCGCGGTCCGGTACAGCCACTGGGAGGCGGTCACCTCCTGCGGGGTGAAGTAGTTCATCGCGTCCGTGCCGTAGTTGCTCAGGAAGAACCCGCCCGCCAGCAGCACGGTGGTGACGGCGAGGGCCGCGCCGACCAGGTACCGCCGCGGCGACCACGGCCGCGGGAAGAACAGTGCGGCGGCGGCGACCGCCATGAATGGCAGGGCGAACAGGAAGGCCCGGAAGATGATCTCGCCGCCGTAGTTGTTGCCCGCCACCATCGGAATGGCGGCCACGCCCAGCAGGCCAACCCGGTTCCAGGACCGGCGGGCCGCCTTGTCGCGGTGCCGCCGGTAACGCCAGAAGCCGGCCAGCGCCATGAGGCCGATGGCCGCGCTGAGCAACCGGGCGCCCCACTCGACGATGATCTGGTCGGGCGACACCTGCCCGCCGCCGACGATGTGCTGGGCGCTGTTGGCCCACAGCGCGCCGAACCCGCTGAACACCTGGGAGTTGTTCGCCTGCAGCCAGGGCAGCCCGCCGTAGAAGATCCAGCCGACCGCGATCGCCGCCGCCACCAGCGGCAACAGCACCCGCGGCCGCAGGTGCCGGAACACGGCGAGCATGGCGAGCGCGATGACCACCATGATCGGGGTGAGCTGATGGCTGGACGCGATCGCCACCATGAGCGGCACCAGCGCGATCACCAGCACCAGGCGCGTCGAGCGCGACACCCCCGCGCCTTCGGCCGGAACCGCGTCCTCCGGCCGGTCCGGCCGCGCATGCCTGGCCGCCCGGAACCACAGCGAGCCCTGGGCCGCCTGCTCCCACTGCACCGGCTCGCGGGCCCGGCGCCGCGGCATGTGCCCGCCCAGCCAGCGTGCCCATGCGTGCCCGCCCGCCCCGCGCGGTGCCGCCGGGCGGGCCGTGCCGGCCGCGCCGGCAGGCTGCGGGCGAGCCAGCGCGGCGCGTACCCGCGGGCCCAGTCGGCCACGCGCGCCAGCCCCGCCCTGAGCCAGCGCGGGCGCGGGCGGTCGTCGCCGAGCCAGCGGAGGCAGATGGCGATCACGGTCAGGAACAGGAAGAAGGCGAAGGCCTGCGGTGAGAAGTAGTCCTGCCCGACCCAGTTGCCCAGCTCGAACACCCACGCCGTGATCCAGATCATCCGCCAGTCCGCGGTGAAGGCGCGGGCGATGAGCAGGACCGGGCCGAGCCACAGCAGGTCGTTGACGACGAGCGCCCAGGGGGCGTAACTGAGCGCCGACTGCAGGCCGCCGCCGCTGGTGAGGAAGGCGTTGAGCGCAAAGAAGCCAGGCCAGCCCTGGTAGACGCCCAGCACGCCACCGAGGTTGAAGTCGATCCCGTGGTGGATGATGTAGTCCACCACGCCGACGTGCTTCCAGGCCCAGGAGTAGCGCAGCGTCCCGTACACGATGGCGGGCGTGGCGTGCAGGATGACGACCAGGGTGAGCAGGTGGGCCCCGAGGACCGGCCACCGGCCCGGTGCGCGCACCACGATCCAGCAGAAGCTCACCATGAGCACCGCGGCCGCGGCCCAGAAGGCGGCGGGCAGCACCGAGACCAGCCCGAAGCCCGCCGTGGGCACCCGGCCGGCCTGCACCCGGCTGAGCCCGAAGACCCATAGCCCGGCAACGGCCACGAGGCACGCCCAGGGGAAAAGCAGGTCCGCCACCCGTCCGCTGGCACGGACGAGGGCGCCGGTCCCGGCACGGCGGCTCCGCGCCGATCTCGGCCGGCGGAAGCGGCTCCTCCCACCACGCGACATCCAGCGGCGCGCGCTCGCCCGCGGTCCGCGTCCCGGCAGGCCGGGCCGCGGTCTCGGGCCGGGCGGTGCCCGGCGGGGCGGCGCGGCGGCGCGGTCAGCCACGGGCGGCGCGTCAGCCGCAGGCGGCGGCAGTCAGCCGGCGGCGCGGCAGCCGCAGGCGGAGCAGTCACAGGCGGCGCAGCAGCCGCAGGCGGCGCAGTCACCGGCGGCGCAGCAGCCGCAGGCGGGGCAGTCACCGGCGGCGGCAGCCGCACGGCGGGGCAGCCGCGGCGCAGCAGCCACAGGCGGGGCAGCCACGGCGGCGCGCGCAGCCGCAGGCGGGCGGCACGGCGGGCAGCCGCAGGCGGGGCAGCCGCAGGCGGGCGTCACCGGCGGAGCAGCCGCGGCGCAGCCACAGGCGGGGCGTCAGCCGCAGGCGGCGCAGTCACGCGGCGGCGCGGCAGCCGCAGGCGGAGCAGTCACCGGCGGCGCAGCAGCCGCAGGCGGGGCAGTCACAGGCGGAGCAGCCGCAGGCGGGGCAGTCACCGGCGGCGCAGCAGCCGCAGGCGGGGCAGTCACCGGCGGGCGCAGCCGCAGGCGCGGCGGTCACGGGCGGGGCGGCCGGCGGCGACGGTGCGGCGGCCGGCCGCTGCGCCGGGGCAAACAGGGCGCCGGACTGTGGCACGGGCCGCCGCGGCGCATCGGTCCTGGGCTGGGCGCGCGGCGGCCGCAGCGGGCGGCGGCGCGGCGGGCGGCGGCTGGGCGGTCCCGGCCCTGGACGCCGCGGTCCCTGGCCCGGCGTCCTGCCCGCCCTAGGCCGGCGGCCGGGCCCGGCTGTCGACGTCCCGCGGCCGCCGTTCAGCGCCCGGGGCCCGGCATCGCGCGGCCGGCTGTCCACGGCCGGCGGCCGGTCGTCGGCGCCCAGCACCCAGAACTGCTCATCGGGCGCCGTGTGCTCGTTCTCCAGGACCCAGGCCTCGGCATCCAGTACCTCGGCCGCTGGGTCCTCCACCACGAGCACCTCGGTGGCGTTCTTGCGCCCGGACCGGCGCCCCACGTAATAACCGAAGCCGGTCGTCAGCACGGCCATCACGAGGGCGAAGGCGGAGAGCAACCCGGACGGCCTGCCCTTGACGGCCCGCCACAGCGAGCGGCAGACCCCCCGGGGGATGGTGGACCTGACATAGGAGCGCTCGGACGCCAGCGCCGACTCGGCCCCGGCCAGGCTCGCCACCGTGGCCTTTGACCTGCCCTCGGCATAACAGCGCGAACGCAGATAGCGCCAGCGGGCACGCTGCTCGCGTACCCGGTGGTGGACCGCCGCGGCCGGTTCGTACAGCAGAATGGCGCCCGGATAGCGCTGGCTGACACGCAGGCACAGTTCGGTTTCCTCGCACCCGAACGGGTTCGAATCGACCCGGCCCAGCTCGATGGAGAAGCCGCCAATCTCCGCGAGAATCTCCCGCCGGAATGACATATTGGCGCCGATGAAGTTCCGCACCGGCCCCAGGCCCGAGCGCATGCCCACGTAGCTGCAGCCGACCACCCAGTCAAGCTCGGGCGGGAACCATCCCGGCCGCCCGTGCTCCCAGGCGGGCTCCACCAGGCCGCCGACGCCCAGCACGCTGGGATCCATGTAGTGGTCGGCGAGCCTGCCGAGCCACTCCGGGTCGGCGTAGGCATCGTCGTCGATGAACGCCACCACGTCGCCCCAGGCGTGTGCCACGCCGGTGTTGCGACCGCCGGCCAGGCCCTTCTGGAAATGGTTGGGCACGATGGTCACGTCCGGGAACGCCACCCGCGCCCGGCGCAGCAGGCTCGGGCAATGGTCGATCACGAGGATGATCTCGCCGGGTTCCTCAGTCTGCGCGCGCAGCGAACCCAGCACCCGGCACAGGTCCTGCCACCGGTCCTCGGTGAACGCGCAGACGACCACGGACACAGCCGGCCGGATGAGGATCTCGGTCGGCACGGTCGCCGACATGTCTTCGTCGCGTGCCCCGGCCGGCGCGGCGGTCCGCCCGCCGGTGCCGCCCCTGCTCGCGCGCAGCAGCCGGTCCGGCGCGCCCCGGCCCGTCGGTACAAGATCAGCAGGCGCACCCGCGGCGGGGCCATGGCCCGCGGATGCGCCTAGGATCGTAGCTCCTCCCCGGGGAGGCACCCGCGGCCACGGGAACATGGCCGGCGCACCGGCGGCCATGGGCACAAACGTGTGCGGCTTGCCGCCGGCCACGTCAACAAGCTCGGCACGCACCTCACCGAAGCCATCAGCTGGACTCACTCAACCGCCCGGGTAGCCATCTCCGATCCCGGCCAGTGCTCGCTGGGAAGGCCGGCGCCCAGTCGGCGGCCGCTCCTGCGTGGCATCCACTGCCTGCTCGGCAGCGGCCGGGGCACGCCTCCCACGCCGGGCCCAGCGGGAGCGGCGCAAGCTCGGCCAGGATGGTCCGCAGTACCCGGAAGCCATCTGTGGCCGCGCTCAGGTTGCTCACCCCGTGGATCCGTGAGTGCTCGAAGCTGGGGACCTCGGTGACCGCCAGCCCGGCCGCGGCGACCCGAAGGTGGATCAGGGTTTCCACCTCGAAGCCGTCACCCCACAGCCGCCCGCCGTTCGGTGGCGCCGGCGAATCGGCGTCCAGGCCGAGCAACGGGACGAGCCGCCGCCAGAACGCGTTGTAGCCGTAGCACAGGTCGGTGTAATGCGAGCCATGGCAGAGGTTGACGAAGCCCACCAGCGCGCGGTTGCCGAGCGCGCGCAGGCGGGTGATGTCGTCGCTGCCGGCGCCCGGGGCGAACCGCGTGCCCTTGGCGAACTCGGCACCATCGACGAGCGCCTTGACGAACCGCGGGATCTCACCCGGGTCCGCGGAGCCGTCGGCGTCGATCATCGCGATGATGTCTCCTGTGGCAGCGGCGAACCCGCATGCCAATGCGTTGCCCTTCCCCCGGCGGTTCTGCAGCACGATCCGCACGTCGGGCCGCAGTTGCTGGGCCACTGCGATCGTGTCGTCCACGGAGAGTCCGTCGACGACGATGACTTCGTGCACGCCTGGCGGCAGGCGCGCGAAAACATGAGGCAGGTTGCGTGCCTCGTTAAGCGCCGGGATCACTACAGAAACCCGGAGCCAGGGCACACTTGCACCGGCCTGTACTGTCATGGTCTCCCCTCCCATGACCGCAGGCGAAGCAAGCGGGGGATACCCCGGCCGGGGGTTGGCTGGCCAGGGCAGGTGGTTCGCCTTGTCTTGGCTTCAGTGGACTATCAAGTCCATGACTTAGTAATACATTAGTCAGTCTGTCAGACAAGTACCGATAGTGATTTGTCTTCCGGACACTGGGAGTTCGGTAAAGTGATCAGCGAGCAACCCATCCGTCACGGAAAGTGATCGATTGGCCGGGGATTGGTGCCTATCGTACCCCAGATGGGCGTTGATGGCCGGGTCCAGCCCGACTACCCACTGCTATCGGTGATATCCGCTAAGTTATTGCTTCTGCCTGCGGAAAAGGCGGTGCAGGAAGCCCGGTGCGGGCCCGCGCAGCAGGCCCGGACCGGACCATCGCTGGCACCCGCACAGCGCGCATTCGGTGCCTCGCCGGTAGTGCTGGTGCGCCACGCGCTCGTGACCGCACCGGCACAGCACGGCACGGCCCGGCCTTACCTTCATGGCACCCCGTTCGGGCGGTGCCGCCACCATGACCTATCAGCCAACGCCAATACTGCCATCCGGCGTAACGGGCACATGGACCTCACCATGATCCGGAGCGGAACTCGGGTAGCGGGGGCACCCTGCACGCCCACCGGAGAATGCCCGCAAGCTGCATGTAGCCCAGACGGAGCATATCCTCCGCCCGGCGTGCACCGGCCTCATGCCAGCGCGATGACCTGCCCCGGCGCGGCGAGCGAGATCGGCCCGCCGAAGGAAGCGGCGGACGCTTCCGCCAGAGTCCGCTGCTGGTCGTTCCACGGCACCAGGTGGGTGAGGACGAGCCTGCCTGCCCCGGCCCGCGCCGCGTGCTCGGCGGCTTGCCTGGCGGTCAGGTGCATGTCCGGCATTGGATCGGGGCTGGCCAGGTAGGAGGCCTCACACAGCAGCACGTCGGCCTGGCGGGCCAGTTCGACCAGCGCCGGGCACGTCCCGGTGTCGGCGGAGTACGCCAGGGCCCGCCCGGCATGCTCCACCCGGAAGCCGAACGTCTCCACGGGATGATTCATGTGCGCGAGCGTGATCTGGAAGGGGCCGATCTGCCGCCTGCCTGGCGCCAGCGTCTCGAAGTCGAACGCCTCCCCCATGCCCGGGTGCTCGTCGAGCCCGTACGCCTGTGCCATCCGGCGCGCGGTGCCCTCCGGGCCGTACACCGGTATCCGCGGCATGCGCCCGCCCGGGCCGTAGGTACGCGCCACCCAGAACGGGCAGACGTCGAGGCAGTGGTCAGCGTGGTGGTGACTCAGGCAGACCGCGTCGATGCCGTCGAGGGCGGCGTGCCGCTGCAGCGCGCCGACGGCGCCGCTGCCAAGGTCCAGCAGCAGCCGGAAGCCCTCCGCTTCCAGCAGATAGCAGGACGCCGGGCCATCCGGCCCGGGAAACGACCCCGAGCAGCCGATCACTGTGATTCGCACGCAGACGAGCGTACGCGCGAGGTCAAGCGGCGGGGCGCTGCTCACCCGGGGGCGACCCCCGGACCCCCGCTGTGCGGCGGCCCCGTTCCTCCGTCACGCGGCCGGGCGCTGCTCACCCGGGGGGCGCCCCCGGACCCCCGCTGCGGCGGCCCCGTTCCTCCGTCACGCGGCCGGGCGCTGCTCACCCGGGGGCGACCCCCGGACCCCCGCTGTGCGGCGGCCCCGTTCCTCCGTCACGCGGCCGGGCCGCCGCGGCCGCGGCCTACCCGGGCGATCTGGCGGCTCTGCGCGACCAGGCGGCCGGCCGCGTCCCAGACCTCGGACTCCTCGTCGAACCATCCGCCGCTGACATGCCGGGACCGTGCCGCCAGCCGCAGCAGCCCAGGTGCTGGTGCCGCGCGCATGTGCCAGGTGAGTTCCACGGTCGGCGACCAGCCCGCCCGGGCGATGCCGAAGATCACCGGGGGCAGCGCGTCCACCGCCAGCGCGAGCAGGTACGCGTCGGGCCGGCGCTCCTCGCGCAGCTGGAAGTAGCCGCGCATCTCCGGCACCCCCTGCGGCTGCGCCCCGCAGCCAGCCCGCCGTCGCCGGGTCAAGGCGCAGGTCGACCTGGCCGGTGTAGCCGGTCCTCCTGGTTGCCCCCGGCGAAGTCGGCGAACCCGGTGCACTCCTCGACCGGTGGCAGCACCGGTGGCTCACCGGTCCAGGACAGGCCGCCGTCGGCAGCGCCGAGGGTCCCGGTGGTGATGGTGGTGTCCAGCACGCAGCGGCCGTCCTGCATCAGGGCCGCGCGCGCCGTGGCCGCCGTCTTGCCCTGCTTGAGCCAGGTGACCTGGACCCGCGCCTGCTCCGGGCGGGGCACCCGGAGGAAGTGCGCGCTGGTGGCGACGGGGTCGGGATGCGGCGAGGTGTCCAGCACGGCCCGCAGCACGGTAGCGAGCAGGACGCCGCCGTTCACCGCGCCGACCGACCCGTCCCCGGACACGATGGCGAACCGCTCGTCGGGCCGGGTGGCGTACCAGCCTTCGCCCTCCGGCGTGACCGCGGTCGCCTCGTCGAACGCGGTCATGCCCACAGCTGGCCCTCCAGGCGGGCCTCGGCCTCGTCCAGGGTCCCCGAGTACGCCCCGGTGGACAGGTACTTCCAGCCAGCGTCGGCGACGATGAAGGCGATGTCGGCCCGCTGGCCGGCCTTCCGCGCCTTGGCCGCCATGGCGAGGGCGGCGTGCAGCGCGGCGCCGGTCGAGATACCGGCGAAGATGCCCTCGGCGTCGAGCAGTTCCCTGGTGCGGCGCAGGGCGTCGGTGGCGGAGACCGAGAACCGCGTGGTCAGCACCGAGGCGTCGTACAGCTCGGGCACGAAGCCCTCGTCCACGTTACGCAGCCCGTAGACGAGTTCCCCGTAGCGCGGTTCCGCGGCCACGATGGCCACGCCCGGGACCTGCTCGCGCAGGTAGCGCCCCACGCCCATCAGGGTTCCGGTGGTGCCCAGGCCCGCCACGAAGTGCGTAATGCCAGGAAGATCTGATAGCAGCTCGGGGCCCGTCGTCGCGTAATGCGCCCGGGCGTTCGCCTCGTTCCCGTACTGGTAGAGCATGACCCAGTCGGGGTGCTCGGCCGCGAGCCGGCGGGCCACCCGGACCGCCTCGTTGGACCCGCCCGCGGCGGGCGAGAAGATGATCTGTGCCCCGTGCATCTCCAGGATCTGCCTGCGCTCGGTCGAGGTGTTCTCCGGCATGACGCAGATCATCCGATAGCCGCGCAGGTGCGCGAGCATGGCCAGGGAGATCCCGGTGTTCCCCGAGGTCGGCTCCAGGATGGTGGCGCCGCGGGCCAGCAGCCCGTCCTTCTCCGCCTGCTCGACCATGAAGAATGCCGCACGGTCCTTGACCGACCCCGTCGGGTTCCTGTCCTCAAGCTTGGCCCACAGCCGCACGTCGGGTGCCGGTGACAGCCGGGGCAACCCCACCAGAGGGGTCCCGCCCAGCGAGTCGATCAGCGAGTCGTATCGCATCGGGCTCCTGTCGCGACTGTCGGCTTGCTGGCAGTGCGGCGCGGATCGCCTCCGCCGGGCGGCTCAGCGGCTCCCGCCGGCCACCGCCGGCAGCACAGTCACGGTGTCACCGTCCGTGACCGGCGTCTGCAGGCCGCCGAGGAACCGCACGTCCTCGTCGTTGAGGTACACGTTGACAAAGCGCCGCAGCCCGGCCTCATCGACCAGCCGCTCGCGCAGCCCCTGGTGCCGGGAGTCCAGGTCCCCGAGCAGCTCGGCGAGTGTGCCGCCCGAGCCCTCGACCGACTTCGCGCCGCCGGTATAGGTACGAAGGATCGTCGGGATGCGGACCTCGATGGCCATGGACGGTGCTCCAGTGTGTGGCCCCCTGGGGGGCTCGGTAGTTGCGGTCGCCGAAGACTCCGGTCTGTCGGCAGGTTCAACCGGCGGGCCGGCGGGATCATTCCGCCGCGGCGGCGGCGGCGCCCTCCCCGGTGATCCGCACTTCTTCTTCGGTCACTTCACCATCCACGATACGGAATGACCGGAATTCGGCCTGGTCCGGCTCCCGGGTGGAGACCAGGACGTAGTGCGCCCCGGGCTCGCTGGCGTAGGAGACGTCGGTGCGGGACGGGTAGGCCTCCGTGGCGGTGTGGGAGTGGTAGATGACCACCGGTTCCTCGTCGCGGTCGTCCATCTCCCGCCACACCCGCAACTGCTCCAGCGAGTCGAACCGGTAGAACGTCGGGGACCGCTCGGCGTTCAGCATCGGGATGAACCGCTCCGGGCGATCGCTGCCCGCCGGGCCCGCGATGACTCCGCACGCCTCGTCCGGATGATCGGCACGGGCATGAGCCACGATCTTCTCGTAGAGCAGCGACGCGATGGTCAGCATGGGGGCGAGCGTAGCTGCCCCGGGCCCAGCCGCCGCCCGCGCACCAGGTGCGCCGGTCACCGCAGCGCGCGGACCAGGGTCTCCTGCAGGTACGTCAGGAAGTCGTAGACGTGCAGGTAGGCCTGACGCGGATCGGCGGGGTCCAGGCCGCCGGATTCGTGCTCATAGTCCTCGGTGAATGCGAGGACCACGCCCAGGGCGAGCCGTACGTCGTTGAGCGACCGCAGCCAGGCCTCCGCGTCGCCGGCCGACAGCCGCACCCGGCCACCGGCGGCCGGGAGCGTCGCGAGCACGGTCTGGGCGGCGGCCACCTTCCCCGAGCGCAGGCCGGGCTCGGTGTACCGGCGGAACTCCCCCGCCGACTCCGGGTCGTCACCGTAGGCATCGGGCAGGAGCCTGGCCAGCACCGGGTCCTCGGGCGGCGCCGCCGGGCCCGATGGCACCGAGCATCGCGGCGAGCTCGTCAAACGGCCCGTCCGCGGTCTCCCCCGGCCCGTCCGCGGTCTCCCCCGGCCCGTCCCGGCCGCCCGGGTCCTGCGGTTCCTCCGCCGCGCCGGGGCCGCCGACCAGCTCCGCCACCTGGCCTACCAGGGACCGGACGATCCCGGCCTCGGCAGCGCTGAACCGGGCCGATATCCCCCGCGGCGTGTGCCGGAAGCCCGCCATGATTTCCTCCGCGATCTCCGGGGCGTCGCCATCGTCGCCCGGGTCGCTCACCGGTCGTGGCTCACCGTGGCCCACAGGCCGTAGCCGTGCAGGACCTCGGCGTCCCGTTCCATGGACTCGCGCGTCCCCGACGAGACCACTGCCTTGCCCTTATGGTGCACGTCCAGCATCAGCTTCTCGGCCCGCGGCTTGGCGTAGCCGAACACCTTCTGGAACACGTAGCTGACGTAGGACATGAGGTTGACCGGATCGTTCCAGACAATCGTCACCCAGGGCGTATCGGGCACCACGACCTCATCGGTCTCGGGCCGTTCCACCTCTGCTGGCGCCACGCTCACTGGTAAGTCACCTCCTCGGCCCCCTTCCAGTTTCCCCCATGCACGCTCCCCCCTGTTACCAGGCATGCCCCGGCCTGGTCCAGCGCCGGGCCGCCCCGATCCGTAGTCTTCCATTCGTGACTGATCCAGGCGCGGCGGGCCAGGCAGCAGGGGCGAGCACGGCCCTGCTCACCGATCACTACGAGCTGACCATGCTGGCCGGGGCGCTGCGCAGCGGTGCGGCGCAGCGGCGTGCGGTGTTCGAGGTATTCGCGCGGTACCTGCCGTACGGGCGGCGGTATGGCGTGGTCGCGGGCACCGGGCGGCTGCTGGAGGAGCTGCAGCGGTTCCGGTTCGGGCCCGGCGAGCTGGAGTTCCTGCGGAGCACCGGGGTGATCGACGCGGCGACCCTCCGCTACCTGGAGTCGTACCGGTTCACCGGGGACATCTGGGGCTACGCCGAGGGCGACTGCTACTTCCCCGGCTCCCCCATCCTGGTGGTGGAGGCGCCGTTCGCGCAGGCGGTGGTGCTGGAGACGCTGGCGCTGTCCATCCTCAACCACGACTGCGCGATCGCCTCGGCGGCCTCGCGGATGGTGACCGCGGCGGACCGGCGCCCGCTGATCGAGATGGGCTCGCGGCGCACCCACGAGCGGGCCGCGGTGGCCAGCGCGCGGGCCGCCTACCTGGCCGGGTTCGCCACCACCTCGAACCTCCAGGCGGGCCTGGAATACGGGGTGCCCACCCGCGGCACCAGCGCGCACGCGTTCACCCTGGTACACGACAGCGAACGGCAGGCATTCCAGACCCAGCTCGACGCCCAGGGCAGCGACACGACCCTGCTGGTGGACACCTACGACGTGGACCGGGCGGTGCGGGAGGCGGTGGAGCTGGCCGGGCCGGGCCTGGGCGCGGTCCGGATCGACAGCGGCGACCTGCCGGTGGTGGCACGGCGGGTGCGCGCGCTGCTCGACGAGCTGGGGGCGCACCAGACCAGGATCGTGCTCACCGGCGACCTGGACGAGCACTCGATCGCGGCGCTGGCCGCCTGCCCCGTCGACGGGTACGGGGTCGGCACCGCGCTGGTCACCGGGTCCGGGGCGCCGACGGCGGCACTGGTCTACAAGCTGGTGGCCCGGGCCACGGATGCCGGCGGCGAGCTGCTCCCGGTGGCCAAGCGCTCGGTGGGCAAGCCGAGCCGCGGCGGGCGCAAGTGGGCGGTCCGGCGCTGCGACCAGGCCGGGAGTCGCCGAGGCCGAGGTGGTCAGCCTGGAACCGCCCGCGCCGTCCCGGTCGGACCGCCCGCTGCTGCAGCCGCTGGTGCGCGGCGGGGAGATCGTCGGCGCCGAGCCGCTGGCCCGGGCCCGGGAACGCCACCAGTCGGTGCTGGCCGAGCTGCCCCCGCACGCGCTGCAGCTGTCCCGCGGCTACCCGGCGATCCCTACGCTGTTCGAGCCGAACGGCGGTTAGTGCTGGCCCGGAAGGTGCTCCGGCAGGGGCGCGTCTCCCGGCGCTCAGTACTGGCCCGGGGGGCGACCCCTGGAACCCCCGGTGGCCTGCGGCCCGGTTCCCTCGTCACCGGGCCGGGGCCTACCCTGTGCGCATGCATCCCACCGCGATGAGAGTTGCCGATGTGCTCCGCGACCTCGGCGTGGCCGGGGACGTCAGGGAACTGCCCGAACCGGCCCCGACCGCGGCGACCGCGGCCGCCCAGCTCGGCTGCCCGGTCGGCGCCATCGCCAACAGCCTGGTGTTCAACGCGGACGGCGCGCCGCTGCTGGTGCTGACCAGCGGCGCGCACCGGGTGGACACCGGCAGGGTGGCCGCCCTGATCGGCGCGGGCAAGGTCAAGCGGGCCGACCCGGAGTTCGTCCGCCAGTCCACCGGCCAGGTGATCGGCGGGGTGGCCCCGGTCGGGCACCCGGCGCCGCTGCGCACGCTGGTGGACCAGTCGCTGGACTCCTACGACGTGGTGTGGGCCGCGGCCGGCCATGCGCACACGGTGTTCCCGACCTCGTTCGGCGAACTTGTCCGCATCACCGGCGGAACCCCCGCCACCGTGGCCGCCGACGCCTGACGGGCCAGCACGGCCCCGGCCCGGTGACGGAGGAACCGGGCCGCAGGCCACCGGGGGTCCGGGGGGCTCCCCCGGGCAGCAGCGCCGTAGGCTCTGGCCATGCGCGCGCTGATTGTCGTAGATGTGCAGAACGACTTCTGTGAGGGCGGGTCGCTGGCCGTGACCGGCGGGTCGGCGGTCGCGGCGGCGATCAGCACCTACCTGGCGGCCGAGGGCGGCGGCTACGCGCACGTCGTTGCCTCGCGTGACCACCACATCGACCCCGGCGATCACTTTTCCGACCACCCGGACTTCGCCGGTTCCTGGCCGCCGCACTGCGTGGCCGGCACGCCGGGCGCGGAATTCCACCCGGCGCTGGACACCGGCCGCATCGAGGCGGTGTTCAGCAAGGGCGCGCATGCGGCCGCCTACAGCGGCTTCGAGGGCACCGACGCGGCGGGCACGCCGCTGGCCGCCTGGCTGCGCGAGCGCGGCGTGGACGAACTGGACGTGACCGGCATCGCCACCGACTACTGCGTCCGGGCGACGGCACTGGACGCGGCGCGGGAGGGGTTCGCCACCCGGGTGCTGCTCCCGCTGACCGCCGGGGTGGACCCGGTGACCACCGGGGAGGCGCTCGCCGCCATGCGCGGCGCCGGGGTCGCCCTGGACGAGACCCGCGGCGCGGCCTGAACGCCCCGCCGCCTGCCAGGCCACGTCCTGACCGGGACTAAGGTCATGGAGGCGGCACCGCCGGGCGCCGCCTCCATCGAGGACGTGACGCGGGCCAGCCGGTGCCCGCCGGAGAACAGGGATCGCCGATGCCGGACTGGAATAGCAAGATCATCGAGGAGTTCCGGGCCAACGAGGGCAAGGTGGGCGGCCCGTTCGAGGGCGCGCCGCTGCTCCTGCTGCACACCGTGGGCGCCAGGACCGGCCAGCAGCGGGTGAACCCGATGATGTACCGGCCGGTGCCGGGCGGTTACGCGGTCTTCGCTTCCAAGGCCGGTGCCCCGACGAACCCGGACTGGTACCACAACCTGCTGGCCCATCCCGACGTGGACGCCGAGATCGGCACCGCGACGGTGAAGCTCCACGCCCGGGTGGCCGACGGCGCCGAGCGGGAGGAGATCTGGGCAGCGCACAAGGCCGCCAACCCGGGATTCGCCGACTACGAGAAGAAGACCACCAGGCAGATCCCGGTCGTCATCCTCGAGCCCGCCGGCTAGCACCGGGCACGGAGCGCTCCGGTGACCGAGTGGTCATCTCGGGTCGGTGGCGGAGCGGCGGGCCCGGCTGGGCCGCCGGCACCTCCTGGCGGCGCCGGCCCGGGCGCAGACGGCCGCCGAGGTGGCGGCGGCCATGGTCGCCCTGCACGGCACCGATCCCGCGTCGGTGTACCTCGCCGCCTGGGCCCGCAGCGCGGACGGGCACCGCGCGATCGGGCACGCCGCCGTCGAGCGGGCCCTGTACCGGGACCAGGAACTGGTCCGGATGCTGGGCATGCGCCGGACCATGTTCGTCGTCCCGGCCGCACTGGCTCCCGTCATCCAGGCGGCCTGCACGGACCAGGTCGCGGAACGGATGCGCAAGGGACTGGTGCGTGACCTCGCCGCGGCCGGCGTCGCCGCCGACGCCGGGCGCTGGCTGGACGAGGTCGGTGAGGCCACGGTCAAGGCGCTCACCGCCCGGGGCAGCGCGACCGGCGCCGAACTCGCCCGCGACGAGCCGCGGCTGCGCACCCAGCTCGGGTACGCCGAGGGCAAGAGCTACGGCGGCCCGGCCAGCATCACCAGCCGGGTGCTGATGCTGCTCTCCGCGGAGCGGCGCATCGCCCGCGGCCGCCCCCGCGGCGGCTGGACCTCCAGCCAGTACGAGTGGATGCCGGCCGACCCCTGGCCGGCCGGTTCCGCGGCGGACGCCCGGGCCGAGCTGGCCCGCCGCTGGCTGCTGGCGTTCGGCCCGGCGCCCGTGTCCGACCTGCAATGGTGGGCCGGCTGGACGGCCGGCCAGGCACGGGCGGCGCTCGGCCAGCTCGCCACCGCCGAGGTGGACCTCGGCGGCACCCCGGGCGTGGTCCTGGCCGGTGACGAGGAGCCGGAGCCAGCCATCGAGCCATGGGCGGCACTGCTGCCCGCGCTGGACCCGACCCCGATGGGCTGGCGCGACCGGGGCTGGTTCCTCGGCGAGCACGCGCCCGCGCTGTTCGACCGGTCCGGGAACATCGGGCCCACCGTCTGGTGGGACGGCCGGATCGTCGGCGGCTGGGCGCAGCGCACGGATGGCGAGATCGTGTTCCGCCTGCTCGAAGACGCGGGAGCCGGTGCCCTCGCCGCGATCGCTACGGAGGCGGGGAACCTGCAGGCCTGGCTGGGCCCGATGCGGGTCACCCCGCGCTTCCGCACCCCCCTGGAACGCGAGCTGTCCGCCTGACCGGCGCCTCCCGGCTCTAGGTTTTGCAATGCATTGCAATGAGCTTGCAATGCATTGCAAAAGAGAAGTTCACCTGCACGGCGACCTCCGTGTGCCAGGGTGCCGCTATGCGTGCACTTTGTCCGCTTGGCCAGGAACAAGCGCCCGGGAACAGCCTCGCCCGGCCGGCTTCCGTCGAAGCCAGCCGGGCCGGGGGAAACCGGGCCGGGGGAGACCGGTGACCCCGCCGCCGGCCAGCCTGCCCGGGTGGCTTTCCCGGGCACGATTTCCGTGGTGATCTGCGCTCACACGCAGAAACGGTGGCACCAGACCCTCGCCGCCGTGGAATCCGTACGGGCACAGAGCTTCACCGCCAAGGAAATAATCGTCGTCGTGGACCACAATCCGGATCTCTGCGCGGCGCTGGCAGCGGCCCTGCCAGGCGTCACGGTGCTGGAGAATCGCGAGGAACAGGGATTGTCGGGCGGGCGGAACACCGGCGTCGCGATCGCGCAGGGCGACGTTGTCGCGTTCCTCGACGACGATGCCGTTGCGGAGCCGGACTGGCTGAAATTCCTTGCCGACTCCTACGCCGATCCCGCCGTTATCGGGGTCGGCGGCCTCACTTTGCCTGACTGGAAGGCACCGCGCCCCTCGTGGTTTCCCGCCGAATTCGATTGGACCGTCGGCTGTCAGTATCGCGGCATGCCGGAGTCGCGCGCTCCGGTGCGGAACTTGCTCGGCGGCAACGCATCATTCCGCCGGGCCGCCTTCGACCTTGCGGGAGGTTTCCAGAACGGCATCGGCCGCGCTGCCGGGAAACGCCCCCTTGGCTGCGAGGAGACGGAGTTCTGCATCAGGCTCGGCCTGCGGTCCCCCGGTTCGGTACTGCTCTTCGACAACCGCGCGGTGATCAGGCACTACGTCCCTGCCGACCGTTGCCGATTCTCTTACTTCTGCTCGCGCTGTTACGCAGAAGGCCTGTCGAAGGCGATGGTCACCGCCAGCGTCGGCGCCCGCCACGGGCTCTCGTCCGAACGGCGCTACACGATGCGGACCCTGCCCAGCGGCATGGCCCGGGGCGCGGCCGATGCGCTGCACGGCGATCTGTCGGGGCTGGGCAGGGCGGGGGCGATCGCCACCGGGCTGGGCGCCGCGGTGGCCGGCTACCTGGTGGGCCTGGGGAGCAGGCGCACCCGGCCACTGCTGGCGAAGGCCAGGTCGGCAGCCACGGCGCGCGCGAGGTGAAGACGATCATGACGCCGGTTCCGCCGCAGCAGGTGCCGATCCTGATGTACCACGAGATCGCTCAGCGGCCGGAAACCACGAGCAGCCTGGCCGTTCCCCCCGGAGCATGGGCCGCGCAACTCGCGTACCTGTCCGCCGAGGGCTATCGGACCGTTACCGCCGCCGAACTGGCCGCGGCCCTGGCCGCGGGCGGCGAGCTGCCGGGCCGGACCGTCGTGCTGACCTTCGACGATGGCTATGCGGACTTTCATAGCCGGGCGATGCCCCTGCTGACCCGGTACGGGTTTACCGCCACCATCTTCGTGACCACAAGCTGGGTGCGGGACTCCGGGCCGCTCCTGGCCGGGCGCAGACCGGGCCGCATGCTGAGCTGGGGCCAGATCGAGGAGGCGGCAGGCGCGGGGATCGAGGTGGGGGCACACAGCTGCCTGCATCCCCAGCTGGATCAGCTGCCAGGAAAGCGGCTCCGTGAGGAGCTGCACGCCAGCAGGGCAACGCTCGAAGACAGGCTCGGAGTCACGGTCGCCGGGGTGGCCTATCCGTTCGGGTACTCCAGCCCAAGAGTCAGGAACGTGGCACGTGACATGGGTTACGCCTACGGCTGCGCTGTCGGCAACGCGGTGATGACGAGGGAACCGGATCCCTTCGCGCTGCCGCGGCTCACCATCCGGCGGTCCACCGCCATGACGACATTCCAGGAGCTTGTCCAGGGCCGGCACGTCCAGCGGATCTACCTGAAGGAACGGGCAATGACCAAGGGCTGGGCCGTGGTCCGTCATGGCCGGGCCGCGCTGGCCGGCGCTTCGCGCTACCGCGACGGATAAGCTGCCCGCACTTCCTTGACTTTGTAATGCAAAGGAAGCTAGCTTTGTAGTACAAAGTTTTAGGGAAGGAGCTGGACATGAACGAGGAAGCTGGCACCACAAGTGCCCCCGGGTCCGGCGAGGCAGTGGGCCTGGACGCCCAGGGCGCGGCGGTCATCATGCAGCAGGCCAGGGAGCGGGCCGAGCGCGAGTTGCGGGTCCGGCGCCCGGTGCTGTTCCTGACCTGGGGGCTGGCCCTGCTCATCGGCTACGGCGCGATGTGGCTGTCGGTCCGCGGGCAGCACCCCTACCACGCAGCCCGCGTGGCCGACCCTCCTGCTGGCGCTGCTGCTCTTCGTGATCGCCGCGGGCATCACCGCACAGGTCGTGGACCGGGCGGCCAGCGGCGTGGGCGGCCGGTCCGAGGTACAGCGCTGGATCCTCGCCCTGGCCATGGTGGCGGGCGATGCGGCGCTGCTGATCGAGAAGACCGCGATGGGCAACGCCGGGGCCAGCCGGCCGGTACAGGCCATGCTGGGGGCCACCGCGCCGATGCTGGTCGCGGGCCTGGTGCTGGTCGCCAGTTCCGCCAGCACCGGCCGGCTCGACTGGCCCAGGCTCGCCGTGGGCATCTGGCTGCTGGCCGTGGCGGCCGCCAGCGTCTGGGACGGCCCGGTGACCACCCTGGCGGTCTGCGCGCTGGCCGGCGGCGGCGGCATCCTGCTGATGGCGGCCATCGAGCCCCGGCTGCGCCGGTCATGAACTCCGGACGGCCTGGACCCGGCGATCCACGTCCCGGCACGGCTGCGCATCATGGTGACCCTGGCGAGCCTGCGTGACGGCGACGACATGTCATTCACCAGGCTGCAGGACCTGATCGGGCTGACCCCGGGCAACCTGATCACGCACCTGCGCAAGCTGGAAGACACCGGGTACATCACGACACACAAGAACGGCGGCGGTGTCACCGGCCGGACCGCGGTCGCGCTCACCGTCGGCGGCCGGGCCGCACTGGACCGCTACTCCGCGGTGCTGCGGGAACTGCTCGACTCGGCCAGCCCCCAGTAGGGCCAGCACAGGTAAGACCAGACAGGGAATGAGACAGCGGACGCCGGCCTGCCCGGTGTCCGCTGCTGTGCGGCTACTCGCCGTCCGGGATCGACTCGTAGATCCGCTTGCAGTCCGGGCACACCGGGAACCGCGACGGGTCCCGGGTGGGCACCCACTTCTTCCCGCACAGCGCGATCACCGGCGTGCCGCTCACCGCGCTGTCCACGATCTTGTCCTTCAGGACGTAGTGGGCGAACCGCTCGTGATCGCCGTCGCCGGTGGAAAGGTCCGGCCGGACGTCGGTGTCCTCGCGAGTTTCCTGCTGGGGCAGGACTTCGGTACTCACGGGACGTGAGTCTACTCCGCCTCAGTTGAGCGACGGATCCTCCGGATATGTCGCCACCAGGGCCAGCGCGCCGCCCGACCGGCGCAGCACGGCCCGCCAGAGCTGCTCTGGCTCCGGGTAGAACACGTCGGCAGGCTCGGCCGGCAGGACGTACCACGCACCCTCGTCGATCTCCGACTGCAGCTGCCCGGGCCCCCAGCCGGCGTACCCGGCGAAGACCCGGAACGAGACGATGCCGCCCGCCACGAGCTGGGGCGGGGTGTCCAGGTCGATCAGGCCGACCCGGGACGGGAGCGCAGAGGGGTCCAGCGCCCGCCATCCCACGGGCTCCTCCTGGCCCGGCACGCTGGCCAGGCCCAGTGCACTGTTCGGCGCGACGGGGCCGCCCTTGAAGACCACGGACGGGTCGCTGACCAGTTCCGTCCACGGCTCGAGCACGCGCCCGACGGGTACCTTGGTCGGCCGGTTCAGCACGACGCCGAGGGTTCCCTCCTCCGGCTCGTCCTCCACCACCAGCACCACGGTGCGCTTGAAGTTAGGGTCTCCCAGCAACGGGGTCGCGACCAGCAGCCGCCCCGCCCGGACCTCCTCCATGCCTCCATTCTTGCCCATGCCGGGCACCAGGCCGACCCCGCAATGTGCCCGGCCGGGCCAAATCAGCGGTGCTTGCCGCCGGCGGCATCGCGGACCGCCGCGGCCACGGCGGACGCCACATCGGGGTGGAACACCGACGGGACGATGTAGTGCGGGCCCAGTTCGGCAGGCGAAACCACGCCCGCCAGCGCGCGGGCCGCGGCGATCAGCATGTCGTCGGTGACCGCACGGCTCTGCGCGTCCAGCAGCCCACGGAACACGCCGGGGAAGGCGAGCACGTTGTTGATCTGGTTGGGGTAGTCGCTGCGCCCGGTCGCGACCACCGCGGCATGCTCGCCCGCGGCGTCCGGATCGACCTCGGGATCGGGGTTGGCGAGCGCGAACACGATCGCATCCGGCGCCATGCCCGCGATGTCGTCCCCGGTCAGGATGTTCGACACGGACACGCCGATGAACACGTCCGCGCCGGGCAGCGCGCCGGCCAGGTCGCCGTCGTAGCGGCCGGCGTTGGTGTGCTCGGCGACCCATTGCAGGTCCTCGCCCAGCCCCGGCCTGCCCGCGTAGACGGCACCCCTGTCGTCGCAGACGATCACGTCGGACGTGCCGGAGGCGAGCAGCAGCTTGAGCACCGCCGTCCCGGCCGCGCCGGCGCCGGCCATGACGATCCGCACCGACGCGAGCTTCTTGCTGACCACCCGCAGCGCGTTGGTCAGCGCGGCGAGCACCACGATCGCGGTGCCGTGCTGGTCGTCGTGGAAGACCGGGATGTCCAGCAGTTCCTTGAGCCGCCGCTCCACCTCGAAGCACCGGGGGGCGCTGATGTCCTCCAGGTTGATGCCGCCGAACGCCGGGGCGATGATCTGCACGGTCCGGACGATCTCGTCGGTGTCCTGGGTGTCCAGGCAGAGGGGCCACGCGTCGATGCCGGCGAACCGTTTGAACAGGGCCGCCTTCCCCTCCATCACCGGCATGGCCGCGTACGGGCCGACGTTGCCGAGGCCCAGCACCGCCGAGCCGTCGGTCACCACCGCCACGCTGTTGCGCTTGACGGTCAGCCGCCGCACGTCGTCGGGATTGGCCGCGATGGCCAGCGACACCCGGGCCACCCCCGGCGTGTAGGCCATCGACAGGTCGTCCCTGTTGCGCAGCGGCACCTTCACGTGCGTCTCGATCTTTCCGCCGAGATGCAGCAGGAAGGTGCGGTCGCTGACCTTGTTCACCACGACGCCAGGAATCGACGTCATTGCCTGGACGATCTCCTCGGCATGATGGGTGTCCCTGGCGGCGCAGGTGACATCCACCCGGAGCTGCTCATAGCGGTAAGGAGTCACGTCCAGGGCGGTGACGGCCCCGCCTGCCTGCTCCACCGCGTGGGTCAGGTCACTGACCGCACGGCCCCGGGAGGGCACCTCCAGGCGCACGGTGATCGAATAAGAAACGCTCGGGGCTACCGACACTGGCTCCTCCGCCTTCACCCGGCCCGGCCGCCCGGCGCGCCCGGCACTGCCCGACGATCACATCGTGCCATCACGCCGGGCCTGATGCGGCACCCAGGCAGGACGCGGCGGATTCGCGTGGCGTGCGCACGCCGGTCCGGCTGCCACGTACCCTTCAAGAATGCCCCAGGGTAGTGTGACCGGGCGCCGCCCGGCCGGTGCCGGAACGGGCCAGGCGCCCGCGCCCGCGATCGACGTGGCCCGGCTGAGGGTGGCCATCGCCCGGCTGTCACGCTGGCTGCGCCGCCATGAGCTGGCCGGCCTCACGCCCACCCAGCTGTCGGCGCTGTCCACCGTGGACCGGATCGGCCCGCTGCGGCTCGGCGACCTGGCCGCGGCGGAGAAGATCGCCCCGTCCACCCTCACCCGGCTGGTCACGGTGCTGGAGGAACGCGGTTATGTGGAGCGGTGCCCGGTGCCGGGTGACGCCCGGGCCAGCACGCTGACGATCACGCCCGCGGGCCACGACGTGCTGGAACTGATCCGCGCGCAGAGCATGATCCTGCTGGCCGACCGGTTGCAGACGCTCACCGCCGAGCAGCGCGCGGCGCTGGCCGCCGCGCTCCCCGCCCTGGAGCAGCTAGCCGACGCCCCGAGCCGCACCGGCACGGCCCCAGGCCCGTGACGAAGGAACCGGGCCGCAGGCCACCGGGGGTTCCAGGGAGGTCGCTCCCCCAAGGCTAGAAGAGCAGGCTGGACAGGGTGCTGCGGGCCTTGGTGACCAGTGCGTCCCGGGGCGGGAAGATCTCGAACAGCCCGATCAGGTGCAGCCTGACCTTGTTCCGGTCCTCCCCCGTGGTGCGGCGGATGACCCCGAGCAGCCGGTCGAACGCCTCCTCGGCGTTGCCCAGGGACATCTCGATGTCGGCGACCCGGATCTGGGCGTCCACGTCGCCCGGGTGCGCGGCCGCGTCCTTACGGGCCTGGGCCTGGTCGTAGGAGCTCACCCGCCGGAACAGGTTCACCTGGGCCAGCCCCGCCACGGCCACCGGATGGCCCGGGTCGTTCGCCAGCATCCGCTCGAAGGCGGCCGGCGGCGGCATCGAGGTCGCCGCGTTCCATGGCCTGCTGCGCCTCGGCCAGCTCCGGCTCCCGCAGACCGTCCATGCCGGGCGGCTCGCCGTCCTCGGCGCCGTCCTCCGGCCCCGCGGGCTGGTCGCCGGCCCCGGGCAGCCCGAGCTGCTGGGCAACCTGGAGCACCTGGCCGAGCCACTGGCGCACCTGGGCCTCGGGCAGGGCACCAAGGAACCCGGGCACCAGCTGGCCGCCGATCACGCCCACCACCATCGGGATGCTCTGCACCTGCAGCGCGGCGCTGAGCTGCGGGTTGGCGTCCACGTCCACCTTGGCCAGGACCCAGGCCCCGGCCGCTTCCGTGGCCAGCCGCTCCAGCACCGGGCTGAGCTGCTTGCAGGGCCCGCACCACTCGGCCCACAGGTCCATGATCACGGGGACGGTGCGGGAGCGGTCCAGCACGTCCGTCTCGAATGTCGCCTCTGTCACGTCGAACACGTACTCGCTGCGGGCAGCACCCTGGCTGGCGGCGGCTGAGGCCTGCTGGCGCTGCGCGGCCGCCTGGCGGGCACCGAGATCGACGGCGCCGTACAGCGAGAAGTTCCGCGGCTGCTGCATGACTCCATCCTGCCGCATGCGCCGGCCCTGCCAGGCCGTGACGCCGGCCACAGGCGCGGCACGGCCGGGGCAGCCCGGACCGCGCCCGCCTACGATCGCACTTACCGGAAGGATCGAAGCTCGACCGATGCGAGGTGGGTCATGGCACCCAAGGCGTTCGCCTCGTCGGCGGACCTCGCCGCGAAACCGCAGACCCTGGAAATCCTCGCCGACGGGGTCTACGCGCTGACCGCCGAGGGCGACCCGAACGTCGGCGCCATCGAGGGCGAGGATTTCCTCGTCTGCTTCGAGGCCATGGCCACCCCGGTGGCCGCCGCTGAGTGGCTCGGCCGGCTCCGCGAGCACACCGGCAAGCCCGTTCGCTACCTGGTGCTTTCGCATTACCACGCGGTCCGGGTGCTCGGTGCGAGCGCGTTCGGCGCGGAAACAATCGTTACGCATGAAAAGACAAGGGAACTGATCGCGGAGCGCGGGCAGCAGGACTGGGAGTCGGAGTACGCGCGGATGCCGAGGCTGTTCGGCGAGCCGGCCTCGATTCCCGGGCTGACCTGGCCGACCGCGACGTTCACCGACCGGTTCACCATCGACCTGGGCGGCGGGCGCGGCAACCTGGTGCTGCAGTACTGCGGGCGCGGGCACACCGAGGGCGACATCGTCGCCTGGCTGCCGCGGCAGAAGATCCTCTTCGCCGGGGACCTGGTGGAGGCGCAGGCCGCGCTGTACACCGGGGACGCGTTCCACCGCGAGTGGGCGGCCGGCACCCTCGACCGGGTCGCGGCGCTGGGCGCGGAAACCCTCATCGGCGGCCGCGGCGCGGTGGCCCACGGCGCGGCGGCCTGCGCGGCGGCCGTCGCCCAGACCCGGCATTTCCTGGACACCATGCTCGCCGAGGTGGGCGGCGTGCAGCGCCGCGGCGGCACGCTCAAGGAGGCGTTCGAGGCCGCGCACGCCGCGCTGGCGGACCGCTACGGGCGCTGGCCGATCTTCGAGCACTGCATGCCGTTCAACACCTCCCGGCTGTGGGACGAGCTGTCCGGGATCGAGCGGCCGCGGATCTGGACCGCGCAGCGCGACCGCGAGGTCTGGGACCAGCTGCAGGGCTGATGACACCGCCGGTGGCAGTGCTCGGCAACGGCCCGGTCGGCCAGACCACGGCGCTGATGCTGGCCCGCTGGGGTGTGCCGGTGCTGCTGCTCGACCAGCGCGCGGAGCGGGACGCGGCAGGTTCCAAGTCGATCGTGCAGCAGCGCGACGTGCTGGACGCCTGGGAGGCGGTCGGCGCCGGGCGGCGCATCGCCGCCGAGGGCGTCACCTGGACCACGGCGCGCACGTTCTACCGGGACGCCGAGCTGTTCAGCGTCACGTTCGCCGACGCCGGACGGTCGGAGTTCCCGCCGTTCGTCAACATCTCCCAGTCCCGTACCGAGCAGATTCTCGACGAGTGCATCGCCGCCCAGCCGCTGATCAGCGTGCGCTGGGGGCACCAGGTCACCGGGCTGGCCCAGGACTCCGGCGGGGTCAGCGTGAGCTGCGCGACCGCGGCCGGCCCGGCCGTGCTGCGGGCCTGGCGTACGCGGTCGCCTGCGCCGGCGCGCACGGCGAGACCTGTCCGCCGGATGCTCGGCGTGCGCTTCGACGGGCAGTCGTTCGGTGACCTGTTCCTGATCTGCGACATCCGCACCGACCTGCCCGGCTGGGCCCGGGAGCGGCGGTTCTACTTCGACCCGCCGTGGAACCCCGGCCGGCAGGTGCTCATCCACCCGTGCCCGGGCTCCACCTACCGGGTGGACTGGCAGGTGCCGGCCGATTTCGACGAGGCGCCCGGCGCCCGTGACGCCCGGATCCGGAAGATCATCGGCGACCGGCCGTACGAGATGGTGTGGTCCTCGGTGTACCGGTTCAGCTCGCGGGTCGCCGACCGGATGCGGGCCGGCCGGGTGCTGCTGGCCGGCGACCTGGCGCACCAGCTTTCCCCGTTCGGCGCCCGTGGCCTGAACTCCGGGGTCCAGGACGCGGAGAACGCGGCCTGGAAGATCGCGTTCGTGCTGCGCGGCTGGGCGCCGGACGCGCTGCTGGACAGCTACCATGCCGAACGGCACGCCGCCGCCTGCGAGAACCTGGAGGTCACCTCGGCCACGATGCGCTTCCTGGTACCCGCCACCGGCGCCGAGCGGCGGCACCGCGTGGCCACGCTGGAGGCCGCCGTGGCCGACCCGGCCGCCCGGTCCGCGGTGGACTCGGGGCGGCTGGCCGAGCCGTTCTGGTACAGCGCCTCGCCGCTGACCACGCCCGATCCTGCCCGGCCCTTCGCGGGCCGCCCCGCCCGCGGTGCCGTGCCCCCGCCCGGCCCGGGCATCCTCGTCCCCGACGTCCCGGTCCCCCTTTTGCTGCGGAACGATCTGCCCCCGGCACCCTCCGTGCGCTGGCCCGGAAGGGTTTCCTGCTGCTGTGCGCCTCCGGCGCGGACGTGGCCGCGGCCCGCGGGGCGGCGGAGGCGGTGGCGGCGCCGGTCCGGGTGCTGGATGCCGCGGCGCTGCCGGATTCCGGGGCGGGCCTGGCGGAGGCGGGGCTTGCCGCGCCCGGCGAGGTGTGGGTGATCCGCCCGGACGCGCATGCCGCCGCGGTGCTGCGCGGCGCCGGGCAGGCGGAGATCGCGGCGGCACTGCGCCGCGCCCTGGCGGGGCCTGCCAGCCCGGGGGGCGACCCCCCGGACCCCCGCCGCCTACGGCCCGGTTCCTCCGTCACCGGACCGGGGCCGTGCAGCCGTGACCTGGCTTGACCTGCCGCCGGAGACCGGGTTCGGGCTGGCGAATCTGCCGTTCGGGATCTTCTCCGCGCAGCCCGCCGGGGATCCGCGGGCCGGGGTCGCGATCGGGGACGCAGGTGCTCGACGTGGCCGCCGTGGCCGACGACCTGCGGCTCCCGCTGCGCGAACTGTTCGCCGAGCCGGCGCTCAACCGGTTCCTCGCGGCGGGCCCGGCGTCCTGGCGGGAGGCGCGGGAGCGGATCACCGAGTGGCTGACCAGCCCCGCGCACCGTGCCGTGGTCGCGCCGCACCTGGTCCCGCTGGCCGGGGTGCGGCTGCACCTGCCGTTCGCGGTGGCCGACTACGTGGACTTCTACGCGTCGCGGAACCACGCGGAGAACGTGGGCGCGATCTTCCGGCCGGGCCAGCCGCCGCTGCCGCGGAACTGGCTGCACATGCCGCTGGGCTACCACGGCCGGGCGGGCAGCGTGGTGGTCTCCGGCACCCCGGTCACCCGGCCGTCCGGCCAGCGCCGGGAACCCGGCACCGGCGAACCGTCCTTCGGCCCGTCCCTGCGGCTGGACTTCGAGGCCGAGGTGGGTTTCGTGGCCGGCGTCCCGTCGCGGCACGGCGAGCCGGTGCCGGTGGACGACTTCGAGCGGCACGTGTTCGGCGCGTGCCTGGTGAACGACTGGTCCGCCCGCGACATCCAGGCGTTCGAGACCGTGCCGCTCGGCCCGTTCCTCGGCAAGGCGTTCGCCACGTCGGTGTCCCCCTGGATCGTGCCGCTCGACGCGCTGGCCGCGGCCAGGACCGCTCCCCCGCCACGGGACCTCGTGCCGCCGCCCTACCTCCGGGACGGCGCCAGGCCGTGGGGGCTGGACCTGAGCCTGGAGATCCGGATCAACGGGCACGTGGTCAGCCGGCCGCCGTTCGCCACCATGTACTGGACCCCGGCGCAGCTGCTCGCCCACCTCACCTGCGGCGGCGCGCCGGTGCGCACCGGCGACCTGTTCGCGTCCGGCACCGTCAGCGGCCCCGGCCGCGATCAGCTCGGCTGCCTGCTGGAACTGACCCGCGACGGCACCGAGCCGATCGTGCTGGCCGACGGCACCCGGCGGGCCTTCCTCGAGGACGGCGACGAGGTCGTCATCTCTGCCACCGCACCGGGCCGCGGCGGGGCGGTCGTCGGCTTCGGCGAGGTCAGGGGCCGGGTGGCCGCCGCGCCATGAGCAGGTAGAGCAGCGCGATCAGGGTGGGGCCGCTGACGAGCTCGCCCCGGTCGATGAGCCCGGGGACCTCGGCCAGCGGGACCCACTCGATCCGGTCGGCCTCGGTCAGGTCGGACGGCGGGCCGGCGTACCGGGCGCCATCGGCACTGAACAGGTAGTGCACCGAGTCCACCGACCCGTTGGACGGCTGCGAGGCGACGAGCAGCCGCACCGGGCCCGGGCGCCAGCCGGTTTCCTCCTCGACCTCGCGGACCGCGGCCTGGCCGGGAGACTCGCCCTCCTCGACCCGGCCCATCGGGATCTCCCACCCCCAGGTGCCGGTGACATGCCGGTGCCGCCAGATCAGCAGTACCTCGCCGGGTTCCCGCACGACCGCGGCACCTGCCACCGGGCGGGCCATCCGCACCACGTGCTGCTCGAACCGCTGGCCGTCCGGCAGTTCCACATCGACGAGGTCGAGGCTCACCCACGGGCTCTCATAGATGGCCCGGCGTCCGTGGACCGTCCATTGCATGGCTCCACGCTCCCTGTGGTCGGCCTGCGCCGGGTGGCGCGGCTGGAATCGTGGCCCGGACCATCTCCGCGAACTCCCGTGCCTGCGGGGCCTGCGGGAAACGGGTCAGCGCGCGCAGCGCGAACTGATGCACCCGGCGCTTCGCCCGGGAGGACCGGAGCGCGGTGATCTGCTCCAGCGACTGCGCGGCCGTCCGTACCGCCTCCTCCGGCTCACGCTGGGCCAGCCGGACGTTCGCCAGCCCGAGCAGGTCCAGCACCCGGCTGCGCACATAGAACGGCTCCCGGCTGCCCAGGGCCGTCGTGATGTGCTCCGCCGCCAGTGTCGCGCACCTGGCCGCCCGCGGGCCATGGCCGCGGAGGGCGAGCACCTCACAGCACGCGCCGGCGGTCCCGGCGATCTCCGGCGGCCCGAACAACGGGCTCCCGGGATGGCCGTCGGCGAGCGCGGCCGCCTGGTCAAGCGCCCGGGCCACCGAGTCGTAGCTGCCGGTGAACGCCAGCGCCCACGCCGCGCAGCCGGCCAGCATGGCCGAGGAGTCCGGGCCGCGCCGCCGCAGCGCCTGCCGGGCCTGCCGGAGCAGGCCGATGGCCTCGGCGTGGCGGCCGTCCGCGACGAGCTGCCTGGCCAGCGCGTTGACCACGCGCGCGCCCATGTCGTCGTCGCCGGCCTCCCGTGCCGCGTCCAGGGCCAGGGCGAAGTACCAGTGGGCGACCCAGTCGCGGCCGCTGTCCGCGGACATGTGCCCGGCCACCAGGGCCAGGCTGGCCGCGACACCGAACAGGCGGCGGTACACCGCGCAGCGGGTGATGCTCGGCGAGCAGGTCGGCCATCTCGTTGAGCTGGCCGACCACGGCCTTGCGCCGCATGCCGCCGCCGTACTGGTGCCCCCACTTCCGGAAGGCGTCGGCGGTCATCTCCAGCTCGCCCAGCTCATCCAGGTCGGCCCGGTTCAGGGTGGCCCGTGGCGGGCGGGCGGTCCGCCGCGCCAGCGGCCCAGCGGGCCAGCGCGGCGCTGCCCCGGGCGGCCGGATCCGGCAGCCGGGCCCGGCCGGGGATCCCGGTCCGGCCGAGGTCCCCGAGTGTCACCCGGGAGATCGCGCGCACCAGCACGGGAGCCGAAAGCGGCGGCAGGCCCGTGCGGCCGCCGGCCCACGGGCCGTGGTCCGCGCACGCGGCAAGCCGGCCGCCGGCGGCGAGGACCTCGTCGAGGCGGCGCGCCATCGGCGCCGAGGGCGGCTGCCGCCCGGACGATAACCGGGACACCAGCGCGTGGTCACAGGGAACCTGGCGGGCCAGGGCCCTCACCCCGACGCCGCGCTCGGCCATCAGCGCCTGCAGCGTGTATGCGAAGTCATCCATCGCCGTACCCATCATCGCTCCGCGCACCGCCGTGGCCAGGGCGGACCGCGGCGGCTGGTGGTGACAGCCGGCTGGTCACCACTCCCGGCGTAACTACCCGCTGGCGCACAGTGGCACTCGTGGCCCGAACTCCCGCTGGCCCGGCCCGTGACCGCTCACCCGAGGCCGGGCCCGGACGAGATAGCCCTGTCGGCGCCTGCCGCCGGGGGCCTGTGCCATTCCCTGGAGCACCTGCGGGCCGGGCGGGGCGGCCACGGTGCGGGTGCGTCCTCCGGCACCGGGCGGACGGCGCTGTCTGCTCGGTGACAGCCCCGCGCGGCCAGGGCAGCGCGCCCCCGACGCCCCTGGCCGCGCGGGCACCACACCACCCATCCCCGGAACTCGTGGCAGGCCCTGCGGTAGCCGGGGCTGCGGCTAGCCTGCCCGCCTGGCGCTTTTCAGGCGGCCGGTGGTCCGGTCACGCCAGCGGGCGGCGCGGCGGTCGGCCAGGATCTGGCGGACCACGTTGCGGCCGGGGATCCCGGTGACCCCGCCGCCGCCGTGCGTCGCCGAGCCCGGCCTGGTACAGCCCGCGGACCGGGGTGCGGAAGTCCGCGTAGCCGGCGGCGGGCCGGGCGTGGAACATCTGGCCCAGGCTCAGCTCGCCGTGGAAGATGTTGCCGCCGACAAGGCCGTACTCCTGCTGCATCTGGTGCGGGCCGATGACCTGCCGGTGCAGCACCGAGCCGGTGAACCCGGGCGCGACGGTCTCCATCCGCGCGATGACCCGGTCGGCGTAGGCGGCCAGCGCCGCCTCGTCGGGGCTCGTCGGCGTAGGTGTGCGGCACCCACTGGGTGAACATCGACATGACGTGCTTCCCGGCCGGGGCCAGCGAGTCGTCGAACACGCTGGGGATGCAGATGTCGGCGAACGGCAGCGCCGACGGCCGCCCGGCGACCGCGTCCTGGAACGCGTCCTCGATGTCGTCGAGGCTCTCGGCCAGCACGATCGTCCCGCCGTGCACCTGCGGGTCGAACTCGGGATGGCTGGTGAACACCGGCAGCCGGTCCAGCGCCAGGTTGATCTTCACGGTGCCGCTGCGGGTCTGCCAGGCCGCTGATGTCGGCGACGAAGTCGGCGGGCAGGCCGCGGGGTCCAGCAGCCGCAGGAACGAGATCTGCGGGGTGCGCCGTGGTGATCACGACCCCGGCGTCCATCTCCTCGCCGCTGGCCAGCGGACGCCGGTCACCCGGCCGCCGCTGGTGCGTGATCTGGGCGACCTCGGCCCCGGTGCGGATCTCCGCGCCGAACGAGCGGGCCGGCGGCGGCCAGCGCCGACGTCACCCCGCCCATGCCGCCGCGCGGGAAGCCCCAGGCGCCCGCCTGCCCGTCCACGTCGCCGATGTGGTGGTGCAGCATCACGTAGGCGGTGCCGCTGGACCGCGGGCCCGCCCAGGTGCCGATCACCCCGGACACCGACAGCAGGCCGCGCACCGCGTCGCTGGTCGAAGTACCGGTCGAGGAGGTCGGCGATGCTGCCGGTCAGCAGCCGGGTCACGTCGACCGCCGCCCTGGTGTCGAGCTTGCGCAGGTGCCGCAGCAGCAGGCTCTGCCGCCACAGGTCCTGGCGGGCGGCGCGAGCCCAGCCGCGGCGGGATCTCCGCCGAGCAGCGGGCCGAGGATCGCGCGCCATGCTCGCCAGGTGGCCTCGTAGGCGTCGTAGGCGGCGGCGTCGTCGGCCGAGAACGTGGCGATCTCGCGCCCGGCTGCCGCCGGGTCGTCGCGGCAGCCGCAGGCCCGGCCGTCCGTGCGCGGGCGCGAAGTAGGGCCCCTGCGGGTAAACGTGATAGCCGTGGCTGGCCAGCCGCAGGTCCTCGGACCAGGCCCGGGGGCAGCAGCGACACGACGTAGGACAGCGAGGTGACGGTGAAGTCCGGGCCGAACGGGTGCTCGCTCACCGCGGCGCCGCCCACCACGTCGCGCCGCTCGCACACCAGCGTGCTCGAGCCCGTCGCTGGCCAGGTAGGCGGCCGCGACCAGCCCGTTGTGCCCGCCGCCGACGATCACCGCATCCCGTGCAACAGCCATGAGCCGTATCTCACCCCATCCCGCTCGCGGCAAACCGGACAAAGTATCAGTGCCCCGGTAATGCGGCCGCCGGTTCTGGCCGTTCCCTATCGTTTAGTCCGCTGCCTGGGCATATCTTTGTGTTCAAGCACAAGGGATGGTTCCGATGGCGGGCAGCGCACAGGCGGCAGGATCCGGCACCGCCCCTGGCGTGCGCACCGAGGCGGCCCGCGAGGTTCTCGCGCTGCGCAACCTGGTCGCGGTGTACCGGCACCTGTCCGGGCTGGCGGTGCAGAATGCCGACCTCGCCGCGGTGACCCGGCTGATCGCCGAGCAGACGGACGCGACGGTTGCCGTGGTCAGCCCCACCATGGACATCCTGACCGCGGCGGCTCCCGGGCAGACGGGTGAGCGGGCCGCGCAGGATGTCCGCGACCTCGTGGTCCACCCGCGCCTCGGCGAGGTGCTCAGCGCCGCCAGCCGCGCGCGCCGGGCGCTGCGCCTGCCCGGGACGGGGAGCGCCGCCACGGTGATCGTGGCACCGGTCCTGGTCGGCGATGACGTCCCCGCGCACCTGCTCACGCTGGACACCGGCGGGGAGGGCACCGGAGAGGACACCAGCCTGCTGCTGACCGAGCACGCGGCCACCATCTGCGGGGTCATCCTCAGCCGGGAGCGGGTGGTGGCCACGGCCGCCAGCCGGGTGAGGGACGACCTGGTCGAGGGACTGCTGTCCGGCCGCGGCCAGGACCGGGCCGAAACCGGCCGATGGGCCAGGCACCTCGGCTACGACCCCGGGCGGCAGCACCACGTGCTGTCCGTGGCGTTCGGGGCGGCCCGGGCCGGGGCCGCCCCGGGGCTGGACCTGCTCAGGCGGGCCGCCGCCACGGCGGAGAGCTTCCTCACCACCCGGGCGCCGGACGCGATCATCTCCGTGCGCGACACCGAGGTGGCGGTGGTGCTGCCGGAGCACGGCCAGGACGGGGCCGCGCCCCGTGCGGTGCGGCTGGGCACCCTGTGCACCGCCCGCCTGGACGAGTTGTTCCCCGAGGTGACCGTCACGGTCGGGATCGGCGGCCCCTGCCACGGCCCCGAGCAGATCAGGCACTCCTACGCGCAGGCCAGGCGCACCGTGGAGACGGTGCACAGGATGGGCCGCGCGGGCCGCGTGGTGGCGTTCGGCGACCTGGGCATTCACCGGCTCCTGCTGCAGGTGCCCGACCTGGCCGAGCTGCGTGGCTTCGCCGACGAGGTGCTGGGCAGGCTCAGCGCCGACCCCACCGGGCAGTCCCAGGCGTACCTGGAGACCCTGGCCTGCTACTTCCGGGAGAACGGCAGCCCGCAGCGGGCCGCGCGGGTGCTGCACGTGCACCCCAACACGGTCAGCTACCGGATTCACCGGGTCGAGGAGATCACCGGCCTGGACCTGGGCAGCTACCGGGACCGGCTGGTGGCGCAGGTGGCGCTGGAGATCCTGGACGCGGTCGGGGAGGCGCCGTGACGGGTTTCGTCAGCGCACTGCGCGACGGCGTCCTGGTGTGCGACGGCGCGATGGGCACCATGCTGCACGCCGCGGGGAACTCGCTCGACCGGGCGCTGCCCGAACTGAACCTCAGCAACGCCGAGCTGGTCGCCGTGGTGCATGAGAGCTACCTGTCCGCGGGCGTGGACGTCATCCAGACGAACACGTTCGGCGCCAGCGCGCTGCGGCTGGCCGAGCACGGGTCGGCCGGGCCGGTGCGGGAGATCAACCTCGCCGGGGTGCGGATCGCGCGCGAGGCGCTGGACAAGGCCGGGCGCCGGGTCTTCGTCGCCGGGTCGGTCTCCCCCGCGGTGACCGCGCGCCAGCGCCCGCTCATCTCCCCCGCCCAGCGGGTGGCCGCGATCCGCGAGCAGGTCAGCGCGCTCGCCGAGGGCGGCGTGGACGTGCTCATCCTGGAGACTTTCGGGTATCTCGACGAACTGGCCGAGGCGGTCACCGCCGCCGCGGAACTCACCGGCGCGCCGATCATCGCCCAGGCCACCTTCACCCCGGACGGCCGCACGCTGGGCGGCGAGACCCCGCGTGAGGTGGCGATCGCCCTGTCCGGGCTGCCGGTCGTCGCGCTGGGCACCAACTGCACGCTCGGCCCGCAGCACACCCTCACCGTGGTCACCGAGCTGATCCGGCACACGCCGCTGCCGGTCAGCGCCCAGCCCAACGCCGGGCTGCCCCGGCGGGTGGCCGGGCGGCGGTTCGAGTACCCCATCGACGGCGGGTACTTCGCCAGGTACGCGCGCCGGTACGCGGAGGCGGGCGCGTCCCTGATCGGCGGGTGCTGCGGCACCACGCCCACCCACCTCAGGTCGGCCGTGGCGGCGGTCGCCGCGCAGCGCCCGCCGCGGCGGGCCGCCGCGCGCACCGAGGCCCCGGCCGGCGGGCCGGTGCCCGCCGTGGCGGAGCAGGGCGGGCTGGCGGAACGGCTCGCCGCCGGGCGGTTCGTGGTCGCCGCGGAGATCGCACCGCCCGCCGACGGCACCGGCGATGAGGCCGCCGACGCCGTCGCGGCGCTCCGCGAGCAAGGCCTGGACACCGTCCTGGTCTCGCCACGTCAGACCGCGCGGGCCCAGCTGAGCCCGCTGAACGTGGCCCTGCAGCTGCGCCAGCGGCTCGGCGCCGACGCCATCGCCACGATGACCACCTGGGACAAGACCATCATGGCGCTGCAGGCCGACCTGCTCGGCGCGCACGCGCTCGGGCTGCGGACCGTGGTCTGCGCCACCGGCAACCCGCCGCTGCGCGGCGACTACCCCAACGTCAACGGCATCTGGGAGGTCGACTCGGTGGGGCTGGCCAGGCTGCTGAACGGCCTGAACGGGGGCCGGGACAGCAACGGCCTGGCGCTGGCGACGAAGACCTCGTTCCACATCGGGGCCCGATTCAACCCGGGGGCGCGGACGCCGCGGGTGAGGTGGCCCGCACCAGAGCCAAGCTGCGCGCGGGCGCGCAGTTCCTCATCACCCGCCCCGTGTACGAACTGGACACCTTCCGGCGGATGACCGCCGAGCTTGACGCGGCGTGCCCGTGCTGCTGGCCCTGGCCCCGCTCACCGGGTTCGACGAGGCGGAGTTCCTCGCCCACGAGGTCCCGGGGGTGACGATCCCCGAGGCGACGCTGCGCGCCCTGGAGCGGGCGGGCCGTGGCGCCGCTGACGTCGGGCTGGACCTGGCCGCCGGTCTCGCCGCCCAGGCTTCGCCCTGGCTCACGGCGTGGTGCTGCGGTTCGACGGCAACCTGGCCGCCATGGAGCGGCTGCGCGCGGCACTGTGACCAGCTTTGTGGTAGGACACAAAACGGCGCGGCCAAGATTGTGCCCGTGCTTGGTGCCCCGCAGGAGTATCGCGTTGCACACTCGGAAAAATGATCCGGGAAAAGACACACGGGCTGATGAAGGGGGGATGGATGGAATCCGACATGCAGATCCTGTCGCCGCGGTTCCTGTCCGAGTTCACCGGGCCGATCATCAACATCCACCACAGCTTCCTGCCGGCGTTCCCGGGCGCCGAGCCCTACCGCCGGGCCGCCGCACGGGGCGTCAAGCTCATCGGCGCGACCGCCCACTACGTGACCGCGGAACTGGACGCGGGGCCGATCATCGAGCAGGACATCGTCCGGGTGGACCACCGGTGCTCGCCCGATGACCTGCGCCGGGCTCGGGCGGCACGTGGAACGTGCCGTGCTCGCCCGTGCGGTCGGCTGGCACCTGGAGGACCGGGTCAATGTTCACCAGAACTCCACGATCGTCTTCTCCTGAGCCCGCGCCGGCCCGCCCGGCCTGGCCACGGCCGGCCCGGCCGCGGCTGCCTGGCTGGCTGGCCTACCGCCTCCAGCGCGCGCTGGCGCCGAACGCCGCATACCGCAGGCTCGCGGGCGTGCTGGCCAGATCCCCGGCCGCCGCCCGGGCCTTCACCGCCGCCGAGCGGGTGACCAAGAGCGCGGCGTTCGGCTGCCGGATGTGCGGGCAGTGCACCCTCCCGGTCACCGGGTACGCCTGCCCGGCGAGCTGCCCGAAGCAGTTGCGCAACGGCCCTTGCGGCGGCGTCGGCGCCGACGGCTCGTGCGAAGTGTTCCCCGATACCCGGTGCGTGTGGGTGGTCGCCTACGAGCGGGCGGAGCGCGAGGGACGGGTGCCCGATCTGCTCCTGTTGCAGCGGCCGGTGGATCACCGGCGCTCGGGGCAGAGCGCCTGGATCAGCTACTGGCGCGGCGACGACGAGAGCCTGTGGGCGGCACCGGGCACACCGGCACCGGGCGCCACGGCCGGGGAGTGCCAGTGAGCGGGCTGCGCGGCCGCCTCGCCGCGGGCGGGTTCGCGGTCACCGCGGAGATCGGGCCGCCGCGGGGGGCGGATTCCGCGGCGCTGCGCCGCAAGGTGGAACCGCTGCGCGGCTGGGTGGATGCCGTCAACATCACCGACAACGCCGGTGCGCACGTGCGGATGGCGAGCTGGGCGGGCAGCCTAGTAGTCGCCCAAGCGGGGGTAGAACCGGTTATGCAGCTGACGTGCCGCGACCGCAACCGGCTGGCGCTCCAGTCCGACCTGCTCGCCGCCGCCGCCATGGGCATCCCGAACGTGCTGCTGATGACCGGCGACCATCCGAAATTCGGTGATCACCCGGACGCCAAGCCGGTGTTCGACCTGGACAGCGTGCAGCTCCTGTGGGCCGCCCGGGCGATGCGTGACGAAGGCCGCCTGCTGTCCGGCCGGTCGCTCACCGCCAGGCCCGGCTGGCTGATCGGCGCGGTCGAGAACCCGTTCGCACCGCCGGCCAGGTTCCGTGCCGCGCGCCTGGCGAAGAAGGCCGCCGCGGGCGCCGAGTTCGTGCAGACGCAGTTCGTCTTCGACGTGGCCGCCTTCGCCCGCTGGATGGCCGAGATCCGCGACCTCGGCCTCGACGGCCGCTGCCGCATCCTCGCCGGGGCGGGACCGGTGCGCTCGCTGCGGGCCCTCGACCACATGCGCACGAGCGTCCCAGGCCTGCACATTCCCGACGAGGTGGACCGCCGGCTGCGGGGCGTGCCCGGCCAGGTCGCGGAGGAGGGGCTGCGCCTCTGCGCGGAGATCATCCAGCAGATCCGGGAGATCCCCGGGGTCAGCGGCGTACATGTCATGGCGCCGGGGTACGAGCACGGGATTCCAGGCATCCTCGAACGCGCCTCGGCACGGCCAAGGCCCCGTGACGCAGGAGCGGGGCCGCAGGCCAGCGGGGGGCCCGGGGGGCCGCCCCCCGGGATGGCACGGCCAAGGCCCCGCGGCGCAGGAGCGGGGCCGCAGGCCAGCGGGGGGCCCGGGGGGCCGCCCCCCCGGATGGCGGGGCCGCAGGCCAGCGGGGGGCCCGGGGCCGCCCCCGGGATGGCAGGGCAGGACCTGGACCCCGCGGCCCCGGCGCCCGGGAGGGCCAGTGCTCATTGACGTGCGGCCGGTGGCGAAGCTGACCGGCCCTGCCCCGGTGGACGTGGCCGCCGCGCTCGCGCCGGTCTTCGGCGCGCTCAGCTCCGCGGCGCTGGACCTGGCCAGCCT
>CAWCKG010000033.1:0-19689 GCA_963795785.1 uncultured Actinomycetes bacterium
CGTGGCCGCGCCCTGAGCGGCCCGGGCGAGCAGTTCCTCGCTTTCCCCGCCCTGGGTGCCGTTGACCCAGAACGCGTAGTTGCCGGACGTGCCGATGAAGGCTATGGGACGGCGTGGAACTCGATCCGGTACAGCAGGGTGCCGTCGTCGATGGGCCCGGCGTGGGCGGCTCGCTGGCGGAGGGCTTGGAGGTCTGTTTCCCCGGCGCGGCGGACATCGTCCTGGTCGATCGAGGAGAAGGGAACCAGCTCGATCGTGTCGACCTCGATCCAGCCCGGTCCGACCGGGTAACGGCGCCCGGCCGACACTTTCGGCCGGCGCCAGAGCCGGAACGAGACGGTGATCTCGCCCGACAAGACGTCCTCACGCAGCTCTTTGCTGAACTCCATCTAGCTGACAGTACGTCTCCGCTCTGCGGAGTGCGTCTGGTGCACGGTGACCTGCCACAGCCCGGCTGCCTGGGCCATGATCCGCTGCTTCAAGGCGGTCCGCACGTCCGCCGGGGCGCGGTCAAGGCCGGCTCGCAGTTCGGCGAGGTGGCCGGCCCCGGCGTGCGGCCACATCATCCAGGCGGCTGGGCCTCGGGGTGCGCCGCGGGGACAATGAGGTTCATGAGTGAGTCATTGAGCTACGGCGGCTACGGGACGGCGGCCCGGGACCGGGCCCGCACCGTGTTCGGGCAGACGATGGGGTACGTCGCGGTCACCGCCGGTTTCTTCGCGCTGGGTTCCTACCTCGGGCGCAACCTGTCCCAGGGCTGGGTCATCGTCTGGTTCATCGTCGCGTTCGCGTCCTTGATCAGCATGAACTTCACGGTCCGGCGATCGGCGGGGCTGACCGCTGCCCTGCTGCTCATCGTGGGGGCGGCGCTCGGCCTGGCGATGTCGCCGGTCTTGGTCTACTACGCGAGCACGAGCCCACAGGCGCTCTGGCAGGCCGGCGGCGCCACAGCGCTGTTCATCGCGGGCTTCGGCGCGGCCGGGTACGCGACCCGGCAGGATCTTTCCGGGATTGCCCGCCTGTGCCTGTGGGCGCTCGTCGCCCTGATCGTGTTCGGCATCGTGCCGATCTTCGTCAATATCCCGGGCGGCTCGCTGATCTACTCGGTTGCTGGCCTGGTGATATTCGCGGGCCTGACCGCATTTGATTTTCAGCGGCTGCGCCGGTCGGCCGACCTTGACTCCGCGCCGCTTCTCGCCGCGTCGATCTTCCTGGACGTGCTGAACGTGTTCCTGTTCTTCCTGCGGATCTTCTCCCGGGGCGACTGAGCGCCTCGCGCCGCGGCGCAAAGGGGGCGTCGGGGACGCCGCCCACGCCGAGCTGCCTACTGCCGGTCAGGGAGCCGCCACCGCCCTAGAAGACGGTGTGTGCGTGGGGCGCATGGTCGCAGCGCCCGTCCGGGCAGGCGGTGACATGGCAGCGGCGCTGACCGCGTTCGACCGCGCCCGCCGCCCGCGATGCCAGCAGATCGCCCGAACGGCAGCCATGATCGCCCGGATCGGAGCCGATCTCGGTGGCGGCTGGCGTCAAACAGCCCGCAACACGCTCCTGCGGCTCGCGCCCACCGGGCCTCTTGTCAAGGCAGCAGCGCCGATCGTGCGCTGGACGGCCCCGTAGCGCTACGCAATCCCGTCCGGCCGCTAGTTAGGAGCTGCCCGGTCGGTCTCTTGGCGTCACTGCCTGCCAGTGCCTGGAACGCTCTTGGCCGCGTTGTCCCTGGTTGCCTGCGTCCCGTGCGGTCTGCCGCAAGGCGAGCGCGACGACAAGCGGGAACAGGCACTGAACCGCCGACGTCAGCCGCTCGGCCATGCCCAGGTCACCGCCGCCGTCTCGGGCTGCGATCAGGAGCCAGCAAGACAACCCGGCGAAGATCACGGTCACCGTTGCGCAGCCGTGGACACTGAGGATCCACGATTGCGCCGGCGCGCGCCTGGCGACAAGTACGGGCCAGACCGCTGTCGTGACGACGCAGCTCACCGCGAAGGCGAGGTGGCGCGACGTCGGGCCCGTGGCCGGTTCCGGAGTGGCGGCGATCCCGAGAGTGGAAAGGCCAGTCAGGATCAGCAGGATACGCGCAGGCATGCGGACGGCAGTCAGGCCCGCGCCGGTCGCGATCTGACAGCTGCCCACCAGCAGCAGGGCCGCGGTCATTACCCACCGGTCGGTTCCCGAGTGACCAGCCAGCGCGCTCATCGTCTGCCGCATCGGGCTATAAGAGGCCGGCTGAAGCGCGCCGGCAATCAGCCAGCCCCCGACCAGGACAACAGGCGCCAGCAAGGCTGTGCCTACCGCCCAGCCAGGGACTGGCCGGCCAGCCCGCAGAAGCCCTGAGCGATCGGCTGGTAACGGTGCAGTGGTGGCCGAAGCAGGGCGAGGGCGCAGCGTGATCTCGTCCTGATCGGTTGCGCGCGAGGTCTGGACGCGCAAGCTGAGGCATGGCGCCTCCAGGGCCACATCGACTCGGGCTGCCAGAAGGAGGCGCTGTTCGTCCTTAAGCGGGCTGCCTGCCCCGATCACGGGCAGACAGCGCCGTCCAGATCCGATATGTGGTGCCTTGCGGCCTCGCTTTGGCAACAAGCCAGCTTCCGGGACAGCACGACACGGGTCCGGGCTATTCCCTGTGCCGGCAGTTCCTTGTGCGGGCCGTGGCGCGCACAGTCTCCGGCCTTCCGGCCGCAGGCGGCCGGCCGTTGCCGCGCTTGCGGCGCGCGCAGCCTCGTGGAAAGGACAGGGAACGCGCCGCACCTGACGGATGTTCGGTACCTGCTGGCGTGTGGTCAACGCGGTGCAGGGCCGGCTGCGGCCGCTTCTTGCTGAAGGCGCACGGTCTGCTCACGCAGGATGTCGGTAAGGCCCGCCAGGTAGCTGGCGATGGCTGCCAGTTCTGCGGGCTGGTACTGCGCGGAGAAGTCGGCGATGGCCTGGCCCAGCGGCGAGAACACCTCCGGTCCGAGCCGGTCGCTGGCGGGGCTTGGCAGGCGTGTGACGATCACGCTGCGGCGGTCGCGCGGGTTGGGCTCGCGCTGGGCGTATCCCGCCTTGACGAGACGGTCCACGACTCCGGTGATCGCCCCGCTGGTCAGGCCGGTGTGGGTGGCCAGCTCGCCGGCGGTTGAGGGACCAAGGCGGCTCAGGACGTCCAGCAGCTTGCGCTCGGTACCGGAGAGGCCCAGCCGCTTGCCGACTGCCTCGTGGAACATCACTACTGCGGTGCTGAGTTCGCGGCCGATGAGCTTGCCAAGCCGATCAGGGTCAGTTGCCATGCGCCCATCCATGATGTTATCTTACACAGGAAGAATCTTATCTCGCAAACTAAACTGATCGCCGGGTGATCGGTAGGGAGATCCCGATGATCGTGCCCCGTGGCCGCGCCTGGCCAGTCATGTTCCTCCTGCTCCTCGCGCCGCTGGTCGCGGAAGTCCTGTGGGGGACCACGACAGTCAGCGAGTTCCCCGTTTACCTGATCCAGATCGGCCTGTATGGCGGGGGCGCCGTCCTCATCCGCGAGGTGGTGCGCCGGTGGGGCGGCGGGTGGCCCTCGATCCTGCTGCTCGGCGCCGCCTACGGCGCGATCGAGGAAGGCCTGCTCGAGCCGAACTGGTTCACCCCGGCCCTCCAAACCCACCCCTACGGCGTCGCGCTCGGCGTGTTCTGGACCTACGCCGTGTGGAACATCGGCTATCACGCCGTCTTCAGCATCGCGATCCCGATCCTGCTCACCGAGCTGGCGTTCCCCGCCTGGCGGGACAAGCCCTGGCTGGGCCGGACCGGCATGAGCGTGGTCGGCGCCGTCTACGCGGTCAACGCCGCCGGCATCGGCCTGCTGTGGTGGGCGTTCGTGCAGCCCACCATCTTGCACGTGCCGGCCAGGGTGCACCCCGTTCAGCAAGGCGCAGCCATTGCCCTGGTCATCGCCCTGATCGCGGCGGCCAGGCTCGCCGCCCGCACCCGCACCTCCACCATCGGCGGGCCACCGCCGCCAGCGGCGGGCTGGCTGGCCGGCGCCGCCGCGCTCGGCGCCACCGCGTGGTTCGGGCTGCTGCTGCTGTCTGCCTCGGCCAACTCACCTGCACTGGCTGCCGTTCCCCGTTCCCGTCACCGTCGCGGCAGCCGAGGTTGCGCTCGCCGCCTGGGCGCTGCGGCGCTGGTCCGCCCGCACAGACCTGCAGGTGCTCGCCGTCTGCGCCGGCGCCCTGGTCGTGCAGATGGCCGCCGGCTTCGGCGTGCTCGGCGCAGCCGGCCCGGTGAACATCATCGGCAAGGCCATCCTCAACATCATCGCCGCGGGCCTGCTGGCATGGTTCGCGCTGCGGCTGCGCCACGCCACACCGCGCGGCCAGTGCCTCCCTCACCACCGTCCACAACCAGCCCCGCCCCGCGTGCCAGCACACTAAGCGCACCGTCAAGACTCACGTCAGCCGGCTCCTGAGCACACTGCACGGACGCGACCGCGCCCAGCTTGTCGTGATCGCCTGCGAGACCGCGTCGCCTCCCCCGACGGCACCATCCCGGTCCCTGGCGTCACCTCCTGAAATCGAGCATCGAGCGGGAACGCGATGCTGGCGCAGCCCTGGCCTTAAATCGGGATTTAATCGTGCGGCAAGACCTGCCGGGCACCCTCGGATGCACCAGGGATCCGGGGGAGCAAGCATGGGCGAGCACAGGGCCGCGATCAGCGGGGCGATGGCGAGGGCCGGGCGATGGTGGCGGTCCTGGCGGGCCCGGTTCGGGCTGGCCGAGGTATGCGGCAGCGTGACGGCGGCCGCCGGTTTCGCTGTCGGGTACCGGACTGGGGGGTCGTTGCTGGCTGCCGCCGGGCTGGCCACCCTTGGTGAGTTCGCCGGGTTCTACGCCTGTGTCGGGACCAAGGCCGCCCTGGCCGCCTACCGGGCAACGGCCCAGCTGGCCGGATGGCGCAGGCTCGCCGCTGGGGCCTGGCACGCCATGACCCAGCAACTGGCATCCTGTGCGGCCGCCGAGGCCGTGGACTTCGCGCTGATCCGGCCGGCCAGCCTGGCCGGGGCGGCATGGCTGCTGCTCTCGTTGCCCGGTGGCATGTGGCTGGGATTCGTGGCGGGCAAGGCCCTCGCCGACGTGTTCTGGTACAGCGCGGAGGCCGCGGCGCGCCGCGGCCTGGTCCGCTCGGGCCTGGCCTGACGCTGGCAACCCCGGTTGCGCGGGCCGAGGGCTCGCGTCGGGGCCCTTCGGTGCCCGGCGGCAGAATCATGCGGCACCATGGGCAGGTGACCGACCGCGCCCAAGTGAGCCGCTGGCTGGCAGGGTATGAGTCCGCCTGGCGGGCACCCGGTACCCAGGCTCTCGCCGAACTGTTCACCAGCGATGCCAGCTACCTGCAATCCCCCTACGAACGGCCCGTCGTCGGACTGACCGGCATCGCGCGGATGTGGGCGGAGGAGCGGGACGGCCCCGACGAGGTCTTCACCCTGGCCACCGACATCCTGGCCGTCGACGGTGCCACCGCCGTGGTCCGGGCCGAGGTGCACTACGGGGACCCGCCGCACCAGGAGTACCGCGATCTGTGGGTCATCCACCTGGACGACGACGGCCGCTGCACCTGGTTCGAGGAATGGCCGTTCTGGCCCGAGCAGCCGTACGCCACCCGCGACGACCACGCCTAGAGACGAGGACCGATGGATCCGGACGCCGAGCTATCGCAGGGTTTCCTCGACATGCAGCGCAACCACGTGCTGGGCATCCTGGAAGGCCATCATGCTTCACGTGATCAAGGAAACCGCATGTCACGCGGGGCATCTCGACGCGGTGCGCGAGCTTATCGACGGGCGCCAGTGGATCGTCCTGTAGGACATGGCGGCGGGCTGTCGTTAGGCAAAAATCTCGGGCGGCATGGGCGGCGACGGCTCGGCGCTCGCGTCCACGATCGGCGCGGCGCCGGCGGTGAACCGGCCGAGTTCATCGCCCGCCACCACCCGCGCCGGGAACGGGTCCGCGGCGGTCCGCCTGACCAGCCCGGCAAGCGGAAGCTCCCGGCCGGCTCCCGCGACGACCAGGTTGCCGAACCGGCGGCCGTGCAGCACCGCGGGCTCCGCCATGACGCAGACGTGCGGGAACACCGCGCGCACCGCGGCCACCCGGCCACGGGCGTGCGCCAGCGGCGGCCCGTCCCCGACGTTGACCGCGTAGACCCCGGTGGCCGCCAGCACCCGGGCCGCGGCCTGGGTGAACTCCACCGACGTGAGGTGGGCGGGCGTCCGGTCGCCGGCGAACACGTCCGCGACCACCACGTCGAACCCTCCGGCGGGCAACTGCTCCAGCACCGCCCGGGCGTCGCCCATGCGGACGCCGATCCGCCCGGCCCGGCGCCGCGCGCGGCCGGGCGGGTCCACCGGCAGCCGCTGCCGGACGAGGCTGGCCACCTCCGGGTCGGCTTCGACCGCCAGCTGCCGGGAGCCGGGCCGGGTCGCGGCCACGTAGCGGGCCAGCGTCAGGCCCCCGGCACCAAGGTGCAGCACCCGCAGCGGCGTGCCGGCCGGTGCGGCCAGGTCGATCAGGTGCCCCAGCCGCTGCATGTACTCCAGGTCCAGGTGCCGCGGATCGTCCAGGTCCACATGCGACTGCGAGATCCCGTCGACCAGCAGCATCCACGCACCCGGCCGGTCCAGGTCGGCAAGCAGCTCGACCCGGCCGCCCGTGCCGGGCATGCCTGCGCCCGGCTCGCCGCCATCTCCTGGCTGACTGGTCATGGCACCATCATCCAGCGATGGACCACCTGGCCGGTCCGTAGTGTCGTGCCATGCAGGCATTCGAGTCCGTGTCCACCTGGCGGCAGCCCATGCCGCCACCGGCCTCGGCCGAGCGGACGGCCCTGACCGCCGCGGTGGCGGGCCGGATCGCCGAACTGGGCCCGGGCAGGCTCCGGGTGGCGGTGGACGGCCTGACCGGGGCCGGCAAGACCAGCTTCGGGCATGAGCTTGCGGCCGCGCTGCGGGCCCAGGGCCGGCCGACCCTGCGCGCCTCGCTCGACGATTTCAAGCACCCGTGGCGGCACGCCCGGGAGCACGGCTACGACCGGGTCAGCGGCGAGGGTTACTACCGCAACGCCTACGACTTCCGTGCCGCCCGCGACCTGCTGCTGCGGCCGGCCGGCCCGGCGGGGAGCGGCCAGGTCGCCCTGTGCGCCTTCGATCCGCTGACCGGTGACGACCACCGGGGCGTCACGGTCACCGCCCCGCCGGGCGCGGTGCTGATCGTGGATTCGGTCTTCGCGTTCCGGCCGGAGTACGACGACTGCTGGGAGTACCGCATCTGGCTGGAGGTGGATCCGGGCACCGCGCTGCGCCGCGGCATCGCCCGGGACAGGGCCGCCGAGGGCGAGGAGGAAGCGGCCCGGGTGCACCGCGACCGCTACCACGTGGCCGAGGCCATCTACCTCGCCGAGGTCCGCCCGAAGGCCAGGGCCGACGTGATCATCGACAACCGCGACTTCGCGCGGCCGGCGATCATCGGAGAGCCGCGTGGCCGCTGACCGGGCTCACTGCTCGGAGCCGATGCTGAACACGTGCCACATGGTGGCCGTCAGCCACAGGAAAACGGTCATCACCAGCAGGATCTCCACCGCGTGCCCACTGTTGGCGAGCAGCCCGGCCAGACCGGCCACCAGTGCGATCGCGCCGAGCACCGTGGTGACCCTGCGGACGATCCGGCCCGCCCGCGGCTGCGGCCTGGTATGCAGGTCAGCGGCCGCGGTCACGGCGCAGACGGCGGCGAGGACCAGTTCCACGCAGCTGGTGGCCCAGGCGCTGGTGAGCAGCAGCAGGCCGGACCGCAACTGAAAAGCGCCGTACGCGAAGACCATCGCCACCACGGCGACGGAGGACGCGAGGTCTCGCCAGGTCAGCCCCATTTGCCCGCACCTCCCGCAGCATGGGAGCGACCGCCACGTCTCAGTCTGCGCCCAATTAGCCGCTCGCGTGGTAACGGACCGGCATCGGTCAGGCGTTATCTGAGCCGCTGCCGGTGGCCCGGATACCCGCGGAGCGGGGCCGGTTCACGCGGCGGGCGTGGCGGCGATCCGGGCGGCTTCCTCGTCGCTCATCGGCGGCCCGATGACGGGCTGGCCGGTCTCGGCGGCGACCTTGAAGGCCGTGTCCAGGTCGGCCGCTGGATGGCCCGGCCGGGAGGGTGCGGCTGGTGGCTGGCTGGCCCACCGCCTTGATGAAGCGCAGGAATGAGTCGTCGGTGTGGATCTGCAGCATGACGGCTGGCTCGTCGCTGATCACGCGGAAGGTGTGCGGGACGCCGTGGGGCAGCGCGACGTACGCGCCGGGCTCCACGGGGAAGGCCTGCTCGCCGCAGCGCATCGCCAGCCGTCCCGAGACCAGGTAGAAGGAGTCGTCGAGGTCATCGTGAACGTGCAGCGGGGCGCCGCCGCCCGGGGCAACGGTCGCCTCGATGACGATGGGCTGGCCGGGCTCGGCTGCCCGGACGGTCATGAGCGAGTCGAAGAACCAGTACGCATCTCCTTCTCCGGCAGCCGTCTGCCGGAGAAGCCCTGGATGGGCGCGGGCGTGCTGGTGGCGGTGGATTCAGTCATGGTGTCCTCCCCTTGTGCTGATTACTGGCCGCTGTGTTGCTTGTTTTCCTGCTGCAGCGCCTGGACCAGCGTCCGGATGGCCCAGGCGATGCCCTGCTGGGCGTTCTCCACGTCGAGCCCGCATTCCTCGCTGACGGTCATCCACGCGGACAGGCTGGTGAGGTAGGCGATGGCTCCCTCGCGCCCGCGTGCCTCGGCGGGCGGCAGGTGCGAGGTTGCGCTCGGCCAGTGCCGCCATGATGGATTCGACCCTGCGCCGCCGGTGGGATGAGCGCGCTCGGCGGCCCAGCCGGGTCCACAGCATCGTGCGCATCAGTTCGGGGCTTTGCGCGCCGAGCCTGGCCGACTCCTGGAACACCCGGACGATGTCGTCGGCGCCCCCGATGTCGCTGTGGCAGCCCGAGCCGGGCCACGACATGGTCGCCGACGGCGTCGAACATGGCCTCCTTGGTCGGGAAGTAGCGGTACAGAGTGCGCAGCGAGATGCCCGCGTCGGCGGCCACCTGCGGCATCGCGACGTCATCGGGGTCCTCGTGGTCGAGCCGGCTGGCGAGCGCGTCCAGAATCGCCGCCCTGACGACGGCAGCCTGCCGTTCCCTGAGGCCTTCGGCAGCGGTCATGACATGACCGTGCCATATCTGGCACGGTCATGTCAATATGGCACGGTCATGTCATCTTCGTGGTCAGGTGTACCGCAGTCGCTGCCCCACGCCGAGCGAGGCGGCCTTGGCCAGGAGCGCATGCCCGAGGGCGATGTCGGACGTCGACAGGCCGCGGTGCCAGAACAGGATGGTCTCCTGGTCGCTTTCCCGGCCCGGCCGCAGCCCCGCGACGATCTGGCCAAGCTCGGCGTGCAGGGTTTCCGCGGTCAGCTTGCCCGCTTCGACGTGGGCGCGCAGCGCGCCGAACTTCCCGGTGGCGCACTGCCCCCAGTCATCGACGACGATCTTGGACATGATGTCGGTGAGGGACAGTTCCACGGCGCTCATCGTCCCGTAGGGCACCACCAGGGCACCCGGCTTGATCCACTCGGTGCGCAGCAGTGGCTCCGGCGCGCTGAGCCGGGACGCTTCCACGACGATGTCCGCACCCTCGACGCAGGACCGCCAGTCGGCGGTCGCGACGACCGGCTTGCCCAGGTCGCGGGACAGCCGCTCGGCGAACCCCGCGCGGCTCTCGGCCGGCGGGAGTGCACCCGGATCGTGTCGAAGCCGAACAGCCCGTCCAGCAGCCGCACGTTCCAGTAGGCGGAGCCCCGGGCCCCGATGTGGCCGAGCACCCGGGGCCGCGCCGGGGCCAGGTACTTGGCGCCGACGGCGGTGACCGCGCCGGTGCGCATCTCGGTGATGCCGCTGGCGTCGATGACCGCGACCGGCGCGCCCGTTTCCGGGTCGAACAGGCACAGCAGGCCAAGCTCCGAAGGCAGGCCGTGGGTGTAGTTGCCGACGAAGTCTCCGACGACCTTGACGCCGGCCACGCCAATCTGGCCCCCGACGAAGCCGCGCAGCACGTTGAAATGCCCTTCGGCACCGGCATTCGGTTCCAGGTGCACCCGCGGCTCGATCACCGTCTCGCCGCGCCCCTGCATCGCCAGCGCGGCCTCGATCGCGGCGATGATCTCGTCGTCGGCCAGCGCGGCGGCCTCCACCTCAGGCCGGCCGAGATAGGTCAGGTAGAGATCCCGCATGGCCTGCGGGGGAGGAGTAGCGGGCGACGGTGAAGGCGATGACGAGCGGCACGTCCAGAGCGTAGATCACGAGCATGACCAGGACCACGGCCAGCGGCGCGCCGCGGGCGTGGTCCTTGATGAACGCGAAGGCGATCATCCCGGCCGAGATGGCGTAGGCCAGCAGCGCCCACCGGAACACCAGGAAGAACCGCTCCCAGGCGAACGGCCGCAGCCGGGCCGTCAGCCAGCCGCCGGCGAGCAGGAGCACCGCCCCGGCCACGGCGAGAGCGACCGGAATGCCGAGCGGCGGGCGCCGCGGAGCGTAGGACGCCATCAGGATCCCGCCGATGACGACCAGGCCGAGGGAGACGGTGGTCATTTCGGCGACCGGCGGGAACCGCCGGGAGGCGGACTGGCGCCGGTGCGGCGGCAGGTGCCGGCGCTCACTGGGTCGCCACCCTGGTCATGATGATGAGGGTCGCCACCTGCATCACCCCGGTAATGCCCGCGGTCACGACGAAGCGCCGCATCAGCGAGGCGATCACCGCCCCGTCCGGCTCCGGCTTGCGCATCTCGAACAGGACCGCGATGTTGGCCGGTTCCAGTACGCCGAGCGCGATCACCGCCATCACGCCCACGACGCAGTACGACACCACCAGCCAGCCGTGGTTCGGGCTGGCGGGGGACAGGTTGCCGAGCTTCAGCGCGAGCTGGAACCCCGCGGCGAGCGTCATCAGCACGAGCGTGGGCATCAGCAGGACCATCTTCGGCATGAACCGCGCGGTGAACTCGGCCCGCGCGGGCAGCGACAGGCGGCCGAGGATGGGCCCGACGATGAGCCCGACGAACAGGTCGATCGCCGTCCACAGGCCGCCGCCCACCACATGGCAGAACGTGAGCGCCCACAGCCAGTTTCCCGCGATGGCGGCGATGACGAACGCGACCACGGCCGCCACGATCGGCAGGCCCCGCAGCGGGACCACCTGAACCAGGGGCCGCGCCGGCGCCTGCACCGCGTGGCTCGTGCCCGCCTCGATGTTTCCCACGTCCGTCATGGGAGCCCCCTCCCGGCAGGTGCGGCCAGGGTAACCGTTGCCTCCGCGGTCACGCCAGGCCGCTAATACCCCATGCGGGCGTGGCACGACACGAACCGGGCGATCCAGTGGACGCCGCTGGTGCCGGTCCGGCTAGCGCCGCCCGCCCAGCCGGAAGCGGTCGTCCTCGATGGCTGCGGGATCGCGGCCATCGGCGGCCCCACCGCCGAGCAGGGCCGGCGCGTGGAGCAGGGCCCACAGCCAGGTGCCTGCCCGGCGGGGCGCGCGTGGCCCCGGCCGGCGGGCCGCCGCTGAACTTCTGGGCATTGCCCGGCTGACCGCCATCGGTACCTCCCGGCTGAACGCAGCCCCTCAGTGGCCGCGAAGCTACCTGTGTTAGTAGGTTTGATGGTAGCATAGCGCTATGACAGCACCAAGCGTGGCCGGCCTGCCACTGGTCGGCGGCCACGTTGCCCTCGACCTGGTGAACACGGTCGAGCCCCGGCTGCCGGTCACGGGCAGGCACGAGCACCTGGCGGTCCCCGACGACGTCCTCAGCTGGGCACGGCTCGTGCACCTGGTGAATCCGGCCGAGGCCGAGGCGGTTGCCGCGGCCTGGGCCGCGTCGCCCGCCTCGGCCGGGCGCGCGCTGGTCGCGGTACGCCAGGTTCGTGAGGCGCTGGCCGCGGTGCTGTCGGCCGCCTTGGCCCAGCGCGACCAGGTCACCCGGGAACCCGCAGGTGCGCGGCCCGCGGGAGACGGGCCGCGGGAACCGGCTGGCGACGTCTCTGGCGAGCTCGAATACCTGTCGGCCGCCTGGGCGGCCGCGGCGGCCAGGTCGCGGCTGGATCTGGCCCCGGCCGGCGGGGCCGCGGCACGGGATCACGGCGCAGCCGACGGGGCCGTGGCGTGGCTGAGCGTGGGCTCCGCCCCGGCGCTGCTGATCCCCGACCGGGCGGCGCACGCGGCCGTGGACCTGCTCTGCGGCACCGACCTGACGCACCTGGCCATGTGCCCGGCCGAGGAGGGCGGTTGCGGCTGGCTGTTCCTGGACGGAAGCAGGAACCGGTCACGCCGCTGGTGCACGATGGCGGCGTGTGGCTCGTTCGCCAAGGCCCGCCGTCTCACCGAGCGCCGCCGGGTTGCCCGATCGGCTACCAGTAAAACTGAGAACACCAGTAGCTAGCGGCCAGGTTAACACCCTGCGCGGTTGCCCGGGCATCTCCAGCTCCTCACATTCCGCTTGCCGGTGCGAAGGTGTAGCCGTGCGGCGACGGGCGGCGGTGGTTAGGATTCCGCCGTGGACCGGAGCAGCCAGGTTGCGCGGGCGGCAGACGGCCGTGCCCTGGTCTTCGCCGAGTGGGGTGACCTGGGCGGCGACCCGGCCACGGTCAGCGTTTTGACACAATTCTGGTACGGGACGCAGGACGGCCTCAGCCCGCCGGGGCACAGCGAGTGGCTGGCGCGGACCATGCCGGGCGCCATCGTCCGGCGCACCGGCCTGGGGCACTTCGGCGACCCGGACGCCGACACCGTCGAGCGGCTGACCTGGCTGACCGCGGCGGGCGGATGAGCAGGCCGGCGTGGCCGGGCCGCGGCCAGCCCCCGGGTTTCCCCCCACCGGCCGGCGCGGAGTATCAGGGCCCAGTGAGGGATGTTCCCGATGGTGCCGCCATGGCCGCCGGCCGCAGGCTGAGGGAGAGCGCGGCGCGCGTGCCGCCGTGCGCCCTGCCGCCTGGAGGTCATGGATGTCCCGAACGGCCCGGACTTTGCTGGCAATCACCGCGGCGTCCGCCGCGGTCACGATGATGGCCGCGGCCGGTTCGCCGGCGCCGCCCGGCCGCCGCGCCGCTGCGGCGTTCCCGCGGCTGCGGTCGCTGTACGTGCCGATGCCGGACGGGGTACGCCTCGCCGTCGACGTGTGGCTGCCGGCCGGCACCACCGCCGGCGACCGGCTGCCGACGGTGCTGGAGACCGACCGGTACTGGCGCGCGCGGGCCTACACCGGCGGCATCAGGAACAACCCCAACTACCAGATCGCGCTGCCGTGGAACCAGCGCGGCTACGCGTACGTGTTCGCCGACCTGCGCGGCACCGGCGCCTCGTTCGGCACGCTCACCGCCGAGCTGGGCAGCGCGATGATCGACGATGTGGGCTCGCTGGCCGACTGGATCGCCGCGCAGCCCTGGTCGAACGGGCGGGTCGGGGTGACCGGCGTGTCCTATTCGGGCGACACCGCGATGCTGTCGCTGGCACTGCGCAACCCGCACATCACCGCCGCCGCGCCGATCTCCTACGACTTCGATCCCTACGAGGACCTGGCGCGCCCGGGCGGGATCCTCATCCAGCCGCTGATCGACCCCTACGCGCTGCTGCTGCGGATCCTCGACAAGGCTGGCGGCACGACCTGCGCCACCAGCGCCGAGACCGAGCAGGTCTGCAAGGAGGCCGGGCTGACCGGTGCCTCGCCGGAGCCGGTGGGCGGGCCGCACGGCGAGGAACTGCTCGCGCAGGCGCGCGCCGGGCACTTCCACAACGTCAACCTGGTCGACATGGCCACCGCCGGGGTGTACCGCAACTACACCAGCGGACCGCAGAGCTGGACGGTGACCAGCGTCGGCGACAAGATCGCGGCCATTGAGGCAGGTGGCGTCCCGATCCTGACCTTCGCCGGGTGGCTCGACGCCGGCACCCCCGACGGCGTGCTGTCCGAGTTCACCAGCATGTCCAACACGCAGGAGGACTGGATCGGGCCGTGGAGCCACGGCCAGGGCTACATCGCCGACCCGTTCGAGCCCAGCCGGCCGCTGACCGTCGCGGAGCACCGGCAGCTCGCGGACCGGGTCTATGCGTTCTTCGACCGTTACGTCAAGAACGACGAGCGGCCGGACGGCAGCCGCCTGCTGCACTACTACACGCTGAACGAGGGCACCTGGCGCACCACCGCGCGCTTCCCGGTGCCGGGGACCCGGACGCGCCGGCTCTACCTCGCGGCCGGGCAAACGCTCGCCTGGCACCCGGCCGCGCATCCGGCCGGGGACCTGCTGCACCTGGACCCGGCGGCCGGGTCGGGCACGCTGAACCGGTGGAACACCAACCTCACCGGGCAGCCGGTCGTCTACCCCGACCGGGCGGCCGTGGACCGCAAGCTGCTCAGCTACACCAGCGCGCCGCTGCGCCGCCCGGCCAGGGTCACCGGCCTGGGCCGGGTAACCCTGACCGTGACCGGGGTCCGCGGTGCCAGGAACGGCGCCCTCTACGCCTACCTGGAGGACGTCCAGCCGGACGGCCGCGTCGTCTATGTCACCGAGGGCGAGCTGGCCCTGGCCGACCGGGCGGTGCTCCCGAAGCGGGACAACCCGCCATGGCGCGGGCTGCGCACCCCGCGCAGCTACGCCAGCACCGACGCCGCGCCGTTCCCCCTGGGCGAGCCGCAGCGGGTCACGTTCGACCTGCTGCCGACCTCGGTGCTGTTCCGTGCCGGGGACCGGATCCGGGTAACGGTCGCGGCCGCCGACCCGGACGCGTTCCAGATGCTGCCCGCCAACGGCAAGGCCGGCTACCGGATCGGCCACGGCGGCGCGGTCTCCTCCTGGGTGGACCTGCCCGTCGTCCGGTGAGCGCGGTCAGGTTCAGGTTTGGGTCCGGGCCGGGATCCTCGCCCCGGGCCCGCAGCACCAGCCGGCCGAGATAGAACTCCCAGCCCCGCCCGTGATGCTCGGCCTGCTTGCCGTCGGGCAGGTCGTGGTGGCGGAGCACGACACGGGTCCCGCCGTCCTCCGGCTGCAGCGTGACGACCACGCGGGTGGTGCCGGGCGGGACGGCGGGGTCATGCGTCCAGCCCCAGGTGAACACCAGCCGGTGCGGCGGGCTGATCTCGACGAACTCGCCGGCCGCCTCGACACCGCCGCGCATCTGGATGCGGTAAGACGCCGCCGGGCACCGGCTCCAGGGTCGCGCCGCCGCCCATCCACTGGACGTACCGGCCGGGGTCGGTGAAGTAGGGAAACACCGTCTCGGGGGCGGCGGCGATATGGACGCTCACCTCGACCACGTCGTCATCGGTCATGAGCGGTCTTTCTCCCGCTGCTCGGCTTCCGCCAGGTCCTTGACCCGGCCCAGGCCGTGCCGCCAGTGATCTTCGACGATCGAGCGCAGCGGGCCGAGGGCGGCCTTGTCGGTGCGGTAAAAGCGGCTGGTCCCCTCCCTGCGCTCCACCACGAAACCGGCCGCCCGCAGCACCCGCAGGTGCTGGCTGACCGCCGACCAGGACACGTCGAACTCGGCCGCGATCTCGCCCGCGGACATCTCCCGGTCCCAGACCAGCTCAAGGATCGCATCCGGCTGGGCGCCGCGATCACCTGCAGCGGTTCCACGATTCGCTGCTCGTCGGTGCCCGCGACCCGAGTGTCTCGGTACGGCTGCCTTGACGCCAGATATCTATTTTAGATAGATCTAAAATAACAGTGTGTACATGCCGAGGCGCAACCGGAGGGCTCTATGGACCGATCCATCGTCCTGGCCGCCGATGTCGAGGCGGACCGCGGACGGGTATTCGAGGTTCTCACCACCACAAGGGGCAGCGCGCCTTCTGGACCCCCGACTGCGACGTGTCCGCCGACAAGGCGCGGTTCGGCTTCCCGCAGGCGCCCATGGATCTGCTCGACGGACGTGACGGCCGAGCAGGGCAAGCTGGTCCGCATGCATGTCACCTCGGGCTTTCCGTTCTGGGGGGGCTCCACCTGGGAGTGGGAACTGGGCGAGGCCTCCCGCCCGGGCCACCCGGCACGGGCGTGCTCTTCCGCCACTACGGCTTCGGCGAGGGATACTCCCGAGATCGACCTGGGCCACACCGCCCAGACCTGGGCGCTGATCATGGATCGGCTGGCCGGTTACCTGCCAGCGGCGACCCGCAGCCGTTCTTCCCGGCCGCGGCGTCATGACGGCCTGCCGGGCGCCCGGCATCGGCCGGACGGAGCCACGCCGTGGCCGTTGATATCCGGCCGGAAGTGCTGGTCCACCGGCCGCGCGCCGAGGTCGCCGCGTTCATGTTCGATCCCGCCAACGACCTGAGGTGGACGGGCGGCATCACCTCCAGCCGCCCGGCCCAGCCGGGCCCGCTGGTCGAGGGCGCCACGGTGGAGCGCACCGCCAGCTTCCTCGGGCGGACCTTCCGGTACGGATACGTGGTCACCGGGCACGAGCCGGACCGGCTGGTCGAGATGAGGGTGGACCGGCCGTTCCCATGCTCGTCCGCTACGAACTGCAGGACGCTCCCGCGGGCACACTCGTCGCCATCCACGCGGTCGGCAGCCCGGGCCGGTTCTTCGGCTGGGCCACGCCGATGATGGCGCGCCAGGTGCGCAAGTCCATCACCGGCGACCTCGGCCGGCTCCGCGCCGTCCTCGAAGGCTGAGTCCGGCTGGGCCGGGCGGGCTTTTCGAGGACGGCTGGGCCCGGGTTATATCGAGAAGCACGTGCAGCAGGAGATCGCCCAATGCCATACGCAAGCACGGGGTGCCGAACATGCCACTCCCGACGCGCAGGCCCAGATCGTCTTCCCGCCCGGCCTCAGCCGCGGTCCCCGGCAATGCAGGCGGCCGGCAAGATATGTAACCACCTCAACCCCTAACCAGACCCGGCCCGGGCCCAGCCGTCCTCGAAGGCCCAGCCGGGCCCAGCCGGGACCAGCCTTCGAGGACGGCGCGGAGCCGGCCGAGGTCGCCGGTGATGGACTTGCGCACCTGGCGCGCCATCATCGGCGTGGCCCAGCCGAAGAACCGGCCCGGGCTGCCGACCGCGTGGATGGCGACGAGTGTGCCCGCGGGAGCGTCCTGCAGTTCGTAGCGGACGAGCATCGGGCACGAGCCGGACCGGCTGGTCGAGATGAAGGGTGGACTCGGCCGTTCCCGATGCTCGTCCGCTACGAACTGCAGGACGCTCCCGCGGGCACACTCGTCGCCATCCACGCGGTCGCAGCCCGGGCCGGTTCTTCGGCTGGGCCACGCCGATGATGGCGCGCCAGGTGCGCAAGTCCATCACCGGCGACCTCGGCCGGCTCCGCGCCGTCCTCGAAGGCTGAGTCCGGCTGGGCCCGGCTGGGCCTTCGAGGACGGCTGGGCCCGGCTGGGTAGGGTCAGGGGTTGAGGTGGTTACATATCTTGCCTGCCGCCTGCATTGCCGGGGACCGCGGGCTGAGGCCGGGCGGGAAGACGATCTGGCCCTGCGCGTCCGGGAGTGGCATGTTCGGCACCCCGTGCTTACGCATGCACTCCGATTGGGCGATCTCCTGCTGCACGTGCTTCTGGATATAACCCGGGCCGTGATCGAACCCGCTGGCGATCCCGAGCGACCGGCACGACTTGTCGGCCGACAGGAACTGCGGTGAGTTCTCGTCGATCGGGTTCAGCGCGGCGCGGGCGAAGCCGCCGCCGGGCTGCGGATCGGGGAAGTTCGATATTCCGTGCGCCCGGATGCACGCGCTGAACGCGAGCAGCGCCTGGGCCTCGGTCTGGTGATGTGTGCCGCCGTGCGCCGCGCCGCCGCACGCCGCCACGAGCGCCCCGGCTACCACGGCCGCGGCGGCACCAGGCGCCGCGCGGCAGAGCCGGGACCGAAGCCTCGCGCCGCGCCGTCCGCTGTTGGTCATGCCGAAGATTGTCGTCGCCGCGGATCACGGGACCGCAAGGAACGTGTGTGAGTTCGGTGTGAGTACCGGCCGGGCGGTAGCACGCTGGCGGGAACGAGCGCCAGGCCGGCCCGGGCCGTCACACCAGCCGGAACGCCTCGGCCACCAGCAGGGTGTCGTCGTCGACCGTGAACCCGGGGTCGCCCAGGGCCGCGCGCATCTCCGCCGAATGCCAGAACCGCTCGTGCCCGGCGCGCCATTCGGCGACCGAGGTGTACCCCTCGCCCTCGCCCACCGCGTGCGCCAGGTCCACGTCGGCGAGCCGGACCACCCGCACCTCGGTGAGCTCGATCACCGCGACCCGGTTGCCCGCCGAGTCGATCACCGCCTGGCGCAGGCCGGGCCGGGGCAGCGGCGAGCCCTCGTGCTCGAAGTCCGCGACCAGCCCGGTCGTCGTGGTCTTCGCGCCGGTGAGGATCGCGGCGACAAGCTGATCACGCAGCGGCCCGGGGAAGGCGAACTCCGCGACGGGCAGATCCTCCGGCACCATGACGGCCAGCCTAAGGGCCGGCCGCGCGAGGGACCTGCGCCGTGGCGTGCTGTCGCGGCGGGCCGCCCGCCCGTGGCTGACCGAGGCGGACCTGGTGGTGGACACCGCCGCACTGGCACCGGAGGAGATCGCGAGCCGGATCGCCGCCGCCCTGCCAGGGCCCGGCCCCGGGTAGCCCGCGGGTTATCCGGCCGGTTTCCCCCAGCGGCCCTGGTACACGGTCTGCGAGATCGGCTTGCGCTCGTGACTGAAGTTCCGCGGCGGGTCGGTGCTGTAGCCGATGGAGATGCCGCCGATCGGGGTGAACTTGTCCGGCACCCCGAAGGCCTCGCGGTAGACGGGGATCCGCTCCACGGGGATGCCGAAGAAGCAGGCCCCCAGCCCCGCGTCCACGGCGGTCAGCAGCATCAGCAGGGAGGCCATCCCGGTGTCGATATCCCAGTAGGGGGCGGGCCACCAGGCGTCCGACCGGTCGGTGAAGCCCTTGTCCGGCATCGGCGTAGCGGTCCAGGTAGGCGTCCTTGTTCGAGTGCGGGATGACCAGCAGGGGGGCGTCCACCTTGGCGGCGAACCAGCCGTCCGGGTCCTGCTCCGAGCGCACCGCGTCGCGGAACCTGGCGATGTCCGCGGGGTCACTGAGCACCAGGAAGCCCCAGCCCTGGGAGAACCCCGCGGACGGCGCGCGCAGGCCGTTGCGGACGATGCGGTCGACCACCTCGGGCGGCACCGGGCGCGACGTGTCGTAGCGGCGCACCATCCGCCGGTGCCGGACGACATCCTGGAATTCCACGGCCTCAACCTACCAATCGGGTGCGGCCGGCGCTTCCCCCAGGCCGGGGACCGGGAGGTCGCGGGCCCGGCCGGTGCCGTGCCCCGGATGGCGGCCCGTGGCACAGGGCGCCATCAAGCGGAACGCCACCCACTACGGCTTCGTCGGCGGTGTCGCCCGCAAGCCCTGACTGGGCCGCCGGGTGGCCGTCGCTCAGCCGGCGATGGCGGCGGCGACCGGGTAGGCGCCGACCTTGACCTGGGCGATGGCGTGCCGGGTCCGCGTGTCGATCAGGGCGACCTTGCCCGCGTACGTGCCGACGACCACGGCGGTGCCGCCGGACGGCGCGAGCGTGATCGCGGTCGGGTAGTTGTACACCCCGGCGGGGATCGGCGGCCCCGGGCGCCCGGTGCGGGTGCTGACCGGGGTCACCGTGCCGGAGATCGTGTTCACCACGAACGCCGTCG
>CAWCKG010000034.1:0-47032 GCA_963795785.1 uncultured Actinomycetes bacterium
CTGGCCGCCGCTCAGCCGGCGACCGCGGCGGCGACCGGGTAGGCGCCGACCTTGACCTGGGCGATGGCGTGCCGGGTCCGCGTGTCGATCAGGGCGACCTTGCCCGCGTACGTGCCGACGACCACCGCGGTGCCGCCGGACGGCGCGAGCGTGATCGCGGTCGGGTAGTTGTACACCCCGGCGGGGATCGGCGGCCCCGGGCGCCCGGTGCGGGTGCTGACCGGGGTCACCGTGCCGGAGATCGTGTTCACCACGAACGCCGTCGTGCCGGAGATGGCGATCGCCGCGGGGGAGTACCCGACCGGGATGGCGCGCCGCGCCCGCCCGGTGCCCGCGCCGATCGGGATCACGTTGTCGGAGTCGCCGCCCACGGCATAGACGGTGCGGCCGTCCGGGCTGACGGCGAGGGCGTCGGGCGCCTGGCCGGCCGGGATGGCAGGTCCGGCCAGGCCGGTGGCCACGCTGACCGGCGTGACCGTGTTGCTGCCGTAACTGGCGACATAGGCGGTGCGGCCGCCTGGGGCGAACGCCACCGCGAACGGGTAGCTGCCCACGTGGATCGGCGGCCCGGCCCGGCCGGTGGCGGTGTCGATCGGCGTGACCGCCGCGCCGCCCCAGTCGAGCACGTACGCGGTGCGGCCGTCCGGGCTGATCGCGACGGCGCGGGGACTGGCGCCGGCCCGGATGGGGGTGCCCGCGCGGCCGGTGGCGGTGTCGATCGGGGTCACGGTGCCGGATCCGGTGTTGGCGACGTAGGCGGTGCGCCCGTCCGGGGTGATCGCGATGGCGCCCGGCTCGCTGCCCACCCGGATCGGGGTGCCCGCGCGGCGGGTGGCGGTGTCGATCGGGGTGACGGTGCCGGATCCGGTGTTGGCGACGTAGGCGGTGCGCCCGTCCGGGGTGATCGCGATGGCCTGCGGGCTGGCGCCCACCGGGATCGCCGGGCCCGCCCGCCGGGTGGCCAGGTCGACCGGCGTGACGGTGCCCGAGCCGGAGTTCACCACGAACGCCGTCGGCTGCCGCGCCCCGGCCGGTGCCGCACCGGCGCCGGGCCGGCCGCCGTCCGGGCCACGGCGGCCGGGGCCGGTGCTGCCGCGGGCCGCGCGGCACGCAGGGCGGCGGCTGGGGCCGGCCGCGCAGGCTGGTGCCCGAACACGTCATTGACCGGCGCTGCATAACGATCATTCGGGGTCAGCGTGCCAAGCCCGAGCGCGGCTTCGATCGTGCGGAGCAGGCTGTAATGGGTGTACCGGGCATGGGACACGTACCCCTGCCGAACCCCGGCCGACCCGAGGATCAGGCTGGCCACCCGCTGGGCCGGGTGCTCGTGGTCGTAGCCGTCCTCGTCGAAGGTGATGATGGCCAGCGAGCGCTGGGTCCGCCAGGCCGGTGACCGCTCGATGGCGCCGAGTTCGGTGGCGAGGAACTCATCGCCCGCGCGGATCCCGCATCCCTCCATGTCGGCACAGTCGTTGGCGCCCAGCCAGGCGAAGTCCGGGGTGGTCGCCGCGGCGGCCAGGTCGGTGCGCAGCGACTGCAGCGGGACCAGGTGCGCCGAGCAGTACGCGGGCCGGTTCCGGACGTCCGCGAAGTAGGTCATCGGCAGGTCGTCGTCCCAGTAGTACCCGTGCACCGTGTCGTCGCAGGGGCCGTTGGCGCTCTGCAGGTACTCCTTCCAGGTCTCGTGCGCGGCACCGAGGAGATCGCCGATGTTGCGGGCGGGGATGGTGTACCGGGGGTTGATCTCCAGCGGGTCGGTGAGCGGCACGCCGAACGTGCTCCCGCCGGCCAGGGCGAGGTAGTTGCCGTCGCTGGGATGCTCCTCGGCGAAGAAGTCCGCGAGCAGGCTGCCGTGCGGCAGCAGGCTGTTCAGGTACGGGGCCTGCCGGGTGTTGCCGATGACCGAGCCGAAGTCCTCGTTCTCGAAATAGAACAGGAACACGTGCTGGTACCGGGGCACGTGCGCGGCCGGGGGGACCAGCGGCGGCGGGCGGCGGACCGGGGCGGAGACGCTGAACCGCAGCCCGTCGGCGACCGCCCAGTCGTAGCCGGCCTTGGGCGCGTAGGGCCCGTCGATGTTGGTCAGCGTCGTGGCCAGGACCAGCGTGACCCGCGCGGCGGCCGCCTGCGGCGGGACGGTGCCGGTGGCCGCGTGGCGGGACATCCTGGTGCCCTTGCCGACCGGGCCGATCGTGGCCCGGCGCAGGACCTGGCCCGTGGCGGCCAGGAACGCGACCGTCACGGCGGCGCTGCTGTGCGCGGTGCCGCCCAGCCAGGCCGACAGGTCGTACCGCATGCCGGATCCGGGCATCGCGGCGCCCCGCAGGCCGGGATCCGTGGGCAGGCCGGGATCCGTGGCTGAGCCGGGATCCGCTGGCTGAGCCGGGATCGGCTGGCCGAGCCGGGATCCGTGGCTGAGCCGGACCCGTGGCTGGAGGCCGGGACCCGTGGCTGAGCCAGGCACCCGGCGCAGCGGGACCAGCTGGCGCAGCCGCGCGGTGCCGCCCGCGCCGCCGGCGAACAACTGCCCGCCGGGGACCGCCGGCCACCGCCCGGAGGCCGGCGGGAAGCGCGGCGTGCCGTACCGCACCGCGGTCGGCAGGCCGCTGACCACCTGCCAGCCCGGGATCGTGACGCTGTCCCAGCCGCGCGCGGATACCGCGCCGGTCTGCGCGCCCGGGTTCAGCAGCAGGTTGGTACCCGGCCGGGCGGCCGCTTGGCCTGCCCGGCCGGGAGTCTCCGCGGTGGTTCCGGTGTGCCGGGCAGCGGTCCGGGCGGCGGTCCTGGCGGTGGTTCGGTGTGCCGGGCGGCGGCCGGGCGCCGGTCCCGGCGGTGGCAACGGTGCGCGCGGCGCCAGCCCCGGCCTGCGGCGCTTCCGGCCAGGGCCGGGCGGGCCCAGGCCGGTCCCGCGGGCAGCGCGGCCAGCGTGGCCAGCATCGCCGTGCAGCTCACCAGCGCGGCGGCCCCGGTGGTCACGGAGCGCCCGGACAGTCCCGTCATTTGCCGCACCCTCCCATTCAGCCGGACGCCGCGAGGCACCAGGAGCTGCCTGATTGTTCAGTCAACCCTAGCGCCCAGGACCGGCCCGGACCAGGGCCTTCCGGCGAACAACACGTGTGCGCTATCCCACCGGAAAGCGGCGGAAATTCCGATGCAGGGCTTATCGGAATAAGTCCGTGATGTACATGATCACCTATTCAGTGGAGAATGCCCGGAGTACGGCAGCGGCTGGAAACGATCTTCGGTGAAGGGGCATCAGGTGAACCTGACTCGCACGGGTGGCCTGGCCGTGGCAGCGGCCTCGGGCCTGGCATTGATTGCAGCGGGGCTGGCACCAGCAGCAGCCGCGCACGTGACACCGCGGGCCAGCGCGGCTCCCGCGGTGACGCACTACACCGGTACCACGGGCGTGGCCCGGCTGGTGCCCAGGACCGCGCGCCACGCCACCGGGGCGGCGCGGATGACCCTGCGGGGCGTCCGCCTGCTCCCGTCGCACACCTTCTCCGCGACGGAACGGGTGCCCCATGCCCCCGCCGCCGCGGCGCCGCGGGCAGCCGCGGCCGCGGCTACGACGCTGTCCAACTTCAACGGCGTCAGCAGCAGGGACAGCGAGTTCACCAACTACAACCAGGAGTTCGAGCCACCGGACCAGGGGCTGTGTGAGGGCAACGGGTTCGTCCTCGAACCGGTCAACTCCGCGTACCGCGTCTACCTGACCAACGGGAAGTCGATCCGGGGGCCGTTCAACATCAACGACCTGTTCAACGTGGGCGGCAAGGAGTTCACCAGCGACCCGCGCTGCTGGTACGACCGAGGGAGCCAGACCTGGTTCGCGACCATCCTGTTCCTGAACGACGCCGGCACCCAGGGCACCGAACTGATCGCCGTCCGGCACGCCAAGGACCCGCTCGGGCTGTGGAACGAGTACTCGATCGACGCGACCGATACGGGCGGCCGCGGCTGCCCGTGCTTCGGTGACCAGCCCAGAATCGGCATCGACCAGCAGAACCTGTACATCACCGCGGACCAGTTCTCCATCCAGGGCCCGCAGTTCGACGGCGGGGAACTATGGGTGATCAACAAGGCCGGGCTGGTGGCCGGCAACCCGACCGTCAAGTTCGCGCACTTCGGCGGCCTGACGATCGACGGGCAGACCACGCTGGCGCCGCAGCCCGCGCTGTCCACCGTGAAGCCGCACGCCGAGTTCATGCTCAGCTCGCTGGACTTCAACGGCAAGGGCGACAACCGCATCGGCGTCTGGGCCATCACCGACCGGGGCGCGGTCGCCTCGGGCGGGCTGCCGACGGTGTCCAGCATCGTGGTCAACTCCGAGCAGTACGCGAACCCGCCGGCGCCGCCGCAGAAGGGCTCGCCGAGCAAGCTGAACCCGGGCGACGACCGGATGCAGCAGACCGAGTTCGCCGACGACTCGATCTGGGGTGAGATGACCACGGCGGTGACACCTGCCGGGGACACCGCGGTGCGTTCCGGCGGCGCCTGGTTCCAGGTGAAGCCGAGGACTCAGCGGCGGCGTGGTCACCGGGGCGAAGGTCGTCCGCCAGGGTTACCTCGACGCGCCAGGCCAGTACCTGATCTATCCGGCGGTGCAGCCGGACGTGGCCGGAAATGCCGCGGTCGTCTTCACCGAGTCCAACTCGACCGAGTTCCCGAGTGCCGCCTACGCCACGCTGACGGCGGGTGCGGCCAGCTTCGGGCCGCCGGTCGTGGCGGCCAAGGGAACCGGCCCGTACTCGCAGGCTTCGAGCCGGTGGGGTGACTACTCCTTCGCGGTCCCCGGCCCATCGGATACCGCGTGGCTGGCCACCGAGTACATCCCGCCCAAGTCGAGCCAGACCACGGACGGCGCGCAGAACTGGGGGACGCGCGTCTTGCAGGTCCCGCAAGGCTGATCGGCCGGCTCATCCGGCCCGCCGCGGGTACGCCCGCGGCGGGCCGGAGCCGGGCCGGACGCCGCTAGGCCTTCGTGTAGTTGAGGTGGAAGTCAAGCTCCCAGGTCGCGCCGGCCTGGGCCGACTCCCAGTGGCCTTCGATGCGGCGGCCGTCCGCGGCGAACGTGCCGGTGTACCGCTGGGCGAAGTCCAGCGGGGTGAAGTCGGCTGAATCACGCAGCAGAGTCCACACGCCGTCGCTGAGGTCCATCGCATAGATCCGGGCGACACCTCGTGAGTCGAAGTAGTGCTGGCAGTACGGCATGGGCCCCGGGGCGTATCCCATGATCATGAGGCCGTCCGGCGGCCCACCTGGCACCTCGGTGCGGCAGATCAGGAACTGCCGGCCAAGCGCCCACTCGAACACCGCACGGCCGGAGCCGCCTTGGCCGCCCGGGAAACTCGCCTCCATGACCCATTCGCCGATGAACGCCTCCAGGCGTGCCAGCGCGGCGTCGCGATCGGCGTGGTCCGGTTCCATGGCTGACCTCCAGGCGCGGCGGTGATCATCGCGGGACCCACGATACGACCGCCGGCCTGCCGGAGAGTCATGGCCCGGGCAGCCCGAACAGCGGCCGGCAGGCGTCGAAGCCGGTGATCCCGACCTGGTCGCCGATGCCACTGGCCAGCCAGTCCGTCCGCAGCAGCCGCAGGTGGACAAGCACGTCCACCCGGCCGGGATGCGCGTGCAGCGACTCGCCGTTCGGCCGGTACCCGACGGCGCGGGACACGCCCAGGGACGCGTGGTTGTCATGCCACGCCGAGGTGATGGCCGCCTCCGCTTCCAGCGGCCCGAAGGCCAGCGCCAGCACCGCGATGCGCATCTGCTTGCCAAAGCCGCGGCCCCGTGCCGCCGTCACCAGGAAGGAGGAGGAGTCAACGGTGCGCAGGGTGGGGAAGTCGCTGGCTTCAAGCTCCTGAACACCGAGGATCGCACCGGCAGTGGACCGGACCACGAAGGGCAGCCGCCAGGACTGGGGACGCCAGATTCCATAGGCCCGCCAGTACGCCTGGTGCGAGACGATGCCCCGGCCGATGCGCTGCTCGCCGAAGTCGTAGCCGGGCTGGTCCTCGTCCTGTTCCACGTCGTCGGGCAGCAGGTCGGCGATCGGCTCCAGATCCGCCTCGGTCATCGGGCGCAGGCGCAGATCGGGCGTGCTGAGCCTGAGGTCGAACAGCGGCCAGTACCGGTGGGTCACGCACGCGACCGTAGAGGCGCCCCGGCGGCCGCCGCAACCGGATTCCGCCCGGCCGGCCGCGGCGCTTCCCGCCGGGCGTGCGACAGCGCTTCCCGCCGGGCGTGCGAGCATGGCGCGGTGGAACAGCCAGACATCCGCGCGCAGTGGAACGCGTAACGCCGCGGCCTGGACGGCGATTCCGTCCGGTCGACCGGCGGGAGTCAACACCCCGGCGTTCTAGGATGTCACGGCGCAGGCGAGCCGGCGCCCATCCGGGCAGCCTGAGCACAGCCACGGCCGGATGGCAGCCGCCGCCGGGGTCAGCCCTGCGGCACCGCCTGCCGGGTCCGGGCCCGGCGGGGCACCCGGTGCTTGGTGCCCGCGCCCGGCGGGCCGGCCGGTGCCGTGCGGCTGCCGTCGCGGTCGTGCTCATTGGGCTTGATCAGGAGCGTGAGCGTGGTGATCCACAGCGCCGCGAACAGCAGGCTGCCGAGCACGTCGGTCGGGTGGTGCTCCCCCCGGTACATGCGGGACAGCGCCACGAGCGCGGGCATGCCGATCGCGGGAATCAGGAACAGCCACCGCCACCAGCCGCGGGCGTGGCCGATGACCAGGATGGCCAGGGCCACGTAGAGGCAGGTGGTCGCGGCCGTGTGCCCGGACGGGTACGCCGAGGTCGGCAGGTTGTGGTCCAGGTGCGGGACGTCCGGCCTGGGCCGCTTGACCACGGTGCTGGCGACGAGGAACGCGGCGAGTTCCCCGAACATCAGCGTGGCGATGAACACGACCGGCCGCCAGCGCCTGGTGACGGCGAGGAAGACCACGCAGGTGGCCACCGAGACGATGAGGATCGCCTGGGTCGCGCCGAGCGTGCTGAAGACCTCGCTCCAGCGGTTCAAGCTGGGCGTGCGGTGCGCGGCGAACCAGTGCGGGATCGTCTCGTCACCGAGCACGTTGCCGTTGCCCCGCTTGGTGATCAGCTCTCCGAGGCCGATCACGATGCCCACGATCAGGACCCAGGCCACCAGGATCCCGGCGGCGATCCGGCCGCGATGGCGGCCCCGGCCGCCGGCCGGCTCGGGCTGGGCGGGCCGCAGGTCGGGCCGGGCTTCCGGTTCCAGGCCCTCGGTGACCGGGTCGGTCACCCGCTGGCCCGAGGCATGCCGGGCCGCCTCGAAGGCGAAGGCGGTGATGCCGAGCCAGGTGATCCCGATCGCCCATCCGCCGATGACGTCGGACAGGTAGTGCACGCCGAGCAGGATGCGGCTGATCCCGATCAGCGCGACCAGGGTCACGGTCACCGTGACGAAGGCGACCCGCCACCGGCCGCGGGCCGCGGGCAGGAAGACCAGCAGTATCGCCCCGTAGCAGACGATCGAGCCGAGGGAGTGCCCGCTCGGGAAGCTGTTCCCGGTGCCGTGCGCGATCGGATGCGCGACGACCGGGCGCAGCCGGCCCACCAGCGACTTGAGGACCGGGTCCAGCACCAGGGCGCCCGCGGCGGTGACGAGCAGGTAGACCACCAGCCGCCAGCGTTTCCTGATCGCCAGGACGAGCGCCGCGACCCCCACGACCGCCCAGAGCACACCGTCGCTGCCCAGCCAGGTCACCGCCTTGACCACGGTGATCAGCGCGCTGTTCCCCGCGACCAGGCTGTTGATCCTGGCCGCGGCGCCGTGGTCCACCGACTCCAGCGGTGCCCACCGCAGCCGTACCAGGATGAGCAGGACCGCGAAGACCGCCGCCGCGATGGTGACCGTGGCGAGCGGGGCGAGGCCGCGGTGGCCACGCAGGGGGGTGACAGACATGACCGGCACATTGCCCACGGCGGAGGCTTTCATTCCTGCGTGCTCCGGCCTACCGGGCGCTCATCGCACCCGCGCCGCCATGCCGGTCCCGGTACCGGCCGGCGCCGGGAGCTCAGATGTTGGACCTGATGAAGCCGCCGTCGACCTGGTAGACGGCGCCGGTGATGTAGGAGGCCTGCTGCGAGGCGAGGAACGCGACGAGGTTGCCGAGTTCGAGCGGATCCCCCAGACGGCCGACCGGGATCGTCGCCGCGACGGGCGCGAGCTGTGCCTGCAGCGCCTGGTCCTCCTCGGGGCTGCGGCCCGCGCCCGCGATGATGCGCGAGGTGAGGAACATGCCCGGGAGCACCAGGTTGATCGTGATGCCGTCCTTGGCCAGGTCCGGCATGATCGCCTTCATCAGCCCGGCCACCCCGGGGCGGATCCCGTTCGACATGTCGATGCCGTCCACCGGCTGCTTCACCGACATCGACTGGATCCCGATGATGCGGCCCCACCCCTGGGCGCGCATGTAGGGCACCACGTCGCGGACGAAGCGGACGAAGTTCAGCGTGACCACCTCGAACGCCTGCAGCCAGTCCGCGTCGGTGAAGTCGGCGAACCGGCCCCGCGCCGGGCCGCCGGAGTTGTTGACCAGGATGTCCACCCCGCCGAACCGCTCAGCCGTGGCGGCGACGACGGTGCTGGATACCGTCCGCGCTGGCCAGGTCGGCCGGCACGGCGAGCACCTCGGCGCCGGTCTCACCGCGGATCTGCTCGGCCGTGGCGTGCAGGTCCGCCTCGGTCCGCGCGCAGATCGTCACCCGCGCGCCCTCCCTGGCCAGGGCCAGCGCCGACGCCTTCCCCAGGCCCTTGCTCGCCGCGGCGACCAGCGCGACCTTGCCCTTCAGCCCGAGATCCACGGCTCTCCCCAGGTCCGGTCCCGCGGTGCGCGGGCGTCCTCGGCTGACCTTAGCCGTGCCGCTGCTGGACGGCCAGAGCGTGCCGCTGCTGGACGGCCAGCGGTAGCACAATCGGGTGCGGCCCGCGCACTGGCCACGCGCCCGGGCGCCCTCAGACCCGGCGCAGGACGCTGACGACCCGGCCCAAAATTGTCGCCTTCTCGCCGGGGATCGGCGTGTAGGCGGGGTTGTGCGGCATGAGCCAGACGTGGTTGTCGGACCGCTTGAGCGTCTTGACGGTAGCCTCACCGTCGATCATCGCGGCGACGATCTCGCCGCTTTCGGCATCGGACTGCTGGCGGATGACCACCCAGTCGCCGTCGGCGATGGCTGCGCCGATCATGGAATCCCCGGTGACCCTGAGCATGAACAGCTCTCCCTCGCCGACCAGTTCCTTGGGCAGCGGGAAGATGTCTTCGGCCGACTCCTCGGCGGGGACCGGGATGCCCGCCGCGATCCGTCCCACCAGCGGCACCCGGGCCGCCGGCTTCGGGGATCTGGCCGCGGAGGTCCTGCGGCGCGCCGCGGGCGCCGGGCCGGGCGCGGTGCCCGGCGGGACCGGGGGCCGCCCGGGCAGCCGGACCTCCATCGTGCGCGGGCACCCGGCCTCGCGGTGCAGGTAGCCCTTGGCCTGCAGCGCGGCGAGCTGGTGCTCGACGCTGGAGGTGCTGTTCAGGCCGACGGCCCGGCCGATCTCGCGCATGGACGGGGAGTATCCGTGCTCCTGCACCCAGGCGCTGATGAAGACGACGATCTTCCGCTGCCGCACGGTGAGCGCGGGGTCGGGGTCAGGCCCACCGGACGCCTGGTCCGCCGTCATGCTGCTCATGCCGCCCCTCCATCGTTCCGGTCGCTGCCTGGACGACGTCATGCTACATGTGAAAGATAAAAAGCAAAATCCTGTTCTAGAGATTTCCCGCTCTCGAACTCAGCTTCTAATGTGCTGCTCATATTGCCACGCGGCCGGCCGTTCTGCGGCGATCTGGGATTCGTGGCTACGCGGCGGGGCCGGGGATCCGGTACCAGGCCGCCTCGGCCACGGCGGTGAAGCCCAGCGAGGAGTACAGGGACTCGGCCGCCGCGGTCGCGACCAGCACCGCGGGCCGGCCGGGGCAGGCACCGAGCGCGGCGCGTCATGACCGCGCGGCCGAGCCCCCGGGACCGGTGCCGGGGGAGGGTCGCGAGCCAGTAGATGCCGAGGGCGGCCCCGTCGTCGTAGCTGCAGACGGCGGCGGCCGGGTCGCCGCCGTGGTAGGCCAGCCATATCGCCCAGCCGGGCGCGGTGAGCATCTGTGGCGGAAGGATCAGCCCCGGCGGGTACGGCCGCGGCACTTGCCGCGGGAAACCGTCCACGATCACCTGCTCTGCTATGGCGAGCGCATCCTGGCCGGCCACCCGCATAACGCGGGTGCCGCGCACGGTCCGCCGCCGGCGCGATGCCACCGGCGGGCCGGAGCATGAGCGGCATCCGGTCCACCGTGACCTGCCCGGCCAGGGGCAGCACCAGGTCACCGAAGGAATCCTCGACCACAACCCGGCCGCGCCCGGCGGCCGCCGTCACCAGCGCGCCGATCTGGCCGGGCTCGGCCCCGCCCGGCTGCCGCAGCAGGATCCGGCCGGCCCGCTGTGCCGGGATGTCGACGACCGCGACGCCCGGCGGCGTGCCTGGCACCAGCCGCGACCAGGGCGCCAGGCTCGCCCACATCGCCACGGCATTACCTGCGTACAGTTCCGCGCCATCCACGGCACGCAGTCTGCCAAACGGCCCGGCCGTTAACCGCTGGCGCCGGCCACGGGCAGCGTGCTGGACTGCGCCGGTGACAACACCGCCGTCCGACGCGGAACTCGACGCCCGGCAGGCCGCGCTGCAGGCCGAGGCGCGGGAGGTGCTCGCCGCGCCGGACCTGGCCGGGCTGCTCGCGGACATCGGGCCGCCGCTGCTGGCCGGGAGCTTCGTGTCCGGGCTGATGTGCTGGCGCGAGGTCGACGTCATGGTGCTGGTCGGCCAGGACTTCTCGCCGCAGGACGTGATGCGGCTGCTGAGCCGGATCGTCGGGCTGGCCGGGGTCACCGGGCTGGAGTACCGGGACGAGCGCGGCCCGCGCTGTGCCACCGGCCAGGTCCGCGACGAGCGGTATCACGTGCCGGTGACCATCGACCGGGCCGGGCATGCCTGGCAGATCGACCTGACGCTGTGGCTGCACGACCCGCACCACAACGTGACCCGCTGGCACGAGGAACTGCGCGAGCGGATCACCGCAGAGCAGCGCCGGGCGGTGCTCCGCATCAAGGACGCATGGCACCGGCGCCCCGAGTATCCCGGCGAGGTCGGCGGCCTGGAGGTCTACACCGCGGTGCTGGCGGCCGGAGTGCGCACCCCGGGCCAGTTCGCCGCCTGGCTGGCCCGCCGCGCCGCCGGGAGCAGCCACCGATGAGGCGCCATGGCCCGAGCCTGACCCGGCCCGCAGCCCTGGCCCTATCGCCGGGCCAAGGGTGTGATGGGGTGGGGGTCACGAGTCCGGGGAGGTGCCGAGTGGCCCGTGGGGCGAGGGGTGTTTTCATGGCGCTCGCGGCGGCGGACACGCTGCTCGCCGGGGCGGGCCGTGGCCGGGAGCGGTGGCTGACCAAGCCGTTGCTGATGCCCGTGCTGATGGCCGGCAGTGACCGCGGGTCGCGGCGGGCGCTTGCCCTGGGCGGTGCCGGCGACGTGGCGCTGCTGGGTACCACCGACGCGGCGTTCACCGCGGGGCTGGCCTGTTTCCTCGCCGGCCACGCCGCCTGGATCCACGCCCTGCGGCAGCGCCCCGGCGGCGGGCGGCTGCGCTCCCGGCCGGCCCTGGCCGTGCCGTATCTCGCGGCGTATCGGCGCGCTGAACGCCTACCTGTGGCCCCGGACCGGCAAGGACCGCGTGCCGGTCCTGGCCTACAGCACCGCGCTGCTCGCCATGTCCCTGGTGGCGCTGGACTCGGGATCGCGGCGGACGGCCGCCGGGGGCGTGCTGTTCCTGGTCTCGGACACGCTGCTGGCGCTGGAGAGGTTCGGCGGCATCCATCTGCCCGCGCACGAGGGCCTGGTGATGGCGTACCTACACCGCCGCCCAGGCGCTGCTGGCCGCTCCGCTGCCCGCCTGACGTACGGGGCGGTGGACAGCCCGGGGCAGCGTCTACGGTCAGCGGAGCAGCGGCGGCGGCCCGGTCAAGCTGCGCCGCACAGGGACAGGCCGGCTCGGCGGTGAGGCCGGTGAGAATGCCGTCGATGCCGCGCAGGCCGGCCCGGTCGATCAGGGTCTTTTCGTTGGTGACCCATTCGCCGCGGGCCGCGAGCACCGCATGGGCGCCCTGGCAGGCGGCCAGCGCGATCGCCCCGGCGGTGTCGGCCAGGTGCCCCCGGTCGGCATGGGCGGGCCGGGCGTACCGGAGCGTGGCCAGGGCGTTGTCCCGCCACCGGGCCTGCGCGGCCCGGCGCAGCGCCGGGGGATAGCCGGGCCTGGGCAGTTCGCCGGACAGCACCCGGTTGAGTGCCAGTTCGGCAAGCACGATGTAGCTGGGGATCCCGGCCAGGTGGAACATCAGCCGCTCGATGCGGAACCGCCCTTCCTGCGCCTCGGCGAGGTGGTGCTCGATGTCGTCGAGGTCCCGGTAGTGCACGTCGACGCGGCGCGCGCCGGCGGTCAGCCAGGCGCCGCCGTTGAACACCCCGCCGCCCCAGCCGCCGATCGGGAAGATCTCGCCGGGCCAGCCCAGCGACCGCAGGCTCGCCGGGTCGAAGCCGGCGCCGCGGTAGTACACCGCGAAGTCCCAGTCGCTGTCCGGGCCCGCCGTCCCCGCCGCCCGCGAGCCGCCGAGCGCCACGGCCCGCACGCCGGGCAGGGCCGCCAGCAGGGCCGCCTGCCTCCGCGCAGAAGGCCTCGTCACCGTCCGCGGACATGCCCGCCAGGATAATTCGCGGGCACCGGCCGCCCGTAGCGAGTTTCGCGGACGCGGCGACCGGCGGCCGGAGTGCGGCAGCCCCTCCGCTCAGTAGGATCCGGCTGAGCCGGAGTGCTGGAGGGTGCGCAGGTGTCGGCCGACTCGGAACGTGCGGATGCCCGGTACCAGGACGTGCTCGACAGCCTGCGTACCGCCTACGACGGCCGCGCCGCGTGGCGGGACCAGCAGGAGAAGGAGCCGTGGAAGGTCGCCGAGCGCGAACTGTTCCTCGGCCGGGTGCTCGATGACGGCGGCGGGCGGCTGCTGGAGATCGGCGCCGGCCCGGGCCACGACAGCGCGTTCTTCGCCAGCCATGGCCTGCAGGTGGTCGCGACCGACCTGTCCCCGGCCATGGTCGGCTTCTGCCGGAGCAAGGGCCTCGATGCCCACGTGATGGACTTCCTGCACCTGGACTTCCCGGCCGGGTCTTTCGACGCGGTCTACGCGCTCAACTGCCTGCTGCACGTGCCGAACGCCGACCTGCCCGCGGTGCTGGCCGCGGTACGCGCGCTGCTGCGCCCCGGCGGATGGCTGTTTATGGGCGTCTACGGCGGCAACGGCGGTGAGGGCCCGTCCAGGAACGACCTGCACGACCCGCCCCGGTTCTTCTCCTGGCGCACCGACGAGCAGATCCGCGGTGTCGTCACCCGCTACTTCACCCTGTTCGACTTCCATGTCATCGAGCCGGGCCGGATGCACTTCCAGTCGCTGACCCTGCGGCGCCCGGATCGGAGAGGGGGACCCCGCCGTGCACGTAGAGATCGACGGCCACAGTGCCACGGTGGAGCAGTTGAGCGCCGCCGCACCGGCGGGCTACGGCCACTTCACCGCGATGCAGGTCAGGAACGGCCGGGTGCGGGGCCTGGAGCTGCACCTGGCCAGGCTCGACGCCGCGAACCGGGAGATGTTCGGCGCGGGCCTGGGCACCGCCGCGGTGCTCGGTTACATCAGGCACGCGCTGAGCGGGCAGGCCAGCGATGCGTCGGTCCGCGTGTACGTGTACGAGGCGCCCGGCGGGCCCGCGGTCATGGTGACCGTGCGCCCGCCCGGGACGATGGCGCCCGACCTCTGGCGACTGCAGACGGTGCCCTATCAGCGCTCGCTCGCCCATATCAAGCACATCGGCGATTTCGGGCAGGGCTACTACGGGCGCCTGGCCCGGAGCAATGGATTCGACGAGGCGCTGCTGACCGGCCCGGACGGCATTGTCTGCGAGGGGTCCATCACCAATATTGGGTTTTCCGACGGCACCGGGGTGCTCTGGCCGGACGCACCCGCGCTGGCCGGAATCACCATGCAGATCGTGGCGCGGGGACTGGCCGAGCGTGGCGTGCCGTCACGGCGCGCCCCGGTGCGCGTATCCGGCCTGAACTCGTTCGCCGGGGCCTTCGTCACCAACTCCCACGGCATCGCACCGGTCGGGCAGGTCGACGGCCGCACCCTGCCGGTGGACGATGCGCTGATGTCGGCTGTCACGCAGGCTTACGAGTCCGCTGGCTGGGATCAGATCTGAGCACGGCCGGGCCCTTCGGCCGCCGCTGGTCACGGGCCGCGAGCACGATCTGAGTTGCCAGGTACGTGCTGACGCCGAGCTTGGCTGCGATCTCGTCCGGCCGCAGGCCCTGCTCGTTGTAGAGCAGCGCGAGCCGTTCCTGCCGGTCGGTCCACGGACGGCTGACCGGGGCCGGCGCGGCGGCACGGCGTGCCCGCCGCCGGCGGGCACGGCGGCCGCGGCTGGTGGGCGGAGCCGTGGCGGCTGGTGACCAGGGCCGGCCTGCGGCTCCGCGTCCCGGGCGACGGTGCCCGGCGCCGGAGCGGGAGCGGAGGTGCCGAACGAGCCCCGCCGCTGATCGTGGTACCTGCCGCTGGCCAGGTCCGCCTGGGTGCGCTCGTCGAGGATCATCAGTTCTTCGGCGGCCTTGTTCATCCCTATGGCCATCATGGTCAGGCCCTTGGCGTTTTTCTCCTGGCACTCCCTGGCCATGCAGTAGTTGTATTTCTTCGCTCTTTCCGGATGCAATTCGGTCCCGCACGTAATGCACTGCGCCATCGTCATTCTTCCGCCACACAGATAAGCCCGAAGGTGAAAACACCGGCGGGCCCCCGCATGTTCCTGGCCGGGCAGGTCACTGCCAGCCGAGCCAGGTCATGATCTCCGCGGCGACGGCGCCGATCGGGCGGTCGTTGGCCACCACGAGGTCCTCGACGCCCACGCCCTACGGAGGCGGCGATCTGCGCGGCCGCCTCCCGCACGTCATCGGCCCGGCCCGCGGTGGGGTCGGTGGCCAGGCGCTGCCGGATGCCGTCCAGCGGCACGGTCAGCCGTACCACCCGCAACGGCACCCCCACCGCCTCCTGGACCGAGCGCAGCGCGCCGTGGTCACGGACGAACCACGCCACCACGAACGTGCCGACCCCGGCCTCGCGGTAGTTGCCCGCGACCGCGGCCAGGTTGCGCAGCATCAGAAAGTACGCGGCCACGTCGCCGAAGTCGGCCCGCCCCAGGCCAGATAGTCCAGGTCCAGCAGGGCGTACGGCCGGCGGCTGCTGTTCGAGCAGGTGGGCGATCTCCGCGGCGACGGAACTCTTCCCCGAGCCGTACACCCCGGTGATCAGTACGCCTTCGGCGCCGGGCGGGCTCTCGCTGGTCACCGGGCTGAGGGTACGCGCGCGCGCATGGAAGGAGGCGAGCGAGAAAAGCGTTAGGTAACCCCGGGGAATCCGCGGCCATCCTGGTGCGTGTTCCCCGTGCCTGCCATGGAGACTGCCATCTTGACGCCCACGCTCGCGATTTCGTTCCCGCCAGAGCTGCCGGTCAGCCAGCGCAAGGACGAGATAGCCGCGGCCATCCGCGACCATCAGGTCGTCGTGGTCGCGGGCGAGACCGGCTCGGGCAAGACCACCCAGCTGCCGAAGATCTGCCTGGCGCTGGGCCGTGGCGTGACCGGCCAGATCGGCCACACCCAGCCCCGCCGGATCGCGGCGCGCACGGTGGCGGAGCGGATCGCCGAGGAACTGGGCACCCCGCTCGGCACCGCCGTCGGGTACAAGGTGCGGTTCACCGACAAGTCCAGCGACGGCACCCAGGTCAAGGTGATGACCGACGGGATCCTGCTGGCCGAGATGCAGCGGGACCGGCAACTGCGCCGCTACGACACCCTGATCATCGACGAGGCGCACGAGCGCAGCCTGAACATCGACTTCATCCTCGGCTACCTCAAGCGGCTGCTGCCCGCCCGCCCGGACCTCAAGGTCATCATCACCTCGGCCACGATCGACCCGGAGCGGTTTTCCAAGCATTTTGCGGAGGCGAATCAAACAGCAGAGCGCCGGAGGCGAATCAGGCAAGCAGAGCGGGATGCGCCGATCGTCGAGGTGTCCGGGCGGGTGTACCCGGTCGAGGTGCGCTACCGTCCGCTGGCCGACCCGGACCGGCCCAGCGACGAGGCGAAGGACCAGGTGCAGGGCATCTGCGACGCGCTCGCGGAACTGCGCGCCGAGGGCCCGGGCGACGTGCTGGTCTTCCTCAGCGGGGAACGGGAGATCAGGGACACCGCCGACGCGCTGGCGGACCGGCCGGACCTCGCGGACGCCGACGTGCTGCCGCTGTACGCCCGGCTGTCCGCGGCCGAGCAGCACCGCGTGTTCCAGCCGCACCAGCGGCCCCGGGTGGTGCTGGCCACCAACGTCGCCGAGACCTCGCTGACCGTGCCCGGCATCAGGTACGTGATCGACCCCGGCACCGCGCGGATCTCCCGGTACAGCCAGCGCACCAAGGTGCAGCGGCTGCCCATCGAGCCGGTCTCCCGCGCCTCGGCCGACCAGCGCAAGGGCCGGTGCGGGCGCACCTCCGCTGGCATCTGCATCCGGCTGTACAGCGAGGCGGACTTCGATGCGCGGCCGGAATTCACCGACCCGGAGATCCTGCGCACCAACCTGGCCTCGGTCATCCTGCAAGCGGCCGCGCTGGATCTGGGCGAGGTCGCGGACTTCCCGTTCGTGGACCCGCCGGAGTCCCGCAACATCACCGACGGCGTCCGGCTGCTCGAAGAACTCGGCGCCCTGGGCAGTGCTGGCCCGGGGGGACACTCCGCTCTCCCGGGGGCAAGCCCCCGGACCCCACGGCCCGGAACCCCCCGCTGGCCGTCAGGCCCCGCGACTCCGTCGCGTGCCCTGGGCCCCGGAAGCGGCCCGGCAAGGCTGACCCCGGTGGGCCGCAAGCTGGCCAGGCTGCCGGTGGATCCGCGGCTGGGCCGGATGATCCTCGAAGCCAGGCACCATGGCTGCACCCGCGAGGTGCTGATCATCACCGCGGCCCTGTCCATCCAGGACCCCAGGGAGCGGCCGGCCGACAACCGGGATGCCGCCGACGCCATGCACGCGCGGTTCGCCGAGCCGGGCTCCGACTTCCTCGCGTTCCTCACCCTGTGGGACTACCTGCACGAGAAGCAGGCCGAGCTGTCCGGGTCCGCGTTCCGCCGCCTGTGCCGCCGCGAGTACCTGCACTACCTGCGGGTGCGCGAGTGGCAGGACCTCCACGGCCAGCTGCGGCAGGCGGCCCGCGAGGTCGGCGCCGGCACCGGCCGGGACGAACGCTCCCCGCAGTCAGCCGGCGGGAATAGGCGCGCTACGCAGGCCCGCCAGGCCGTGGCCTCCGGCGGCGAGCCGGAGCCGGGGTCGCGCTACCCGGCCGACCTGGCGAACCGGGTGCACCTGTCGCTGCTGGCCGGCCTGCTCTCGCACATCGGGATGCGGGACACCGAAGCCAAGCCGGGGCGGAAACGGCGCGGCCCGGCCGAGTTCGCCGGGGCACGCGGTGCCCGGTTCGCGATCTTCCCGGACTCCGTGCTGGCCAGGAAGCCGCCAGCCTGGGTGGTCGCCGCGGAACTCGTCGAAACGTCCAGGCTGTGGGCCAGGATGGTCGCTCGTATCGAACCGGAATGGGCTGAGGAACTGGCCGCGCACCTGGTCAAGCGCAGCTACAGCGAGCCGCACTGGAACGCGCGGCGCGGCGCGGCCATGGCGCAGGAGAAGGTCACGCTGTATGGCCTGCCGATCGTGGCCGCCCGCCAGGTCAGCTACGCGCGGGTGGACCCGGCGGCGGCCAGGGACCTGTTCCTCACCCATGCCCTGGTCGAGGGCGACTGGCAGACCCACCACAAGTTCTTCCACCACAACCAGCGGCTGCTCGACGAGGCCAGGGACCTGGAGGACCGGGCCAGGCGGCGCGGCCTGGTGGCGGACGACACGGCCCTGTTCGACTTCTACGACCAGCGGATACCCACAGAGGTCACGTCGGCCAGGCATTTCGACACCTGGTGGAAGAAGGCCCGCGCGGGCGCCCCGGACCTGCTGACCCTCACCCTCGCCGACCTGGCCGGGCCCGGCTCCGGCCAGGTCCAGCCCGCCGACTATCCCGCCCGCTGGGGCGAGCTGCCGCTGTCGTACGAGTTCGCGCCCGGGGAGCCGGAGGACGGGGTGACCGCGGACATCCCGCTGGCCACGCTGGCCCGGGTGGACGGCGACGAACTCGGCTGGCAGGTGCCGGGCAGGCGGGAGGAACTGGTGACCGAGCTGATCAGGTCCCTGCCGAAGGAGCTGCGCCGGGAGTTCGTCCCGGCGCCGGACGCGGCCAGGGCCGTGCTCGCCCGGCTCGGCGAGCCGCACGGCAACCTGCTGGACGCGCTCGGCGCCGAACTCGGCCGCCTCAGCGGGGTGCGGATCCCGCGGGACGCGTGGGATGAGTCCCGGCTGCCGGCCCATCTGCGGATGACGTTCCGGGTGACCGACGGGGACCGCGAGCTGGCCCGCGGCAAGGACCTGGACGCGCTGCGCCGGGAGTTGCGGCCCCGGCTGGCGGAGATGGTCACCGAAGCGGCCAGCGACCTGATCAGGACCGGGCTGAAGGACTGGAGCATCGGCACGCTGCCACGGGTGTTCACCCGCGGCCAGCTCACCGCCTACCCCGCGCTGGAGGATGCCGGGGACACCGCCGAGGTCGCTCTGTTCGAGACGCAGGCGCAGGCCACCGCGGCCATGGTGCGGGGTACCCGCCGGCTGCTCCTGCTGCGGCTGCCGACCGGCCTGCGGTCGATCGCCGACCGGCTGCCCAACGAGCGCAAGCTGGCCCTGAGCCGGAGCCCGTACCCCAGCGTCGGCGCGCTGCTGGACGACTGCGAAGCCTGCGCGGCGGACCAGGTGATCGCGGACGCGGGCGGCCCGGCCTGGGACGCTGACGGGTTCGCCCGCCTGGTGGCGGCGGCACGGCCCGCGCTGCCGCTGGCAACGGCACGGGTGCTGGATATCACCGGTGAGGTGCTGGGCTCGGCGCACGAGGCGGAATCCCTGCTGGCTGCTGCCAGCCCGGCGCTGGCTCCCGCGATCGCCGACGCCCGGGCGCAGTTCGGCGCGCTGATCCACCGGTCGTTCGTCAGCGAGACGGGGCTGGCGCGGCTGCCCGACCTGGTGCGCTACCTGCGGGCGATCAGCCGCAGGCTGGACACGGCGGCAACGGACCCGGCGCGCGACGCGGAACGGATGGCGGCCGTGCACCGGGTCACGGACGCCTACTCCCGCGCCGTGGCGGAGCTTCCGCCCGCCCGGCGCCAGGATCCCGGCGTCCAGTCGGTGCGCTGGATGATCGAGGAACTGCGGGTCAGCCTCTTCGCCCAGGTGCTGGGCACCTCGGGCCCGGTCTCGGAGAAAAGGATCCGCGCCGCGCTGGACCGGCTCACCAGCACGCGTGACGAGACTGGACGCACGGCGGCCGGTCAGGAAAGCGCGCCGGTTTTGTAGAAGATATAGAAACCGATGAGGATGAACACCACCGGGACGATCCACTGCCCCCAGCGCTGCGTCACCTGAATGACCGCCCGGTGCCCGGCGAAGCGGATACCCGCCAAACAGTACAAACCGACCCCGGCCAGGAATACCGCGATTATCACCGCCGTTGTGGCCGCGCTGCTGGTGCGGAAAACCGGGATGTAGGCGGAGAGGTTGTCGCCGCCGTTGACAATGGTCAGCCCGATGACCCCGGTCAGTCCCGCCACTGCCGCCGGGCTGGCCTGGTGCCCGGACCGGTGGGCGCGGATCGCGATGGCCAGCTTGCCCAGCCCGAGGCCCAGCGGCAGCAGGCCGAGCAGCCACAGCCAGTGCAGCGGGACCAGGGTCAGCCCGGCCGCGGCGGCGAGCGACACCGCGATCAGCACGGCGAAACCCGCGTACTGGCCGGCCCAGATCTGCCAGCGCCGCGGCTGCCCGCTCGCCTGCGCGGAGATGCTCAGCACGGTGAGCACGACGATGTCGTCAACGTTGGTGGCGGCGAAAAGCAGCGCGGCAGCGAGCACGACGGCGAAGATCCCGCCTGCGGCCATCCAGGCCTCCAGCCCCAGCGCGGCCCTTCGGGCAGCGCAGATCCCTGGCCTGCAAGGCTAACGGGCCGGGCAGTGAAAGCGGTGGTCAACCCCTTCGCTTTGGCGGCGGGAGTGTTGCATACTCACCGTTGTGGACGATCCCTTTGACTTCCAGGCACTGCGGATCCTGCAGCCGGGAAAGTGGCTGCCCAATCGGGCGAGATATGAGATCTTCAACGACCATCGGCAGCTTCTGGCGATCGCCACGGAAACCGAGGCGCACACGAGGCTGAAACTGATCACCAAGGAGATGCCCGGCACCCGGGTGCTCGCCGTCACCACGGCCGCCGAGGAACCGGTGCTGACTCTGGTCAAGTACAAGAGGGAACGGGTCACCGAACTGCATGGCCCGGACGGCGAACCGGCCGGCCGGATCCTCGCGACCCACACCACCCGCCATTACACCCTGTTCGACGAGCAGGACCAGACCGTCGGCAAGGTGGTCGGCGACCTGGCGCTCAAGCACTTCTCCGTGACCGACGCCGACGGGGAGTTCGCGCGGCTCCGCAAGACGTGGGCCGGCATCACCAAGGAGATGCTCACCCCCTCCGACCACTACCGGGTGGACTTCACCGGCGACGTCTCGTCGCAGGCCCGCATGCTGACCGTGATGATGGCCATCGTGCTGGACCTGACGCTCTACGGCCCGGTCTGATCCGCCGGGTACCCGGCCGGTGCCCGCCACCGCCGGTGCCTCCAGCCGGGCGCGCTCGGCGGCGGTGAAGGGGGCCGGCTTGCGGAGGGCGGCGTCCCAGCGGACCGTGACGATGCGCGCCTCGGCCGCCACCTCGCCCGACGGCGTGATGATCGTCTCGCGGGTGGTCAGGCTCGTGGTGCCCACGCGCTCGGGCTCGATCCGCACCAGCACCCGCCGGTCCGGGTAGCGCACCTCGGCGCGCAGGTCGACTTCCAGCCGCACCACCACATAACTGGGATCGCCGCCGAGCAGTTGCGCGTAGAAGGCGTCCCGGCCCTCCTCCAGGAAGGTCAGGAACACCGCGTGGTTGACGTGGTCGAGGGCGTCGACGTCACGCCACCGCACATCCACCGAATGCTCGAACACCGCGGCCATACGCTCGCTCCCTCCACGGCAGGGGACGGCGCCGCCGTCCGCCCGCAAGGCAACTCACGGTAGCCGGGCGGGGAGCCCGAAGCGGGCAAAGACCGCTGCCCCGCTGACCTGACGGTCCCCGGGCTGCTCGCCCACCGGGATGCCGGCGATGAACCCGGTGACCGCGGCGATCCGCTCGCCGTCGATGGTCAGCACGTCGATCACGGCGGGCGCATAGCCGCCCCGGCCGGCGTCGAGCAGGTAGCAGCCGACCGCCAGTTGCCCGTTCGCCCTGGCCGGCAGGTGCTTCCAGCGTTCCGGGAGCGGATCCCGGATCAGCCAGTCCCGGACCGCCGGCAGGCCCTGGAACCAGGTGGGGTGCGGCGGCATGGACCAGGTCACGTCCTGCGTGAGCATGCTCACCAGGGTGTCGGCGTCGCCCTGTTCCATGGCGTCGCTGTACCGGCGCACGATGTCCCTGGTCCGCTGGTCACCCAGGGCCCGCAGGACCGACTGCTGGCTGCGAGCGGGCATGCCGTCCGCCACCGTGGCCCGGGCGCGCTGCAGCGCGCTGTTCACCGCCGGCACGGACGTGCCGAGCTGGCCGGCTATCTCGGTCACGGCGAAGCCCATCACGTCGCGGAGGATGAGCACGGCGCGCTGCCGTGGCGGCAGCCGCTGCAGCGCGACCAGGAACGCCAGTTCCACGCTCTCCCGCTGCTCGTAGCGCGCCTCCGGGGAGGGCTCTGCGTTGCTGGCCAGCCACTGGTCCGGGCAGGGCTCCAGCCAGAGCGGGTCCGGCACCGGCGCTTCGACCTCGGCTGCCCATGGCGGCGGCCGGGCCGAAGCTGACCGGAAGTTCCCGCCGGGACCGGTGCCTGGTGATGTCCACCGCGGTGTTGCTCGCGATCGAATACAGCCAGGACCGCACCGAACTGCGGCCCTCGAAGCGGGGCAGGCCCCGCCAGGCACGCAGCAGCGCATCCTGGAGGGCGTCCTCGGCGTCGTGCACCGACCCGAGCATCCGGTAGCAGTGCGCCCGCAGTTCGGCGCGGTGCGGCCCGACCAGCTCGCCGAACGCGCCCTCGTCACCCGCGCTGGCCAGCTCCAGCAGCGTCTTCTCGTCGGCCCGTGCGGCGGTCACCGTGACAACGCTAGCCCTGCCCGGCCGCGCCGCCGTGCGCCGGCATCAGTCGGTGAACGTCGGGTCCGCCCCGTGCAGCCGCGGCGCCCGGCCCTTGGGCTCCTCCCAGTCCTCCTGCCTGCCCAGCGCCGTCATGTCAAGCAGCGTGTAGGCGCCGACCGATGGCGTCGGTGCCGCGCGCATAGGTCGAGTAGGTGTGGAAGACCTCGCCGCCGTCCCGCAGGAAGCAGCTCACGCCGGGCACCTCCGTGGAGGTCTCGTCCCCGTCGAGGATCTCCGGCTCGGCGCGGTAGTTGTACTCCAGCTGCGGGATGGACTTGTCCAGGGTGACCTGGAAGTCGTAGTTGAAGTCGCTGCCGTGCGAGGAGTACCACGGGATCGTCCAGCCCCGGCTGGCCTGGTACTTCTGCAGCTTGGCCAGCGGCGCGCGGGAGACCAGGGCGAAGGCCGTGTCGCGCGAGCGCAGGTGGGTGAGCACCGTGCCGGACAGCGCGTCGATGCTGGCCGTGCAGCCTGGGCAGGCCGCGTCCCAGTCGGGGTCGAACATCACGTGCTGGATGATCAGCTGCGTGCTGCCCCCGAACAGGCCGGCCAGCGTGACCGTGCCCTGCGGGCCCTCGAACGCGTACTCCTTGCCGATCCGGACCATGGGCAGCCGCCGCCGCCGCGCGTTGAGCGCGTCACGGCTGCGGGTGTGCTCCTTCTCGGCGGCGAGCAGCTGCTTCCTGGCTTCCAGCCACTGTTCGCGGGTCACGACCTCGGGAAACGCCATCCGAACCTCCTTCGGGCCAGCGGGCGGCCTTCGCGCACCGCTGAGGAGAAGACGGCCCTGGCGCCCCGGATTCATCGCTGCCGCGAAATTGGGCCCGGGCCGCGCCCCGGGCCGCCCGGTCCGTGCTCGGTTCAGTGGTGTATCCGTACTTGTCACGGATGTCCTGGCAGGCGGCCGGGCGGCAGGCTGCAAGAGCGGGCCTGATCCACCTGGTTCGCAGGAGGCGCCGGATCTGTCGGTGCCACCTCTGCCTGCAAACAAGGAGTAACTGTCATGAGGAAGCATGTGGTGGCCGGCGCGCTGGCCGTCGCCGTAGCAGCCAGCGGTGGGTCGCTCGCCCTGCTCACGGGCGTGGCCCAGGCCGCCGCGTGGCGCCGCACCGGGCCGGCGCGGCGGTGACGTACACGTTTACCACCCTGGATGACCAGGCCGACCCGACATTCAACCAGCTGCTCGGGATCAACAGCCACAACGTGATCTCGGGGTACTTCGGCTCCGGCACCGCCGGGCACCCGAACAAGGGCTACCTGCTCAACCCGCCCTACGGCCAGGCGCAACTACGTCAACGAGAACTTCCCCGGCTCCGCCCAGACCCAGGTCACCGGGCTGAACAACCTCGGCGACACCAGCCGGGTTCTGGGTCACCGCGAACAGCACCAACCACGGCGTTCATCGAGTGGAACGGCGTGTTCACCTCCTACAACGACCCGGCCACCCCGCACATGGCAGGGGTCGGTCAACCAGATCCTCGGCATCAACAACGCCGGTGACGGCGGTCGGGTTCTACAACGACAAGAACGGCCACGCCCACGCCTTCAAGCTGAACCAGGCCACCGGCAAGTTCACCGCCATTCACGTGCCCGGCGTCTCGGTCACCGCGACCGGCATCAACACCGCCGGCGACGTCGTCGGGTTCGCCACCGACGCCGCGGGGGGCACCATCGTCCTGGCTGAAGATCGGCACCTCCACCACCGCGTTCCAGTTCCCCGGCGGCTCGCGACACCCAGGCGTTCGGGATCAACACCAAGAACCAGATCGTCGGGTCCTACCTGGACGGCTCGGGCGTCATGCACGGGTTCGTGCTGACCAACCCGCTCGGCCCGCACTCGGTGCTGGCAGTCCATCGACGACCCCAACGGCGTCGGCTCCACCGTGGTCAACGGCATCAACACCGCCGGCGACCTGGTCGGCTTCTACACCGACGCCGCCGGCAACACCGACGGCATGCTCGCCACCCCGTGACCCGCGCCAGCCGGTGAGCTCCGGCACGGCCCAACCGAGACACCTGACCGAACGAAACACCCGATAGACCGCGAGGGCGGCAGGCCAGCAGGCCTGTCGCCCTTGTCCAATTCACCGCGCCATGCCGGTGACCCGGGGGTGCCTGCCCCGGCCGCCACGGATGCCCGCGCAAGTCGCGGTCCGTACCAATCCGTGGTGAATCCGTGGCGGATACGTGGTGCATGGGTGCCCGGCACGGATGTGGCGGCGGGGCCGCCGCAGGCACGCTTTGAGTGTCAGCAAAAACGCATATGACCAGCAGAAACAACTTCAGAGAGGACCTGTCATGAACATCTCACTGCGCCCCGCCGCCCGCCGCGCCCGTGCCGCCCTGGTGACCACCGTCGCCGCCAGCGCCGGCGTCGCCGGCCTGCTCGGCATGGGCGGCGTCGCCCACGCCGCCACCCACGCGCCCAACGGTTACGTGGTCATCGACAGCTGCACCGGCGTCTCGGGCAAGATCACCTACTCGCCCGGCATGGTGAAGGTCAAGAAGCCCCTCATCCACGCCGTCATGACCGGCACGACCAGCGGCTGCGCCGACATCTTCAACGGCCCGGAGAGCGGCACCGGCACCTTCACCGCGGTCATGTCCGGCCACGCCAACCTGAGCGCGGAGAACTTCAGCGGCACGTTCACGATCAACTGGCCGGCCAGCAGCGGCTTCAACCCGTCGAACGGCAACCTGACGGTGACCGAGTCCGGCGGGCTGGAGAACGTCTCCGGGTCCGTCACCAGCGGCTTCGACACCGGCACCGCGTTCGCCATGCAGTACGTGACCACCGGCAACACGGGCCTGGGCACGGCCAAGAAGCCCGTCACCGCCCAGACCTACACCAACACCCAGTCGCTGACCCTCTCCCGCAACGAGGGCTGAGCGCTCGCCGCAAGCCCAGCGTCACCGCACCGCCGGGGCCGTCCCATAATGGGAGGGCCCCGGCGCTTTTGCATTACCCGGCCAAAGCGCGCTTGGCGCGAGAATTGCGGGTTGTTTAGCATGTTGGCCATGGCTGCCGATGGGATGCAGTGAGCGACAGGGCTGCTGACACGGCGGCCGTGTCGGAGCGTGAGGCGGAAGTCCTCGAAGCGATCGGCGCGCACCTGAGCAACGCGCAGATCGCGGGCCGGATGCACATTTCCGTCCGTACCGTCGAAAGCCACGTCTCGTCCCTGCTGCGGAAGTTCGGCGTGCCGGACCGGCGGGCGCTCGCCGACCTCGCCCCGGTCGTCACGGCGAGGCAGCAGGCGGGAACCGGGATGGTGGTCGGCCTCCCGGCGGCACGGACCAGCTTCATCGGCCGGTCCGCCGAGCAGGCCGGCGTGCTCGCGGCACTGGACGACAGCCGCCTGGTGACCCTGCTGGGCCCGGGCGGTGTCGGGAAGACCCGGCTGGCGGCCAGGGTGGCCGAGGCGGCGGCGTCCGGTACCCGCTCGGCACCGTGTTCGCCGACCTGGTCCCGGTGCGCGAGGGGTTCGTCACCGAGGCGGTGGCGGCGCTGCTCGGCGTCACCGAGGCGCGGGGGCGGTCGCTGGACGCCGCCCTGCACGAGTACCTTGCCCGGGGCCGGTCGCTGCTGGTGCTCGACAACTGCGAGCACCTGCTGGAGGTGGCCGCCGCCTTCATCGAGAAGCTGCTGGCCGACTGCGCCGACCTGACGGTGCTGGCGACCAGCCGGGAGACGGCTGGCCATTCCCGGCGAACGCACGGTCCCGCTGCCGCCGTTGTCGCTCGTCGCGGGGCAACCGGACGGCATGGCCGGCTCCGAGGCGGAGGAGTTGTTCCTCGACCGGGCCCGGGCCAGCGACCCCGGGTTCTCCGCCAGCCCGGCGGTGCTGGCCGAGCTGTGCACCCGCCTGGACGGGATACCGCTGGCCATCGAGCTGGCCGCGGCGCGCAGCGCGTCGCTGGGCCCCGATGGCCTGCTCGCCGGGCTGGACGACCATCTGCGGCTGCTGGCAGGCAGCCGCAGCGCCAACGAGCGGCACAGCTCGCTGCGCGCCGTCATCGGCTGGAGCCACGACATGCTCGATGACGACGAGCGGGCGATGTTCCGGCGGCTGGGCGTCTTCGCCGCCGGGTTCGACCTCAACGCGGCCGTGGCGGTCTCCTCGACCGGCAGCCGGGGGATGGTCGCCGACCTGATCGGCCGGCTCACCGACAAGAGCCTGCTGAGCCACAGCCGCGACCAGGAGGGCAGCCGCTGGCAGATGCTGGGCACGATCCGGCTCTACGCCCTGGACCGGCTGGCCGCCAGCGGAGAGGAACCCGCCGTACGGCAGGCCCACCTCGACTGGGCCGCGGCCATGGCCGACGATCTGGAGCGGCGGCTGGAAAAGGGCCAGCAGTGGCGCGTCGCGTTCGACATGGTCGCCGACGATCTGCGCGCGGCCCTGATCACCGCGACCAGCCCGAACGGGCACGACGTCAGCCACCGGCTCGCCCGCACCCTGGGCCATCTCGCCTACGCCCGCCAGTTCCTGCTGGAATCCAGGGGCCATTACGAGGTGGCGGCCGCGCACGCGCCACCGGCCCAGGCCGCCTGGGACCTGCGCGCCGCCGCGGACGTGGCCATGGCCGAGGGGGACGGCGACGTGGCCTTCGACCTGCTGCTGGCGTCGGCGGACCGGGCGGCCGAGGCCGGGGACAACGCCGCCCAGGCGGCCGCCCTGGCCTACGCGGCCACCATCGCCGACCGGTTCGCGGGGAACTTCCCGCAGGAGGCGCCGCACGAGCGGCTGCGCCAACTGGTCGAGGAGGCCGCGCGCCTCGCCCCGGACGGCGACCCGGTCACCGCGGCCTACCTGGCGTCCGCGGCCGCGTGGACCGCCCAGCCGGAGAAGTCGGTCCCGGATCCCGCACTGGTCGACGACGCGCTGGCCGCCGCCCGCCGCACCGGCGACCCGGTGCTGATCAGCGGTGCACTGGACGCCGTGGTGGAGGCGCTCGACGCGAGCGGGCGGCTGCGCGAAGCGCACCAGGTCAACCGGGAGCGCGCCGCGCTGCTGAGCCGCCTGCCCCGGCACGACCCGCGCACCGGCACCGAGATCCTCGACACCTTCCACATGGTGACCGAGATCGCGGTGACCGCCGGGGACCTGCCCGAGGCCCTCAGCACCGCGCAGAGGGCCCAGGAGGACGAGATCGCCGAGGGCCAGCCGCACCTGGCCGCCAGCAAGTCGATCCTGCCGCTGGTACTGCAGGGCCGGTTCGACGAGGCCCTCGGCCCAGGCGGCCATCATGTGGGACGCCTGGGAGCGGGCAGGCCGGACGCCGGCCCGGTGGATGGGCCCGGCCGCGTACGCGGCGGCGCTCGCGCACGGGCTGCGCGGCGATGACAAGGGACACGACGAATGGCTGGCCCGGCTCAGCGCGATCACCGGCACCGGCGCGCACCGGGTCGCCGAGACCTACCTGGCCTCGTTCGCCGCGTTCAGCGACGCCCGTATCGCGCTGCACCTGGGGCGCATCGACCAGGCCGTGGCCGCGGTCGCCGGCCTGCCCCTCGGGCAGGAGCCCTGGTACGGGACGCCGCACTGGTACGCGGCGCGGCCGTACGCCTGGGCGATCGCCGCCGAGGTGGCCATCGTGGCGGGGCTGCCCGACGCCACCGACCGGCTGGCCGCCGCGGCGCCCGCGGGGGAGGAGAACTACTGGGCCGCGGCCTGCCTGGCCCGCGCCGCGGGCAGGCTCAACGGCGACAACGGCGCACTGGCCCGGTCGCTGGCCGGGTGGGAGGGGATCGATGCCCGCTTCGAGCGGGCGTGCACGCTGATGCTCATGGACGGCCGGGCCGACGAAGGGCGGGCCGAACTGGCCGCCCTCGGCTGCCAGCCCCCCGCTAGCTGACCTGGCTGGTGTGACCGGCCCAGTACGGTGCCCGGAGCTCGGCGCTTGAGCAGCTTGCCCGAGCCCGTGCGCGGGAGTTCGCCGAGGAACGACACCGAACGGGGACACTTGTAGCTGGCCAGCTGCTGGCGGGCATAGGCGATGACATCCGCGGCCGACAGCGACGCTCCCGGAGCCAGTACCACGGTCGCGTGCACCTGCTCGCCCCATTGCTCGGAGGGGATCCCGAAGACCGCGACGTCGAAGATACCCGGATGCTGTTCCAGGGCGGCCTCGATCTCGGCGGGGTAGATGTTCATGCCGCCGGAGATGATCATGTCGTTCTTGCGGTCGCAGATGTAGTAGTAGCCCTCCTCGTCCCGGTAGGCGATGTCGCCCACGGTGTGGAAGTCGCCGTGCATCGCGGCCTGGTAGCTCTCCGGCTGCTTGTAGTACTCGTTGAAGACCGCGGCGGAGGAGACATAGAGCTCGCCGGACTGCCCGGGGCCGGTTCCGGTGACCTCGGTGCCGTCGGCGGCGAGCAGCCGGATCTCGACACCGGGGCCGGCTTGCCGCACGAGCCGGGCTTGCGCAGCTGGTCTGCGGGCTCCAGGACGCAGTTGATGCCAAGCTCGGTCGAGCCGTAGACCTCCCACAGTGAATCCGGCGGGAAGTCGGCCAGGTAGGCCTGCTTGAGCGCGAAGCTCCACGGCGCGGCGTTGGCCAGCATGATCCGCATCGAGGACCGGTCGTAACGTGCCTTTACCTCGGCGGGCAGCGCGCACACCAGCCGGATCAGCGGCGGCGCGGAGAAGGTCGAGGTGACCTGGTATTTGTCCACCAGGCGCAGCCAGTCCTCCGGCTCGAACCGCCGCTGGATGATGATCGTCTGGCCGAGGGTGAGCCCGACGCCCATGAACGCCAGCGGCCCGCTGTGATACAGCGGGCCGGAGGTGAGGTAGACGTCGTCCGCGGTGTAGCCGATGAAGCCGATCAGCGCGACCGCCGTGCTCTGGTCGGTGATCTTGCGGTAGGCGCCCTTCGGCTTGCCGGTCGTCCCGGAGGTGTAGATCATCGTCGCGGTGCCCACGGTCGCCACGGCCGGCGGCTCGGCCGATGCCTGGGCGACGAGGTCTTCGCCCAGCATCCCGGCCGGCGCGGTGCCACCGTAGACCAGCACATGACGCAGGTTGCCGAGCCGCTCATCCCCGGGTGCCGGGATCAGGTGCGCATACTCGGCATCGACATAGGCGGCGCAGGCGTCGGAATGGGCCACGATATAGCGGGCTTCCGCGGCGGTCAGGCGGTAGTTCAGCGGAACCGCGACCGCCCCGGCCTTCCTGGTCGCGTTGGTGACCGCCACGACCTGGCGCGAGTTGGGCCCGCACCAGATGACCTTGTCGCCCGGGCCTACGCCCAGCGAGGCAAGCACGTTGGACAGCCGGTTCGCCTCCGCCTCCAGCTGGGCGTAGGTCCACGTGACGACGTCCGCGCCCGGGCGGTCATCGATGACGGCCAGCTTGCCGGGCTGAGCGGACGCGTAGAGGGTCAGGAGGTCTGGCATTTGATCTGCGGCCACAGCGGCATCCTCACCCGGCGGCCGCCGCAGGCTGCAAGTGGGCGTTCCCGCGGGTCAGGGAGGGCCGCCGATGCTTTCCTGGAAGAACGTGGGCTTCCCGCTGAGCTGTGCCACGGTAAGCATGTCCTCGCTCCGCGGACAGTAGTGCCACGTGGCAAGGCTATGTAGAGTTCTAGCTATGTCGGGAAAGCACGCCACGGATGACCCTGCCGACGCAACTGGTCCTCGGGGAGCTGATCGCGGATCCCGCGCGGCGGATTCATGGGTTTGAGCTCTGCGCCGCCACGGGGCAGCCCAGCGGGACGGTCTACCCCATTCTGGCCAGGCTGGAGGGCCTCGGCTGGCTGGAAAGCGAGTGGGAGGAACCGGAGGTGCATGTCCCGGCCGGGCGCCCCAGGCGCCGGTACTACCGGCTGACCGAGGACGGGGCGGCTGGGCGCCCGGGTCGCGCTGGCGGGCCGCGGCGGCCAGCCGCCTGAAGGCGGCCGCACGGCTGCGGACGGCGGGAGCGTGATCATGACAGCGGAGTCTCAGCACAGTCTGGCCGAACCGCTCCTGGCTCAGTTGCCGGGCAGGTTCTCCCCGGAGGAACTGGACCGGGTGCGCGACGCCTATGAATTCGCGGCCCGCTGGCATGAGGGGCAACGGCGAAAGAACGGGACCCATACATCACCCACCCGCTCGGGGTTGCCGAGGCCGCCGCGGCGGCTGGGCCTGGATTGCACCATGGTGTGCGCGGCCCTGCTGCACGACGTGCTGGAAGACACCGATTGTGCGCCCGGGCTGCTGCGGGCTGAGTTCGGCGAGGAAGCCGCTGATCTCGTGGAACGGCTGATGGCATTTCGTGACGGCGCGGCGGTGCCGGATGACGACCGGGTCATCATGCTCAAGCTCCTTGATCGCCTGCACAACATGCGGACGATCCAATACATCGAGACCGGCAAGCAACTGTCCAAGTCACAGGAAACACTGGAGCTGCACGTGCCGCACGCCCGGCGGCTCGGCCTGCCGCTTGTCGCTGACGAACTGCAGGAACTGGCGCGGCACCGGATTGAGCTCTCGCCGGGGAAGGCGGCGGGACAACGGCGACACTGTGTGCCCTTCGGCTCGGCTCGCTCATGCTGCCCGCGGCGGCCCGGATCCGGTATCTGGAGGAATGGGCCGCCGAGCTGCGGGCACCGGCGGACCGGCGGGGCCGCCGCCGGTTCGCCCGGCAACTGATGCCGGGGCTGCCCCGGCTGAGCTTCATGCTGCGCAGGCGGCAGTAGGACGACCGCTACGCCGGGATCGTGCAGGTCCCTCAGCTGAGCCGGACGCGGGGGTCGAGCAGGGTGTAGGCGATGTCCACGAGGATGTTGGCCACGACGACGAACACGGCGGCGGCCAGCACGAAACCGATGATCAGCGGCAGGTTGCCCTGGTCGATCGCCTCGACCGAGTCCTGGCCGATGCCGCCGATCCCGAACACGGTCTCGATCACCACCACGCCGCCGAGCAGCGTGCCGACGTCGATGCCGAGCTGGGACACCACCGGCGTGAGCGCGGACCGCAGCGCGTGGCGGAGCACCACGCGGCGCTCGGGCAGCCCCTTCGCCCGCGCGGTCCTGATGTAGTCCTCGCCGAGCGTTTCCAGCAGCGAACTGCGGGACAGCCGCGAGTACACCGCCGCCGACACCGTGGCCAGGGTGATCCAGGGCAGGATCATGTGCCCGAGCCCACCCGGTCAGGCTCTGCGCCGGGCTCACGTATCCGTCCTGGATCCAGGTGAAGCCGTGCTTGTTGAGCGGCAGGAACACGCCCCACAGGAGGAGCTGGCCGAGCACGAACGTGGGCAGCGACAGGCCGGCCAGCACGCCCACGGTCGCCACCCGGTCGAACAGGCTCCGGGCCCGCGTCGCGGACAGCACGCCGACCGAGATCCCGCCGACGAGCCAGAGCACCACCCCGCCGGCGACCAGCGACGCGGTCCGGGGCAGGTCCTGGGCCAGGATCGTGGTCACCGGCTCGCCGGTGGCGTAGGAGTAGCCGAGGTTGCCGTGCAGCAGCCGGTCCAGCGAAATGCCAGTACTGCAAGGCGATCGGCTGGTTCAGCCCGAGCTGCCGGGTGATCTGGCGCAGTTGCGCGGCGGTCGGTTCCTTGCCCGCCATGGACCGGGCGACCGAGATCGCCGGGCGGGTGAAGAACAGCAGGAACGTGCCCAGGGTGACCACCCACAGCACGACCAGGCCGGACAGGGTGCGCCGGACGGCGAAGGCCAGCACGGTGCGCCCGCCGCGCAGGGACCGGGCGAGCCGGGACAGCCATGGCTCCTGCGGCGCCCCGGCAGCGGCTGCGGGCCGGGACGGCGGCCGGGCGGGGGCGATCGTAGCGCCTGAAACTCGGCCTGCCGCCGGGACTGCGGCCGGCGCCGCGGCAGGCGCGGAGCGCGGCGAACCGGCGCCTGGGCGGGCGCGGGCGCCGGCGCGGGCAGCGGAGCGGCCGTGGCCTGCGCAGCCGACGCCGGACGGAACGCCGCTGCCTGCGGCCGCCGGCGCCGGACGAGCAGGCGCTCGGCGCCCGGGTCCAGGGCGTCCCTGATGCCGTCGCCGAGCAGGTTGAACGCGAGCGTGGTGATCAGCAGCGCCAGCGCCGGGAACACCAGGTACCACCAGGCCACGCTGTAGTAGTTCTGCGCCCCGGCCAGGATGTTGCCCCAGCTCGGCGTCGGCGGCTGGACGCCGAGGCCGAGGAAGGACAGGGTCGCCTCGAAGATGATCGCCGACGGGATGGACAGCGTGGCGAGCACCAGCACCGGGCCGGCCAGGTTCGGCAGGATCTCGGTGAACATGATCCGCAGCGGGCCCGCGCCGAGCGACCTGGCGGCCTCGATGTAGTCCCGTTCCCGCAGCGAGATCGTCTGGCCGCGGACCACCCGGGCGATGCCGGCCCAGGCGAAGAACGAGATGACCCCGATCACCACCGGCAGGCTCGGCCCGAGCACGGCGGCGAGCGCCAGCGCCAGGACGAGGTACGGGAAGGCCAGCACCGCGTCGACGAGCCGGGACAGCGCCGTGTCGATCCAGCCGCCGAAGTAACCGGCCGCCAGCCCGGCGGTCACGCCGAGGACCGTGCCGATCACGGTGGTCACCACCCCGACGAACAGCGAGATGCGGGCACCGTAGAGGAGCCGGACCAGCAGGTCGCGGCCGAGTTCGTCGGCGCCGAGCCAGAACTGCCGCGCCCGGCCCGGCCGGGGCCCCGGTGGCAGAAAGCCCGGTGTCAGGGAACTGCTGCGCCGGGCCGTGCCCGGTCAGCGCGGCGAACGCGGGCGCCGCCACGGCGAGCGCGGCGATGATCAGGATCACCGCCGCGCTGGCCACCGCCGCCTTGTCCCGCCGCAGCCGGCGCCAGGTCAGCCGCCACTGGCTGCGCACCTCGATCGCCTGGACCGGCTCGGCCCTGCCCCCCTGGGCCTGCGGCTTGCAGTTCGGTGACGCTCATCGGGCCGCGGCCTGCCCGCTGCGCTGCGCGGCCGGCACGTCAGGGCGACGGCGGGTTGAGCCAGATGTTGGTGAAGTCCCAGCCCTGGATGAGCGTGGAGAAGTTGGCGGTGCCCGCGGTGGCGCTGTGCACCCGGGTGCTGGCGTACTGGGTGATCTGCCCGCTGATCAGCGGCACGATCGCGGCGTCGTTCATGGCGTCGCGTGCCGGCCTGGCGCCACAGCGCGGCGGCGGCCGGCGCGGCGGCCGTCTTGAGCGCCTGGGTGATCAGGGCGTCCACCGCGGCGCTGTGGTAGCAGCCGGCGTTGACCGTGCCGAGCGCGCAGGCGCTGCCGAACAGCGGCTGGATGAGCGTGCGGCCGTTGTTGCCGAACCAGTCGGGGAACCAGCTTCCCGGTGGCCATGTCCCAGGTCCCCGGCTTGCCGGTCTGCGGGGTGTTGCCAAGGTCGGTGAAATAGGCGCCGCCGCTTGGCTCCGGCATGCCCTTGAGCGTGATGCCGCACGCGCTCAGGCTGCCCTGGATCGAGGCGAAGATCGTGGTGTCGGTGCTGTCGTTCGGGTACAGGTAGCCGAGCGTCAGCCCATGGGGGTAGCCCGCCGAGGCGAGCAGCGACCTGCACCTGGCCGGGCTGCCCTGGCTGCCGGGGGTGGCGTACCTGGTGTAGGGCTGGTACCCGGCGCTGCCGGGCGGGATCGCGCCCGTGGTGATCTTGGCGACCGCCGGGCCGCCGCTGACCTTGACGATCGCGGCCTTGTCCACGCCGTACTCGATGGCCTGCCGTACCGCGAGCTTGCCCATCGCGCCGCCGTCGTTGGGCGAGCGCAGGTTGAGGATGATGTACGGGTTGAGGTTGCTGCTCGGCCAGATCCGCAGCCGCTCGTCGTGGACGGCCTGCAGCCCGGCGATGGACTGCGACGGGATCCCCAGGTCGGCGAGGAACAGGTCCTGGCTGCCCGCCTGCAGGTCGGCCAGCACCGTCTGGTCGCTGCTGGTGCCGAGGGTCACCACGACCTTGCTTCACGTACTGGTGCCGCACCGGGTCGGCAGCCTGCCGCCAGGCCGGGTTGCGGGTCAGCACGATCTGCTTGCCCGGGGTGTAGGACGACACCTGGTACGGGCCGTCGGACAGGATGTGCTGGTTGAGGCCCGCGCTGCCCGGCAGGTAGGCGTCATACTCAGCCGGGCGGGCCGAGACGAACGGCAGCGCCATGATGTTGTTGAAGTCACCGGCCGGCTGGGTGAGCGTGACCCGCAGCGTCAGCGCGCTGGGCGCGGACAGCCCGGAGATCTGGTGGGTGTCCTGCCACGCCGCCACCGCGGCCGCGGTCACCGGCGGCGCGCCCTTGGCGTCGAAGTGCTTGCTCTCGGCCGCGCAGTAGCTGGCGAACCCGGCGATCGTCGGAAGTGAAGTAGGTCGGAGTTGCCCGACCGGGAACTGGCCCGGGTTGCAGAACGCCTGGAACTCGCGGATGAAATCGGCGGCGGTCACCTGCCGCGGCGGGCTGGAGTTCCAGTCCACGCCGCTGGCGCAGGTGGTAGGTGTACACCAGCCCGTTCGCCGGTGACCCCGCCGTTGGCCACGGTCGGCACCTGCGTCGCCACGTCGGGCACCAGCGTGGTGGCGCGGGCCCAGGCGGCCCCCGGCGCGGTGGCCGGCGACGTCGTCGGGTAGGTGACGAGCTGCCGGGCATAGCCGCGCTCCAGCTCATAACCGGCGTAGTTGTAGGTCGGCACCGGGTCCAGCGACCCCGGCCCGGCGTTGGAGATCACCCGCAGCGTGCCGCCGTACACCGGCCTGCGGCGGGCATGGCCGGATGTGCTCGCCGCCGAACTGCACGACGCCAGGCCGCCCATCCCGAGTGCCGTGACAGAAAGAATGGCGGCAGCCTTGATCAGCGGCTTCACCGGCACACCCCTCACTATCCGCGGGTCGCCCGGAACCCCTATGTGCCATGCCGAACCTGTTACTTCCTACCACGAACGGCACGGCACACTCAGGGCCCGCAGGTCCCATTTGGGACGCGCTTTAGCGAGGGCGGTTCAGTCGAACGAGGGCTTGCGGTCCCTGGTCCGCTTCAGCTCGAAGAAGCCGTCCGCCTCGGTCACCAGCACCAGCCCGTCGAACAGCCGCCCGGCGGCCTCGCCCTTCGGGGCCGGGGTGATGACCGGGCCGAAGAGGGTGTTCCCGCGGAGGCGGATGACCGGCGTGCCGACATCGAGCCCGACAGCGTCGAAGGCCTCGTGGTGTGAGGCCTTGATCTGCTCGTCGAACTCGGTGCTCACCGCGGCCTGCGCCAGTTCGGCGGGCAGGCCCACCTCGGCGAGGGCCTCGGGGATGACCTCGGGGTCCTCCCGGCGGCCCTGGTTGTGCAGCCGGGTCCCGATGGCCGTGTACAGCGGCCCCAGGACGCCCGGGCCGCTGTGCTGTGCGGCCGCGGCGCAGACCCGCACCGGCGTCCAGGCCCGGCTCATCCGCTCCAGGTACTCCTCGTTCAGCCCCTCACCCTCATGCTGGGTCAGGTTGAGGTAGGCGAGCGACATGATCCGCCACTCGGTCTGCACCGGCCGGACCTTCTCCACCTCCAGCATCCAGCGGGAGGTGATCCAGGCCCAGGGACACACCGGGTCGAACCAGAACTGCACGGTTTCGCGTTCAGCCGGCTGTGCTGTCATGACCGCGGCAACAGCCGTTCCGGGTCCCGGCATTCCCGCCGGGACGGCCATTCTGCGCCGACGCCGGGTCGCGCATCTGTGGCGCAGCGTTACGCGGCTGCCGGGCATCACGCGTCCCGCAGGCGCAGCAGCAGGCCGGCCGGCCAGCAGCGCCGCCGCGGCCCAGGCGGCGAGCACGCCGAGGCCCGCCCACGGGCCGATCGGCAGGCTGCGCAGGCCGGTGCTGGCCTGGATCTCCAGCCCGGCGGTCATCGGCCCGATCTGCTGCAGGTGCCGCGCCACCCCGGGCTGCCGACCACCTGGGTGAGGATCGGGAACAGGTACAGCAGGCCGAGCACCACGCCGATGGCCACCGCGGCGTCCCGCACCGCGGCGGCGATGCCGAGGCTGAGCAGCGCGATCAGGGCCAGGTAGAGCACGGTCCCCGCGGCGGCGCGCAGCACCGTGCCGTTGGCCAGCGACAGCGCCGGGTAGCCGTTCGCCGGGGTGTACCCGTGGCCGGGCAGGATCAGCCGCCCGGCCAGCACCGAGCCGAGCACCGCGGCGGATGCCGGCGGCCAGCGTCACCGCGGTGACCACGGCGGCCTTGGCGGCCAGCACCGTGGTCCGGCGCGGCATCGCGGCCAGGGTGGTCCTGATCATGCCGGTGGCGTACTCGCCGCTGACCGCCAGCACGGCCACGATGGCCACGACCGCCTGGCCGAGGTAGGTCCCGGTGAGGCTGAGCTTGGTGACGTCGACGTGGCAGGCGGCCGTGGACGAGCAGGACACGCTCGCGGACACCGCCGCGCTGATGATCACGGTCGCCGCGACCACGCCGAGCAGCAGCCACCCGGTGCCCGGCAGCGTCCGCAGCTTGGTCCACTCCGCGTGCAGCGCCTCGCTCATGCGTCCCTCCGGCGGAGCAGGACGGTGGCCAGGCAGAGGGCGGCCGCGGCCCACAGGCACAGCACGCCGAACCCGGCCCACGGCGCGAGCGGGAAGTAGCCGTGCTGCGGCGTGTAGAGGTTGTTCACCTGCGGGTAGGCCGGGACGTACTGCTGGATGGCGAACCCGGCGGCCGGGGTGACCCGCAGCAGCCAGTCCGCGGCGCCGGCGGGCAGCACGGCCAGCGGGACGGAGAAGAAGTAGGCCACCACGGTGAGCGCGATGACCGCGGTGATGGCGCCGGCGGCGTGCCGCAGGATCGTGCCGGCGGCCAGGGCGAGGACCGCGGTGATGGCGAGCAGCGCCGCGATCCCGGCCACCAGGCGCACCTCGGTGAGCGCGCTCATCGGGAACACGTAGTTGCCGTGGCTGCGCAGCAGGCTCGGCACCGACCGGGATCAGCGGCGCGGCCCCGATGACACCCGCCACGAAGGTGACCGAGCCGATCACGACGGCCTTGGCCGCCAGGACGCGGCCGCGCCCCGGGGCCGCGGCGAGCGTGACGTGCGGATCAGGCCGCGCCGGTACTCGGCGGTGATGAACATCGCCCCCACCACGATCACCACGATCAGCCCGGCGAACGCGCCGACGAAGCCGTCATCGGCGGCCATGCCGATGTTCGTGGGCCCCGGCCCGGCCGGCGCGATGTCGCCGGAACCGGTCACCGTGAACGTGCCGCCAGCGGCGTGGAACCGGCCCGGCAGGGACACCGCTGGCGCTGGACCCGGTCGTCGCGCCGATGCTCGCGCCGCGCCATCCGGCGCCGGGCGCCGCGCCTGGCATGCCGACGTGGTCGAAGACCGCGGTGGCCACGGTGGGGCCGCTGTTCTCGGCCTGCACCCACGCGGGTGAGGTGACGAACGGGCCGGCCTGCACCGTCGCGGGCAGGCCCGCCAGGCTGACGGTGCCGACCCTGGTCCAGCGCGTGCCGTCGGCGGAGTCGTACCCGGTGACCGTGTCACCGGCCCTGACCAGCCGCAGCCAGCGCGGCGAGGCGGCGGACACGGCCCCGGGCAGGCCCGGCGTGTCGCCGGTGTAGTTGTACTGCATCCGCACGCCGTGACCGCCGGTGACCATCATCGCCGCGTACGCCGACCCCTGCCGGGTGCTCGCGGTGACGAGGATCCCGGCCTTGGCCCAGGGCTGGATGCCGCTGGTGAAGTTCTGCTCCGGGTTCGGCCCCGGCGCGATCCCGCCGCCCGGCGGCGAGGAGCGGCCGGTCAGCGAGGTCACCCGCACGGTGACGCTGCCGTTCCCGCGCAGTGCCTGGTGCACGAAGTAGTAGCCGTCACTGACCGCCTCACCGCCCGGCCCTACCGGATTGGACGGGTTGCAGGGGGCCGGGGGGCCGATGGGGCCGTTGGGACCGGTCGGCTGGCAGCCGGTCTGCGGCCCGGACGCGGCGTACAGCCCGACGGCCGCGGTCAGCGCCGCGGCGATCACCATGGCGATCACCCAGCCGCGCACGGTGCGGAACTTGGTCCACTCGGCGTGCACGAGCCGCCCGAAACTGTCTTTGCCGTCCCGCGTGGTGCCCGAGCGCTCCGGCGTCATCGTCGCGGTCATCGCGAACCTCCTGCGCTGGTCTCGGCCCGGTACTCGACCGCATCGCGGGTGAGTTCCAGGTAGGCCTCCTCCAGGGAGGCGCGGTGCGCCGACACCTCGGAGAACGGCACCGCGTTCTCGCCCAGCAGCAGCACGACCTTCTCGGGCGCCAGCCCGGAAACCGTCACCTCGGTGCCGTCGGTGGTGGCCGTGGCGCCCGCGCGCTCCAGCGCCGCGGCCGCCCGGTCCGGCGCGGTGGTGCGCAGCGTGACCCGGTCGCCGGACGCCGCCGCCAGCAGGTCGCGGGTGCTGGTGTCGGCGATGACCTTGCCCCGGCCGACGATCACCAGGTGGTCGGCGGTGTCCTCCAGTTCGCTCATCAGGTGGCTGGACACCAGCACGGCCCGGCCCGGCCGCGGCCAGCGACCGCAGGAACCCGCGCATCCACACGATGCCCTCGGGGTCCATGCCGTTGAACGGCTCGTCCATCATCAGCGCCGGCGGGTCGCCGAGCATGCGCGGCGGCGATGCCCAGCCGCTGCCGCATGCCCAGCGAGTACCCGCCCGCCTTGCGCCGGGCCGCCTTGTCCAGCCCGGCCTGCCCGAGCACCGCGTCGACCCGGGCGGCGTCCAGGCCCTGGGAGTGCGCCAGCCACAGCAGGTGGTTGCGGCCGGTGCGGCTGGGCTGCAGCGCGGCCGCGTCCAGCAGCGACCCCAGGTGCGTCAGCGGGCGGTGCAGGGCGGCGTACCGCTGCCCGCCGACCAGGGCGGTGCCCGCGTCGGGGGCGTCCAGGCCGAGGATCACCCGCATCGTGGTGGTCTTGCCGGCCCCGTTGGGCCCGATGAACCCGGTCACCTGCCCCGGCGCGACGGTGAACGTCATGCCGTCCAGGGCCAGCGCCGGGCCGAAGCTCTTGCGCAGGCCGCGTACTTCGATCGTTGCTTCGCATCGGTCATCGTCCTTCTCGATTGGCGGACGCTGCGTTCGCTAACCGGTTCTATGCCACCGGCGGTGTCAGCACGGTGTCGGCCGCCGACACCGTGCTGACACCTGGCGGCTGTCATCGTTGGCCCAGGTCACCCCGCCCTACGCTGAGCGGGAGGGCCTACTTACCGGAAAGGACCGCGAGCAGGCCATGAGAGTGCTGGTCATCGAGGACTTCGAGGTGCTGGCCACGGCGATCGGGGCCGGGCTGCGCCGCGAGGGCATGGCCGTGGACGTGGTCCTGGACGGGGACGACGCGCTGGAGCACCTGGCGCTCACCCGGTACGACGTCGTGGTGCTGGACCGCGACCTGCCCGGGGTGCACGGCGACGAGGTCTGCCGCCAGATCGTGGCCGATGGGTCGCAGGGCCGGGTGCTCATGCTCACCGCGGCCAGCACGGTGCGGGAGCGGGTGGACGGCCTGGGCCTGGGTGCCGACGACTACCTGCCCAAGCCGTTCGACTTCGCCGAGCTCGTGGCCCGGGTCCGGGCCCTGGGACGGCGCTCCGCGCCCGCGCTGCCGCCGACGCTGGCGGGCGGCGGCGTGACCCTGGATCCCAGCCGCCGGGTGGCGTTCCGCGCCGGGCGGCGCCTGGACCTGTCCCCGAAGGAGTTCGCGGTCCTGGAGTGCCTGCTCGCCTCCGGCGGCCGGGTGGTCTCCGCCGAGGAACTGCTGGAGCGGGCCTGGGACGAGGCGGCCGACCCGTTCACCACCGCGGTGAAGACGACGATCCGGCGGCTGCGGGCCAAGCTCGGCGACCCGCCGGTCATCCACACCGTCCGCGAGGGCGGCTACCGGATCGGAGAGCTGTGATGTTCCTTTACCGCGAGGTGGCCGCGCTGCTCCGGTTGCGGCCGACCCTGCGCACGCAGCTCACCCTGCTGTACGCGGGGCTGCTCGCCGCCCTGGGCGGCGGGCTGCTGTTCCTCCTCGTCCCGCTGCAGGGGATCGGCATCGGTCCAGGACGGGCCGCACGCCGCCGCGGTCCAGGCCGCGCTGAACGCCGCGATCCGTGACAAGGAGATCATCGGCGCCATCGCACTCCCGGTCGTGGTGCTGCTCGCGCTCGTGGGCGGCTGGCTGGTCGCGGGGCGGCTGCTGCGGCCGCTGCGCACGATCACCGCGACGGCCAGGGACATCTCGGCCAGCAACCTGAACCGGCGGATGGACCTGGGCAGCCGCGACGACGAGTTCGCCGAGCTTGGCGAGACCCTCGACGACCTGTTCGGGCGGCTGGAGGCGTCGTTCGAGTCGCAGCGGCACTTCGTGGCCAACGCCTCACACGAACTGCGCACCCCGCTGACCGCGGAGCGGACCCTGCTGCAGGTCGCGCTCGCCGACCCGGACGCGACCGCGCAGGCACTGCGGTCGGCCTGCGAGCAGGTGCTGGCCCTGGGCGATCAGCAGGAACGCCTCATCGAGGCGCTGCTCACCCTGGCCACCAGCGAGGGCGGCATCGAGCAGTGGGAGCCGTTCGACCTGGCCGCCGTCGCGTGGCACGTGGTCACGGTCCGCCGCGAGGAAGCGGAGCGCCGCGGCGTCCGCGTCGAGACCAGGCTCGCCGAAGCCCCCACGGCAGGGGACCCGAGGCTGGCAGAAAGCCTGGTGGCGAACCTGATGGACAACGCGGTCCGGCACAACACCGAAGGCGGCCGGGCCGAGATCTCCACCGCGGCCGCGGGCGGCCAGGTGACCCTCAGGGTCCTCAACACCGGGCCGGTGATCGCGCCCGAACTTCTCGGCCGCCTGTTCCAGCCGTTCGGCCGGGCCGACGGCGAGCGCATCCGGCACACCGGCGGGCATGGGCTCGGGCTGGCCATCGTCCAGGCGATCGCCCGGGCGCACGGCGCCACCCTCACCCCGCGGGCCCGGCCAGATGGCGGTCTCGATATCGAGGTGACCTTCCCCGGAAGGCCGGCCCGCGCCCTAACGGGCGCGACGGCCGAACCGGCCGGCCAGTGAACTGACCATCCTGCGGCCCGGCCCGGCCATGGTGAGCCAGGCGCCCGCGGCGGCGAGGCCGGCCGCGACGGTGACCGCCAGCACGATCAGCCTGCCCTGACCGCCGCTGATCACCCCGGTGTCGGCCGTCAGCGCGGTGTCGACCGCGCCGCCCGCACCCGACGGCCCGGGGTGGCCCCGGCCGGCGCCGGGGACGGCGGGAGCCGGTGTGACCACGGGGAACAGGTGCGCGATGCTGCCCGGGCTGCCCAGCGACAGACCGGGAACGGTGCCGCGCGGCAGCGCCGTACTGGGACGGACGAGCGGATCGATCACGGCGGCGTTGCTGCTCTGCCCCGGGCCCGCGGGATGACTGGGCGACGACGACGGCGACTTGGTGGGCGACGGCGACGGGCTCGGGCACGAGGACTTGCCCGCCGAGGAGGACGGGCTGGGGGACGGCGACGCGCTCGGGCACGGTGTCTTGCTCGGCGACGGTGACGGGCTGGGGGAGGGCGACTTGGACGGGGACGGGACGGGCTGGGGGACGGCGACTTGGACGGGGACGGTGACGGGCTCGGCGAGGGCGACTTGCTGGGGGACGGGCGGCGAGGGTGACTTGCTGGGGGACGTCGGCGACGGTGCTCGGCGACGGGCTCGGCGCGGGTGACTTGCTCGGCGACGCGGACGGCGACGGTGACCTGGGGGAACTGCTGGGGGAGGGGACGGCGACCCGGCGGCCGCCGCACCGGTGCTGCCCAGGACCGCCAGGAGGACCCCGGCAGCGATGGCACCACCACCTGTCAGGGCGCGCGCCCTGGCCCACGTCCGGGCCGGGACCTGCCCCGTGTGATGTTTGCCAGCGAGCCTGCGCGAGTGTGCTGCGGGGGTCATCACGGCAGCTTGGACGCAGCACCGGCGGTAACGGTTCCATATCGTTCCTGGATTCCGGGTGCCGGGAACGCGGCGCGCCCCGGCGCGGACCGTCGTGGTCCTCGCCGGGGCGCCTCGATGTTGCCCGCGCGCCGCCGCGTCATCCGGTTACCGCAGCATGGTGATCAGGGACGAGCTCAGCGCGATGCCGAAGCCCGTGCCCGCCAGGCTGACGACCAGCCAGATCCCGGTCCGCAGTAGCTCGGTGCTCCGGGCGGTCTGGTTCCTGGTCACCATGCCCACCGCCGGCACCGGGCCGGGCTGCCACGCGCCGGCCGGCTGGAAGCCGGTGGTCATACCCGGCTGGAACGCGGTGGTGGCGGTGCCCGGCTGCAGGCCCGGGGCGGCAGGCACGGCCGCCCGGACGAGCGGCTGCATGCCGGGGATCGCCGGATCCGGGCGGCCGGCCTTGCGGAGGTCGCCGGCCAGCGAGAACAGCAGCGGCAGGAGCCCGCCCGCGGCCATCACCAGGAACAGCACACCGGTGAACAGCAGGCCAGAGGCGCCGTTGTGGCGGCCCGTGGACAGGAAGTTCCAGCCGAGCGTGCCGAACAGCGCGGCCCAGAGGATCAGCCCCGCCGACGCGGCCCTGCTGCCGAGCCCGGCGGTGCCGCCCGCGTAGAACCCCGCGGCGATCAGGGCGCCGAAGATGCCGATCATGATCAGCCGGATGTCCGAGCTGGAGCACTGGTGGGCGATGACGTACGGGCCGCCGCTGGCGCAGAACCCGCCGTCGGTCACCATCACGTCCCGCATCCCGCTGACCATGGCTGAGCAGGCAGGCGGTGAAGGCGGTCGCACCGGCGAACGCCACCAGCGCCGCCACAAGCCGCCGGGGGCTCATCGGACACTCTCCAGGTCCAGCCAGATGGCCGCCGGGTTCGACGGGTCCACCGAAGCCTGCAGGGTGAGACCGGGCTGAAGCTTGCCGATCTGCATCTGGCTGACCCGCTGCTGGGTCGTGGCCGGATACGGGGGCAGCCCGTCGGGCAGCACGGTCAGGTCGAACTCCACCAGCAGGTCGAAGTTCATCATGCCGATCTGCCGCATCCCGGTGATCGTGACCGTGCGGTGCGCCGCTCTGCTTGTCCCGCCCCCGCGCTCGCGCCCGCCCCCGCCGCGCCGCCCCGCCGCGGCCGCCACGCGGCGTTCGCCGCCTGGGTCTGGGCTGCCATCATCTGGTTGAGGTTCGCCATCCGTGCCTGCGCGGCAGCCATCCGGTCGGCCACGGGCGGCATGGTCGCCTCGATCTGTTTCGCCTGCTTCTGCAGGTCACGCATGCTCTTGAAGACGCCCATGGTCAGCTCGCCCGGTAAAGCTGGTTGAAGCGCTGCGCCACGGCCCGGTTCCGCTTGATCCGCTCATTCCACCCCTGGTGGGCGGTCTGCCAGTCGATCGCGGAAATCCCCTTCGAGGCCGCGATTTCCGGCAGCTTCGTCGGGTCGTAGCCGAACGCCGCGACGCCCTTGCTGACCGAGGCGAACTGCTCGATCGTGACCCCGGCGATCGGGTCGAAGTCGCCGCCCGCGGCCAAGCCGCCGGGCTGCGGGCCGGTGGCCTGGGCCGCCTGCGCCTGGTAGGCGGCCTGCTGGGCCGCGGCCATCTGCTGCGCCTGCGCGCTGAGCTGCTGCGCCTGCGCGACCATGCCGGGAGCGGCGTCAACCATGTCCCGCATGTCCTTCATGCGCTTGAGCATTCCCATCGGTGTGAACTCCCCTGTTCCTTTCCCGTCAGCCCGCAGCGCCATTTCCATGGCCACTGCGACGCTGCGGACTGAGCCCCTGTTTCCGGGCCGCGGGCCGGATCGGCCCGCGCAAGAACATTTGTAAGCCGGGAGGCCCGGCGGGCACCTGAGTAGCGGCTACTCATCTCTGCGCCGCGCGAGCTACTCAGGAACAGGCAGTACTCAGGCGCGGCTGCCCAGCCGGGCCGCTGCCAGCGGATCCGCGGTCAGGAGCGCAGCACCCTGGCCAGCTCGTCGCGGCTGGTCACGCCCAGCTTGCTGTAGGCGTTCTGGAGGTGGTTGTCCACGGTACGCACCGACAGGACCAGCTTGGCGGCGATCTCGCGGCTCGACGCACCCGCGGCGGCCATGCTCGCGACCTCACGCTCACGCCTGGTCAGGCGATCTGACTGGGTGCCGAACGACAGGCCCGGAGTGCTCACGTCCCCGCACAGCGCGGCGAGTTCCCCGGCCCGCCTGGCCATGGCGCTCGCGGGCCGGGCGTGCCCGCCGGAACGGTAGCCCGCCGCCGCGGCGAGGTAGGCCTCGGCCGCGAGCAGGCGGGCGCCGAGCGCTTCGAACGCGTGCCCGGCGGCTTCCAGGTCCGGTGCGCTGCCCGTGGCCAGGGCGGCGGCATGGCCGGCCAGCGCGGGCACCAGGTCGCCGTCGGTGATCTCGGCCAGGGCGGCCAGCCTCGGGGCCACCTGGCCCGGCTGCCCGAGGCGGGCGAGGTCGTGCAGCACCCGGGCTTCCGCGATGCGCAACCGGGCGGCCGCCGCCCGGTCCGCGGCCGCGGTCAGGATCTCGCAGGCCTGGGAGAGTTCCCCGGTGGCGACGCTCAGCCAGGCCCGGCTCCGCTCGACCAGGTCCGGCTCGTAGATCAGCATCGAGCCCACCGGCAGCTCGTCCCGCTCCGCGGCGGCGGCCGCGGCCCGGCCGGTGTGCCCGCTCATCGCCTCGGCCATGGCGAGCCCCGCCAGGCACCAGCGCAGCGCCGCGTGGTCGTGGAGCTCACGGTTGACCGACGCGGCGTCCAGGAGCGCCTTCGACGCCCGGGTGAGCTGGCCCTGCTCGATCCGCACCAGCCCGGCCAGCAGCAGGTGCGTTGCCATTCCCTCCTTGTCGCCGGCGGCCAGGCACGCCTGGTAGCCGGTCCGGGCGTCCGCCTCGGCCAGGTCGAGGTGGCCGCCCGCGGCGTGCCCGAAGACCGCGCCGATCAGCTGCGCCTCGGGCAGCTGGGGCAGGCCGCTGGCCCGGCGGTGGCTCTCCAGCCCCCGGTAGGCCACCGGCACGGATTCCGCGCTGCGGCCGAGCATCGCCAGGGCGATCGAGGACACGAACGCCCCGCGGCTGACCGTCGCGTCGTCGTCGCTGGCGAGCAGCGGCGCGGCGGCGGCCAGGGCACCCTCCAGATCCGGCTCGAAGACCTTGATCGTGGCCAGGCGGCCGAGCAACTGCAGCCGCGGGGCCGGGTCGGTGATGACCGCCAGGGCCTCGTCCAGTACCGCCGTGGCGGCGGGCACGTCACCCAGCAGGTTGTGGAAGTTGTGCGCCCGCGCGCTGGCGATGCGGGCCAGTTCGGCATCGGTCCGGCAGCGCGGCACCATCGCCGCGAGCACGGCCTCGGCCTCGGCGTGCTGACCGGACCGGAACCTGGCCTCGCCGAGCACCAGGCCCGCGTCCACCCCGCCGCCCAGATCCAGCGCGGCCTGGGCGAGCCGGCCGGCGAGGTCCATGTCGAACATGTCACTGGCGCGCCGCGCCGCCCGGCTCAGCAGGACCGGCTCCCCGGGCCCGGCGGAGTCGAGCTGCCAGCGGCCCAGCCGCAGCAGGTCTTCCCGCCGCCGCGCGCCGGTCGCCTCGATGGCCCCGGCCAGGACCGCCGAGATCCGCCGCAGCCGGGAGCGGGGCAGGCTCTGCCGCAGCGCCTCGCCGTAGACCGGATGGGCCAGCCGGGCCATGGTGCGCCGCCCGTCCTGGTACACCTGCACGACCCCCTGGGCCTCCGCGTCCTCCAGGGCGGCCGGGTTGGCGATCTTTTCCAGGACCGGGACGCCGAGCGGCTCGCCCGCCGCGAGCAGTTCGATCACCGCGACGGTCTCGGCCGCGAGCCCGGACAGCCGGGCCGCGACCAGTTCCACCAGGCGGCCGGGGGCGGTGAGCGGCAGGCTCAGCGACCAGATCCCGCCGGTCTCGGTCAGCGCGCCCGAGTCGATCGCGCCGATCAGCAGCTCACGCAGGTACAGGGCGTTGCCCTGGCTCACCTCCCAGAGCCGCCGGATGCTGCTGCTGGCGACCGGCCCGCCCAGGAAGGCGCTGAGCACCGCCTCGGTCTCGGTCTCTCCCCAGGTGCCGAGGTCGATCCGTTCCGCCAGGCCGTCCTTCCACAGCGCGGTCACCGGTTCCGGTGCCGGGCCGGGGGTCCGCAGGCTGGCCAGCACGCTGCAGGCGCCCTTCTGGACCAGCTGGTGCACCAGGGCGGCCGAGCCCTCGTCGAGGAACTGGGCGTCGTCCACGACCAGGAGCAGCTTCCGGTCCGGCCCGGCCCGCTCCAGGATGGCGTCGCTGGCCCGGCGCAGCAGCCCCAGCAGGTCGCCCGGCGAATACCCGGCCTCGGGCAGGAACGGCGCGAACGGGCCGAACGGAATGGCGGCCGCGGCACGGGACGCGACCGCCTGGGCGGTGGTGAAACCCAGCCCGGCCGCCAGCCTCGCCGCCTCGGCGGCGAGCCGGGTCTTGCCCACGCCAGGCTCCCCGGCCAGCACGAACGCGGCGGGTTCCGGGCGTCTCAGCCTCGCGAGAATCCAGTCCATCTCCGCATCGCGTGACATGAGCGGGATCTCGCCGGTCAGCGTCTTTCTCACTGCCCGTATCTTCGCATTCCGGGGCAGATCGCCGCCACAGAACGAA
>CAWCKG010000035.1:0-36913 GCA_963795785.1 uncultured Actinomycetes bacterium
TCGCGGAACCTGAGCACCAGCCCGCCGAGGATCAGCGCTCCCGCCGCCCACAGCGCGAGCACGCCGAGGCCCTGCCAGGGGGTGAGCGGCAGCGCGCGCACGCCGACCGTGGCCTGGATGTACAGGCCGGCGGTCATCGGGCCGATCTGCTCCAGGTGCCGCTGCCAGTGCTGGTTGCTGACCACGGCGGCGACGATCGGGAACAGGTACAGCAGCGCGAGCACCGTCCCTATCGCTACCGCCGAGTCCCGCACGGCGGTGGCGATGCCGAGCGCGAGCAGCGCGATCAGCGCGAGGTACAGCACCGAGCCGCAGGCGGCGCGCAGGTCCGGGCCATTCCCCAGGGACAGCAGCTGGTAGCCGTTCGCCGGGGTGAAGCCGCGCCCGGGCAGGATCAGCCGCCCGGCCAGCACGGACGCCAGGACGGCGACGGCGCCCGCCGCCAGCACAAGGCCGCCGACGAGGGCGGCCTTGGCGGCCAGCACCGTGTGGCGGCGCGGCATCGCCGTCAGCGTGACCCGGATCATGCCGGTGCTGTACTCGTTGCTGATCGCCAGCACGGCCAGGATCGCGACGACCGCCTGCCCGGCCTGGATGCCGGTGAGGCTGAGCTTGGCCGGGTCAAGGCCGGGCGCGACCGCCGCCGCCGCGACCGCCGCCGCGCTCACCGCGACGGTGAGCGCGACGGCGCCGGCCAGCAGCCAGCCGGTGCTGGCCAGCGTGCGCAGCTTGGTCCACTCCGCGTGCAGCGTCTCCGGCCAGGCCCGGTGGCTCCGCTGGCCCGCGCTCAGCGCCAGGCTCATGCGTCTCTGCGGCGCAGCAGGTAGGCGGCCGCGGCCAGGGCGAGCGCGGCCCAGCCGCACAGCACCGCGAACCCGGCCCACCCCGCGAGCGGGAAGAAGCCGTTACCCAGGCCGCCCGTGTAGAGCGGCTTGGACCTGGTGGTACTGCGGCGTGGATTGCTGGACGGCGAAGGCGGCGGCCGGGGTGACCCGCAGCAGCCACTCCCCGATGACGGCCGGCACGGCGGCGGTGAACGACAGGAAGTACGGGACCACGATCGCCACGATGACGATCATGACCGCGGCGGCGCTGCGGCGCACCATGGTGCCGACGGCGAGGGTGAGGACGGCGGTCACGGCGACCAGCGCCGCCGTGCCGGCGATCAGGCGCAGCTCGGCCGGCCACGGCACCGGGAACATGGAGTAGCCGCTGGCGTGCGCCATCTCGGTAGCGGCGATCACCGTGCCGGCGGCGGCGGCCAGCCCGGTCACGAAGGCAGCCGAGCCGATCACGATCGCCTTCGCCGCCAGCACCCGGCCCCGGACCGGGCTCACGGCGAGCGTGGTGCGGATCAGGCCCCGCCGGTATTCGGCCGTCATGAACATCGTCGCGACCACGATCACCGCGATCAGCCCGGCGACCGTGCCGGCGAGGAAGAACCCGATGGGCTCGTGACCGACGGCGCTATTGCCGGGTCCGGGGATGGCAGGCGCGATGTCGCCGGACCCGGTCACGGTGAACTGGCCGGCGGCCTGGTGATATCCCTGGGGACGACCTTGGATGCCTTCCGTCGCGGGTCCGATGTCGCCGCCGGTCCACGTGCTGGCCGGCCACGCGCCGGACCGGCTGACGTGATCGAAGACGGCGGTGGCCACGGTCTGGTTGTTGTTTATGTTGCCTGAGCCGAAGCTCGTGCTGACCGCAACGTACTGGGGTGAGGTGGCGAACAAGCCCCGCCTGCACGGTAGACGGCAGGCCGGCGAGGTGAACGGCGCCGACCTGCGTCCAGTGCGCGCCGTCGGTGGAGTCATAGCCGGTGATCGTGTCGCCGTCGCGGGTGAGCCGCAGCCAGCGCGGGCTTGCCGCCGAGACGGCACCGGACAGGCCGGGCGTGTCGCCCGTGTAGTTCCACTGCATCCGCACCCCGTTGCCGCCGGTGACCATCATCGCCGCGTACGCCGAGCCCTGGCTGAGGTCCTGCTTGATGATGATCCCGGCCTTGGACCACGGCACGAGGCCGGGCTGCATCGGGCCCGGGGGAAGGCCCGTGAGCGAGGTCACCCGGACCGTGATGCTGCCGTTCCCGGCGAGCGGCTGGCGCACGAAGTAGAAGCTGTCGGTCACCGGCTCGCCGCCCGGGCCCAGCAGGAGAGCGGGCTGGCCGCAGGCCGCCGCGCCGTGCCGTACGTGCTGTACCGACCCGCCCGGAGCTCGAAGCCCCGCAGGAGACGTTCCCGCTGGCCGCGACGAGGAACAGCCCGATCCCGGCCGTCACCAGGATCGCGACGATCATGCCGATGACCCAGCCGCGCACCGTGCGGAACTTGGTCCACTCCGCGTGCAGCGAGCTGGCCGAAGCCGTCGCGCCCGTCCTGTACGGGCGAGCGGTATGGCGTGATGGTGGTCATTGCGCCGCTCCTCCGGCAGCCGGGGCGGCGCTGAATTCCACGGCGTCCCTGGTGAGTTCCATGTACGCCTCCTCGAGAGTCGCCCGGTGCGCGGATACCTCGGCGAACGGGACGCGGCTGTCGGTGAGCGCCGCCACCACCCGGTCAGCGGGAAGACCCGAGACGATGAGCTGGTCAGGACCGGTCATGGCGACCCTTGCCCCCGCGTGCGCCAGCACCGTCATCGCGTCGCCGCGCGCCGCGGTGCGCAGCTGGACCCGGTCCCCGGACGCGGCCGCGATCAGGTCCTCGACGCTGGCGTCGGCGATGACCTTGCCCCGGCCCACCACCACGAGGTGGTCGGCGGTGTCCTGCAGCTCGCTCATCAGGTGGCTGGAGACGAGCACGGCGCGGCCCTCGGCGGCCAGCGCGCGCAGGAAGCCGCGCATCCACACGATGCCCTCGGGATCCATGCCGTTGAACGGCTCGTCCATCATCAGCACCGGCGGGTCGCCGAGCAGCGCGGCGGCGATGCCGAGCCGCTGCCGCATGCCCAGCGAGTAGCCGCCGGCCTTGCGCTTCGCGACCGACCTGCAGGCCGGCCTGCCCGATGACCTCGTCGACGCGCCTGGCGTCGAGGCCCTGGGAGTGGGCCAGCCACAGCAGGTGGTTGCGGGCGGTGCGGCTCGGCTGCAGGGCCGCGGCGTCGAGCAGCGCGCCGACGTGGCGGAGCGGGTGCCGCAGCGCCCGGTACGGCTGGCCGCCGACCAGCGCGGTGCCCTCGTCGGCCGCGTCCAGGCCGAGGATGACCCGCATCGTGGTGGACTTGCCGGCGCCGTTCGGGCCGACGAAGCCAGTCACCTGGCCGTACAGGACGGTGAACGTCATCCCGTCGAGCGCCTGCGCCGCGCCGAACCGCTTGCGCAGCCCGGCGACTTCAATGGCTGCTTCCATGGCTGCATGAGGCTAGGTTCCGGCCGGGACGGCGGTCGTCACGCCGGGGAACCGTCTTGGGCGTCGTCCTCGCGGGTGACGTTCCCGCCGGGTGTCACTCTTGCGGAGGATGGCCGGGATTCCCGGTCCGGGGACGCGGCCGGCCTGGGCTGCGGGGACAATGACTGCATGGCGACTGGATGGACGCAGCGGCTCGCCGCGGCCCCGCATGCGCTGGCGATCGCCGGGGCGGTGCTGGCGCTGGCCGCGCTCGGCCAGGCCGTCGCCCGGGCCGCGCCTGGCCCGCCGCCGTCCAGCGCCGGCCACGGCGGCACCGCCGGCGAGGCGGCCCTGGTGACGCCGTGCCGCTGTGCCTGCTCGCCCTGGCCGACCACGGTTCCGCTGATCTTCCTGCGCCCAGCCGCGGCCGCGGTCGCCATCACGGCGGCCAGTACCGTGTCGCTGACGGTCTTCGGCTCCGGCGCGCTGACCGTCGGCCGGGCTCGCCGCGCAGGTCCTCGCGAGCTACCGGCTCGGCCACGCAAGGCGTTTCCACGGCGCCGGCTGGCCGGGCGACCGGCGGGACCGCACGCCAGTCCTGGCCTGCGGGCTGGCCGTGCCCTTCCTCGTGCTCGCGCTCGCCGGCCACGCCGGCGTCCCGGCCATCCTGCTGGCCGCGCTTGTCCCGGCGGCGGCCTGGGCCGGGATCGCCCAGCGGGCACGCGGCGAGGCTGCGCGGCAGGCCACCGCCCGTGAGGTGATGGCGGGCACCCTGGCCGACCACATGGCGCGCGGGGAGCGCGCCCGTATCGCCCGCGAGCTGCACGACGTCGTCGCGCACCACATCTCCATGATCGCGGTGCAGGCGGAGACGGCGCGGGAGACCACCCCCGGCCTGCCGGCCGCAGGCGCGCAGCGGCTCGCCGAGATCGCCGGCACGGCCCGGGCCGGGCTCACCGAGATGCGGCGCCTGCTCGGCGTGCTCCGCGAGGATGCCGGCGGCGCGGCCGCCCGGCACCCGCAGCCCGGCCTGCCGCAGCTCGCCGAGCTGATCGACGCCGCGCGGGAGACCTCGGGCGCGGGCGTGCGGCTCATCGTGTCCGGCCCGGTCGCGGCGTTCGACCCGAGCGTCGAGCTCGCCGCGTACCGGATCGTGCAGGAGGCGCTCACCAATGCCCGGCGGCACGCGCCCGGTACCGCCGTCGACGTCGAGCTCCGCTACGGCGAGGGCACGCTGCTGCTGCAGGTCCGGGACAACGGCCCCGGCCCGCCCGCCGGCCACCCGGCCGGCGGGAACGGCCATGACGGTGCGGGCAGCCCGGGACACGGGCTGACCGGCATGCGCGAGCGCGCCACGGCGGCCGGCGGGTCGCTGCGCACGGCCGCGGCCCCGGGTGGCGGGTTCCTCGTGGAGGCCACGCTGCCCGCCAAGCCGGAGCTCGCATGATCGGCATCGTCGTGGCCGACGACCACGAGGTGGTGCGCACCGGATTCGCCGCGATGCTCGGCACGCAGCCGGATTTCAACGTGCTCGGGACCGCCGGGGACGGCGCGGAGGCGGTGCTGGCCTGCCGCGAGCTCCGCCCCGACGTGGTCCTGATGGACATCCGGATGCCCGGCACGGACGGCATCGAGGCGACACGGCAGCTCACGCTGGACGACCAGGCGCCGCGGGTGCTGATCCTCACCACCTTCGACCTGGACGAGTACGTCTTCGACGCGCTGCGCGCCGGCGCGAGCGGGTTCCTGCTCAAGGAGGCCACCGCCGGCCAGCTCTACGACGCGGTGCGGGTCATCGCGGCAGGCGACGCACTGCTCGCCCCCGGGGTCACCAGGCGCCTGATCAGCGAGTTCGCCCGGATCCAGCCGCCCGCGGCTGTCCCTCAGCCGTCATCGCTCGCCGCGCTGACCCCGCGCGAGACCGAGGTGCTGCGGCTGCGTCGCCGAGGGCCTGTCCAACACCGAGATCGCCGCCCGCCTCACCGTGACCGAGGACACGGTCAAGACCCACGTCAGCCGCCTGCTCGCCAAGCTCGGCCTGCGCGACCGCGTCCAAGCGGTGGTCACCGCGTACGAGTCCGGCCTGGTCGTGCCTGCCCGAGAGCGCTAGGCAAGCGTTACCCCATCTTGGGTGCATTCGGGTCAGGATGGCTGATCCCCGGACGGTCGTTGACCGCTGGGTGGGCTTGGTGATTGCCTGAGGGCGGACGGGGGTTCAGCGCATTGATTCACCGGGCATGCCTTGAGGGGGAGTCATGACCGCACCTGATTCGCAAGATCGGCGGCAGCGTGCCCGCGCAATGTTCTGCTCGGTCGGCTGCACAGTGTTGCTGGCCGGCTCTACCGCGTTGGCCGGGAGTGCGTCGGCAGATGTGGCATCCGCCACCACAGCGCAGCCGTCCTATCTCTATATTGCCAACTCAAGTAGTAACAGCGTCACCGAGTACGACATCGATACCTCCAGCGTCCTCGGCAGCTTCGCTGCGGGCAACACGCCCGTGGCGCTTGCGATCCAGCCGGACAGCAGCCTCCTTTATGTTGCCGACGCCGGAAGCAACCAGATTCTCGTCATGAACACCGCGACGAACACGGTCGTCGGCACGATCGCGGCTGGCAGCCTGCCTGCATCGATAGCGTTCAGCCCGAATGGCAGCATCGCATACGTTCTCAACCGGGACTCCCAGTCGATCTCGGTCATCGACACTGCGACCATGACGGTCAGCAAGACCTACTCCCTCGCGAGCGCCGAGGGGTCATCTTATGGAAACGACCTGGCCATCACTCCGGACGGCAAGCAGGCATTTCTGCCACTCCAGGACGGCACCGTCATCGTCGTGCGCCTCGCCACCGGCAAGGCTGTGGCCACGGTCAGGCTTGGGCAGGGCGCATGGCAGGCCGTCGTCAGCCCGAACGGCAAGGACCTCTACGCCGCCTATCTGCCGACCGTCTACAGACCTGGCCGGGTGGCGGTCATCAGAACGGCGACCGACAAAGTCGTCCATCGGATCACCACCAACGGTCCCCGGCCCGGCTCAATAGCCGTAACTCCGGGCGGCAAGTACGTCTATACTGCGGACTTCTCCGACAATATGGTGGACGTCATCACTGCGGCGAGCAACGCAGTCACCGGCGAGGTAGACCTGCACCAGAACTCTTACCCCGTGGCCATCGCAGCCGACGACCACTTCCTATTCACCGCGGATTACGCCAGCGGCACGGTCTCGGAATACAGCATCCCGGACTATCAGAGCGTGGCGGAGATCCCCGTGGGAATCGCCCCCGACGCCCTCGCCTTGGTGCCCGCAAGCTGACTGACCGCCTGCCTCCTGGACATCAACTCAACGTCGTAGGCCTGCGCCGGACACCATGGCGCGTGCGATCCTGGACCCGCAGGGCTCTGCTGTCCCGTGGTAACGAAGCGGAGCACGAGAGCCGGGAGGAGACAGATGACCGAGGGTTCCGACACCAATGCCCGCGCGCTGGCCTGAGGCCCGTGTGTTTCTCGCCTCAGGCTGACATCGTCGGCGGCGTGGTGATCTGCGCGATCGGCGTCGATGCTGTCCGCCATGTCCGGCAGCGCCGCGAGTTCCTCGCGCTGGCGTGGATCCCGTTGCTGCTCGGTGCTCACCAGTTCATCGAGGCGCTCGTCTGGTTGTGGCTTCAGGGCCATGTGCCGCGGGGGATCGGCCATGTGGCGCTCTGGGCTTACCTGCTGATCGCCTTTGTCGTGCTGCCCGTGTTTGTCCCCTTGGCCGTCATCGCGCTCGAACCGACGAGGCGAAGCAAGTGGATGATGGCGCCCTTCGCGTCGGTCGGGGCCGTGATCGCCGTGTTGCTGCTGGCGGCGATGATCCGTGGCCCGGTCAGTGTGCGGCTCGCCCCTTACCACCTCTCCTACGGCATCCGGGTGCCTGACGGCTTCCTGATCGTCAGTCTCTACGTGGTCGCCGTGTGCGGGCCGCTCCTGCTGTCGGGCTACCGGAGCGTGGCTCTCTTCGGCATCGTCAACCTCGTTGCCGTCATCATCATTGCCCGGCTCACCATTTCCGGGTTCGCCTCGGTGTGGTGCGGGTGGGCGGCCTTGTCCAGTGGTGCCATCGCGCTGCACTGCCGCTTCGCCAAGCCGCATCCGCAACGTGCCCGGTCCGGGGCTGACGAGCTAACTCCCACCGCCTGAGTGCCTGCCACACCCGTTGACCACGCGACCGTGCGGGGTCTCAGCTGTCGGGTGGCGCTGCCGTAGCTGAGGCCGGCGTGGTGAATGGCCGTACGGTGGGGTGGTGGAGGTCCGGCTGTTCGGCGAGCTTGAGGCGGTGCAGGACGGCATTGCCGTGCCGATTCGGGGTACCAAGCAGCGGGCCCTGCTGGCCCTGCTGGCGCTGCACCGCGGCGAGCCGGTCAGTGCCGACCGACTGATCGACGTGCTGTGGGGCGACGGGCACGCGGCGAATCCGGCCAACGCGCTGCAGGCCCAGATCGGCCAGCTGCGCCGTGTTCTCGGGCCAGCGGCGATCCTCACCACCGAAGCCGGCTATGCCCTCACCATCGGTTCCGGGGATGTCGATGTGATCCGCTTCGAGCAGCTGGTGGCGAAGGGGCGCCGCCTGAGCGAGGAGGGCGAGGCGGCCCTGGCGTCAGCCGCCCTGGGGGAGGCGCTTGGCCTGTGGCGTGGCGAGCCGCTGGCCGAGTTCGCCTATGCGGGCTTCGCCGACGCCGAGCGGGCGCATCTGGACGAGCTGGCCCTGGTGGCGGTCGAGGTCCGCGCCGCAGCGGACCTGGAGCTGGGGCGGCATGCCGACCTGGCCGGCGAGCTGGAGGCCGTGTGCCGCCAGCACCCGCTCCGCGAGCGCCTGTGGGAACTGCTGATCGTTTCCCTGTACCGGTCCGGCCGCCAGGCGGAGGCGTTGCGGGCCTATACCGCGATCCGTGACCGCCTGGTGGATGAGCTGGGCATCGATCCGGGCCCGGCGCTGCGCAAAGTTCAGGCCCGCATCCTGGCCCAGGATCCGTCGCTTGCCGCGGCCAGGCCGCCTCCTGCTCAGGCCGAGCTGGCCCAGCCGCGGCAGGAGTGAGATTCCCTGGACACCGGCGGCCCTGCTCGAGACGAAGTTCTACGTGCCGCGGCCCCGGCGTGGTCAGGTGCCGCGCCCGCGGCTGAGCGAGCGGCTGGACCGTGGGATCGCGTCGAAGCTGATGCTCGTCTCCGCGCCTGCTGGTTTCGGCAAGACGACGCTGCTCACCGAGTGGCTTGCGGCGGGACGTTCGGCGCCGGCCGGTGAGCGGCTGGCCGCGTGGCTGTCACTCGATCGGGGAGACAACCATCCGGCATCCTTCTGGGCCTATGTGATCGCCGCACTGCGGGCAGCAGCCGGGATAGGCGAGAGTGCGCTGGCACTTCTGCAGGCGCCCCAGCCGCCCCCGGTCGAGACGGTGCTTACCGTTCTGCTCAACGAGCTGGGCGCCAGCGCGGCCGATATCGTGCTGGTGCTCGACGACTACCACGTCATCGACGCGCGCGAGGTGCAGGACGGAATGGCGTTCCTGCTCGATCATCTGCCGCCGGGGCTGCACGTGGTGATCGCCTGCCGCGCTGATCCGGTGTTGCCGCTGGCCCGGTTGCGGGCGCGCGGCGAGCTGACCGAGATTCGCGCGGCCGAGCTGCGCTTCACCCCTGATGAGGCCGCGGCGTACCTCAACGGGGTGATGGGCCTGCAGCTGACGGCGCGGGACGTGACCGCGCTGGAGGGGCGCACCGAGGGCTGGATCGCCGCGCTTCAGCTGGCGGCCCTGTCGATGCAGGGGCGGGACGACGTGGCCGGCTTCATCGCCGGCTTCGCCGGGGATGATCGTTACGTTGTCGACTACCTGGCCGAGGAGGTGCTGCAGCGCCAGCCGGACCAGGTCCAGGCATTCCTGCTGCAGACCTCTATCCTGGACCGGCTGAGCGGCCCGCTGTGCGATGCGGTCACCGGGCAGGGCGGCGGCAAGGGCATGCTGGAGGCGCTGGACCGGGGGAACCTGTTCCTGGTCCCGCTCGATGACCGCCGCCACTGGTATCGCTACCACCACTTGTTTGCTGACATGCTGCAGGCGCGGCTGCTCGACGAGCAGCCCGGCCAGGTGCCGGAACTGCACCGGCGGGCGAGCGGGTGGTACGAGCAGAACGGCGAACAGTCCCTGGCGATCCGCCACGCGCTGGCCGCCGGAGACTTCGGGCGAGCGGCGGACCTGGTCGAGCTGGCGATCCCCGCCATGCGCAGGACCAGGCAGGAGACCACGGCGCGCGGCTGGCTCGAGGTGCTCCCCGACGACGTGATCCGCGTCAGGCCCGTGCTCAGCGTTACGTTTGCCGGGGCATTGCTGATCACCGGCGAGATCGAAGGGGTCGAGGAGCGGCTGCAGGACGCCGAGCGGTGGCTGGACACAGCGGCGGATCCCGGTCAGGGATCCCCAGCCCCGCCGGCGGAGATGGTCGTCGCCGACGAGGAAGAATACCGCCGTCTCCCGGCGGCGATTGAGGTGTACCGTGCTGCCTTGGCCCTGGCTCGGGGCGATGTGCCCGGCACCGTGCGGCACGCCCGGCGGGCGTCCGGTCTTGCGCTTGAGGACGACTACCTCGGGCGTGCTTCGGCAGCGGGGTTCTTGGGGCTCGCGTCCTGGTCGAGCGGGGATCTCGAGGCAGGGCACTCGGCGTATGCAGAATGCATGGCCGGACTGTACCGGGCCGGGTACGTCACCGATACCTTCGGCTGCGCGATCGCGCTGGCTGACATCCGGCTTGCGCAAGGTCGTCTCGGTGAGGCCATGCGCACCTACGAGCAGGCCTTGCAGCGTGCACCAGGTGCAGGGCGGCCCGGTTCTGCGGGGAACGGCAGACATGCACGTCGGGATGAGCGAGATCCACTGCGAGCGCGACGATTTGAATTCCGCCACCCAGCACCTGCAAGAGAGCCAGGAGCTGGGCGAGCACACTGGATTGTCACAGAACCGGTATCGCTGGCGGGTCGCGATGGCCCGGGTGGCGCAGGCTGAGGGGAACTTGGCTGGCGCGCTTGACCTGCTCGACGAGGCGGAGCGCTGCTATGTGAGCGACTTCTTCCCGAATGTGCGGCCGGTTCCGGCGTTGAAGGCACGGGTCTGGGTGCGGCAGGGCAGATTCGGTGAAGCCCTCGGCTGGGCGCGTGAGCACGGCCTGTCAGTTGATGACGACCTCAGTTACCTGCGCGAGTTCGAGCACATCACCTTGGCCAGGCTGTTCCTGGCACGGCATGAGGACGAGTGCGCGGAGCGCTCCGTGCATGAGGCGATCCGGCTCCTGCAGCGGCTGGTGCTCGCGGCCGAAGAAGGGGGGAGAACGGGACGGGTCATCGAGATCGTCATACTGCAGGCGCTCGCTCACCAGGCGCAAGGGGACATGCCGGCGGCGCTTGCCTGCCTGGGACGGGCCCTGACGCTGGCCGAGCCGGCCGGTTACGTCCGGATCTTCGCTGATGAGGGCCGGCCTATCGTCCCCTTGCTGAGGGCGGTCGCGAAACAGGGGACCGGGCAGCAGCACTATGCCCGCCGGCTTCTGGCCGCCGTGGGCACGACCGAAACCGGCAGCCGCACGACACTGGCCTTGATCGACCCACTGAGCGAACGCGAGCTTGACGTGCTCCGGCTGCTCGGAACCGAACTGAACGGCCCCGCCATCGCCCGCGAGCTCACGGTGTCCCTGAACACAATGCGGACGCACACCAAGAACATCTACGCCAAGCTCGCGGTGACCAACCGCCGGGCAGCGGTCCGGCGGGCCACGGAACTCGACCTGCTGCCGCAAAATCCCAGTCGTCGCCCCTGACCGTCGTTCCCGACAGGCGCCCTCCGCCGGCTGAATCACCACATCAACCACCAGGTGTGGTGATGCCTGCTCACCACATTCGCTCATAGCTTCCGATCAGAACCAGAAACGCTCGCATGGCAGCGGAGATCCAGCCAGGCGAGCACCAGCTAAGGAAGCGGCATGAGCCAGACACACGGCGGCCACGATGGCGGCCCCGAGCGGTATGAGATCCGCCTCAAGGGCCACCTCGACAGCCGGTGGACCGCCTGGTTCGACGGACTGAGCATTGCCCGCTGCGGCGACGGCACCACCATCATCCACGGCCCGGTAGCCGACCAGGCCGCGCTGCACGGCTTGCTACAGAAAACACGCGACCTGGGCCTGCCTCTGATCTCGGTCACGTTCGTAGCACCCGGCCATCCCCAGGCACCCGACGCCGAGACCCGATAGCTCGGCACCTCACGACAAGGAAACCGTCATGGCAATCAACGTCCAGACCCCAGCAGCGAAAGCGCCGCCGAGCCGAACCCCGATGAGCTCGACAAGAAAGATTGCGCTCGTCGCGGGCATCTTCTACCTGATCACCTTCATCTCGATCCCCACGCTCGCCCTCTACGGCCCCATCAAGAACCACCAGGACTGGATCCTCGGCTCCGGCGGCCACACCGCCGTGCTCGTGGGCGGCTTCCTCGAGGTGATCGTCGCCCTGGCCGGCATCGGCACCGCCGTCACGCTGTACCCGGTCGTCAAGCGGCAGAACGAAGCCACCGCGCTCGGCTTTGCCGCCGCACGCGTCCTGGAGGCCAGCATGATCTTCGCCGGCGTCGTCAGCCTGCTGTCGCTGGTGACCTTGCGCCAGCACCTCGGGGCAGCAGCCGGGGCAAACACGGCCGCGCTGGTCACCACCGCCGCATCGCACGCCGCGGTCTACAACTGGACCTTCCTGCTCGGGCAGAGCCTCATGCCGGGCATCAACGCACTGCTGCTGGGCTCCTTGCTGTACAAGTCCCGGCTCGTGCCCCGCATCATTCCCGTCATCGGGCTCATCGGCGCCCCCCTGCTCATCACCGCCGTCTTCGCCACACTGCTCGGCGGCAGCATGCCGCCCCCCTCCTGGACCGCGCTCGCCGCAGTCCCGGTGGCTGCCTGGGAGCTGTCGCTAGGCATGTGGCTGGCCGTCAAGGGCTTCAGGCCCTCCCCGATCACCGCCGCAATGGACGCTGCCAGCACGCCGCGCGCCTACCAGGACGTCGCGGCCTGACCCCGGCAGGACGACACGGCCGGGCCCTCCCGCGGGCCGGCGTGCCGCGCGGCAGCCGTCGTGCCGATGGCCGCGCTGCGCCGATGCGGGCTCACCGGACCCGGCGGACGGGCAGGATCGCGACAGCGCCGATGATCGCGCACAGTCCGGCCACCGTGTACAGCACGCCGTAGCTGCCGCCGCCGGCCGCCAGGATGGCCGGCGCGATCGCGGGCGCGATCGAAAAGGGAAGTGCGCCGGCGATGTTGAACACACCCAGATCCTTGGCGGCGTTACGCTTGCCGGGCAGCACGTCCACCACGAGCGCGAGGTCGACCGCCGCGTATACGCCGAAGCCGAGTCCGCTGATGGCCATGCCGACCAGGAAACCGTCGAAGTTGCTGGCGACGGCGATCACGAACAACGCCAGGCCGTACACGATCGACGCGGTCAGTACGAAGATCTTCCGGCGGCCTGTCCAGTCGGAGAGCCTTCCCGCCGATGAGGGAAGCGGCGACGACGACGGCGGACTGGGCGAGCGTGCCGAGAAATATCTGCTGCGGCACGTCGGCCTTGGCGGTGCCGATCTTGTCCAGCAGGTAGTAGGCCTGGTAGGTGACCAGGAACGCGTAGGCCAGGACGAACATGAAGCGGCTGGCGAAAGCCCAGGCGAAGTCCGGGTTCTTCCGCGGGTTGACGTAGAAGGTGCTGGCGAATTCCCGGAGCGACCAGGCCGGCTTCTCGGCCTTGGCAAGCCGGCGATCTTTAAGGCTGACCGCGAACAGGAGGATAAAGAATCCGCCGACCGCGCACGGGCCCAGGAACATGGCGAGCAGGTGGCCGGTGAACAGCTTGACCACGAAGGTGCCGCACACCGACCCGACGGGCGTGCAGACCCCCAGGACACCGGAGACCAGGCCGCGCTGAACGGACGGCACCTGATCCGGCATCACCGCCACCATGGCCGCGAGCAGCGCGTTGAAGAACAGCTGGGCGACACACCATCCGGCGAGGACGACCGGGATGTTGGGCGCCAAGGCGACAATGAGGATGCCGAGGGAGCCGCCCACCAGCCCGGTGATCATCCATGGCCGGCGCATGCCCAGCGGCGATGCGGTGCGGTCGCTCAGCTTGCCGAAGAACGGGTTAGCGACCATCGCCAGCAGTGCGCCGGTCCCGGCGACAAGCGCCAGGCTGCCCGGTGCCCGCCCGATCCCGACGAGCGAATCCACCTTCAAGGCCAGGGTGACCAGCAAGGGCGCGAGAAACAGCAGCGAGGTGCTCATGTACGCCAGCGTGTACAGCGAGATGAAACCCCATCCGACCCGGTGCGCCGCCTTCGGCGGCTCAGGCTCCAGCGCAGCCCCGGCTGCGTTTCGGTCCTTCACTTCGCGGCGCGCGTTACCCGGCCGGGCCGCGGTACTGCTAACCCCTTGTGTCTCCCCGCCGGAGTAGGTCAGGCGAGCGCTTGCGTCCCAGAGCCGCGCCGCGGCGGTGGTGTCGTAGGAGGCCTTGTTCGAGGTCTTGGGCCTGCGGTGGCGAAATACTGGCCGGTGACACCTTCGACCTCGGGTGCGGTTGCCAGGTAGATGGAGGTAGCTGCGCCCTGCGCGGGTGTCTTGAGGAACGGCCGCGACACCGTGATCATGACCGTTGCCAGCAGTGACGGGTCCTCGGCGGCGAAGGCGGTGCGTACCACGCCGGGGTGCAGCACCGTAGCGGTGACGCCGGTGCCGTCCAGGCGGCGGGCGAGTTCGTAGGTGAACATGACGTTGGCGAGCTTGGACTGGCTGTATGCCTGCTGCCCGGAGTAGCGGCGCTCGCCCTGCAGGTCGGTGAAGTCAAGCTTGCCGGTTGCCTGGGAATTGGAGGAGACGGTCACGATCCTCGCGGGGGCGCTGGCCTTGAGCAGGTCCAGCAGCAGGCTGGTGAGCAGGAACCCGGCGAGGTGGTTCACGGCGAAGGTGCGCTCAAGCCCGTCCGCGGTGACATGCCTGGTGGCCCAGAACCCCCCGACGTTGTTGACCAGCACGTCCAGTCGCGGGTAGGCGTCGAGGACCGCGGCGGCGAGCCGGCGTACCTCGGCCTGGGAGGACATATCGGCGGCGAAGGCGTCCACGCAGGGGTTGCCGGACTCGCGCGCGATCGCCGCGGCGGCTGCCTGGGTACGCGCGGTGTCCCGGCCGGTGATGCCGACGCGAGCGCCAAGCGCGGCCAGGCCTACTGCGGTGGCTCTGCCGATTCCGCCGGTACCGCCGGTGACCAGGGTGGCCGTGCCCGCCATCGGGCCGGGTGAGCCTTCAGCCATCGCGGTTCCCTCATCCCGGTTGTGTTGCGGTCACGCAATTCCCCGTACCGGGCGCGCCCGGGCTTGTCCTTGTGGCTTTCATCGGGACGTCGCTCACCCCGTACCCGGCCACAGGAATCCGAGCCACACTTACCCGATCCCACCGTACGGCCAGTCGCCCTGCCGATGGCCGGTCAGCTTCGCGACCGCCCTGGCCGTGCGCCTCAGCGCCGCGACAGTGCCGCCTCAGGCCCGCTGCGCAAGCTTCATTCCAAGACCGGCACATCGAGAAGAACCCGTCGCTAGAGGAGGCGTTCTTCGACCGACCCGGAACGAACCGACTACCACGTCGGCCAGCTGGCCGGCTCAGCCAAAGGAATCTGACATGAGCGCTTCGACCTGCACCACTATCCCGGCTCCGCCGGCCCGAGCCACCACGATCCGCAGGCTCCTCTTCCGCGGTGAGCGGCCCCGCCATCTCAGCCGCCTTGACAAGCCCATGGATAACGCTGCCCGGGCACGCTTGCGGTTGCTGGCCGCCTTCCTGCCCGTCACCGCCGCGCTTTACGTCGGTGCCGAGGCGCTGGACCCCAGGGGCACCGACCAGGTGGTCACCAATACGGCCGCCGCGTTCAAGCTCCTGCCCATCGCGGCGGCCCACTCGTCCCAGCTGTACCTGTCGGGTTCGCTGTCGGTGCTCGCGCTCGGCGGCCTGGCGGTGTCGTATGCGGCGATCGCGCTGCTGGTCACCGGGCGCGGCTGGGTGATCGCCACGATTGCCGCGCTGCTGGGCGGCCTGGGCGCTTTCGCCGGGGCCATGCTCAACGTCCTGGGCGGGATCAGCCTCGCGGCTGCGGCCTCCGCGCATATGACCCAGATAGCGGCCGCCCGGTTCCTGGTGACCAGCTTCGGTTCCGGGCCGGCTCAGGCCGCCGGGATACATCTACTTCGCCTCCGAGTACACCGCGCCGGTGCTGATGGGGTTCGCGCTGTGGCGCAGCCGCGCCGTGCCGCGCTGGCTGGCGGTCTTGTTCACCGTCGGCCTGGAAGTCGCCGAATCAGATGGGCGCCATCGGCCCCAAGGTCGTGCTGTTCATGCTGCCGTTCGCCGTCGCGATGATCCTGCTCGCGGCCCGGATCTGGCAGGCCGCCGCCCGTCCGGCACCGATGACCGGTGTTACGACCACACCGGCGGTCACGACGTCGCCGGGCACCGCTGCCGCCGCCCCGTTGTTCACCCCTCCAGGGAGCTGACATGACAACCACCAGCCCGCACATGAATCCGATCCGGACCAAGCTGACCGCCGCCGCGGCCGCCTGCGCCCTGCTCACCACGGCCGGGATGGCAACAGCCGGCGCCGCCAGCGCGTCGGCCCCCCGCCCCGCACAAGCAGTGCCGCGCTGCGGACGGCGCTGCACCGTGACCTGAGCCGGTACCTGACCGCGCGGCGCACCGCCGAGCACATCTCCGCGGACTCGCTGCGGGTCACCTTCCCCGGCAGCAGGCCGGCCATCAGCCTGGCCGCCGGGACCACCCGCTACCACGGCGGCGCGCCGGTGCCGGCCAGCGCGCTGTGGCAGATCGGCAGCAACACCAAGGCCTTCACCGCGGTGATCCTGCTCCAGCTCGAAGCCGAGGGCAAGCTGTCGATCAGCGACCGGATCGGCAAATGGCTGCCGCAGTACCCGGCCTGGCGCCACATCACCATCCGCCAGCTGCTCGACATGACCAGCCGCATCCCCGACTACCTCTACCAGCCCGCCTTCGACACCACGTTCGCAGCGGACCCGGCCACCCGGTTCACCGCCGCCCGGCTGGTCTCCTACGTCGCCGGCCTGCCTCTGGGGCCAGCGGGTTACCACTACACCAACACCGACTACATCCTCGCGCAGATGATCATCGAGAAGGTCACCCGCGACACCTACGCCGACCAGCTCACCAGGCGGATCCTCACCCCGCTGCGGCTGCACACCACCTGCCTGGCGCCCTACACCTGCCCCCCGTCCGACGCCGCCGCCATGCCGGCCGGGTACTTCTACATCGCCGGCGGGCCACCGTCGTTGCTGGGTAAGCGCATGCCCCCGCTGGCCCTGACCTGGGCGCAGGCCGCTGGCGGCATCGTCAGCTCACTGGCCGACATGACCACCTGGGACCGCGCCCTCTACCAGGGACGGCTCCTGCCGCCCCGCCAGCAGCGCCAGCTCGAGTCCCTGGTGTCCGAAGCCACCGGCAAGCCCATCCGCCGCACCACCGCCGCCGACCCGGCCGGTTACGGGCTCGGCGTCCAGCAGCTATTCACCCGCCAGACCGGCATCTTCTGGGACTACGAAGGCCAGGCCTTCGGCGCCCGGGTCCTGCACCTGTACCTCCCCCGCACCGGCTTGCTCATCGCCGTCGCCGCCAACAGTTCAACCACCAACGACGACCTCGCCAACCTCGCCGGAGCCGTCTACCAGACCCTCCACCACGCAGGCGCAGCGCACACCCGCTGAACCACCGGGTACAGGACGCGGATACCGGCCACGCCCCGCGAGCTGGCCGGTATCCGCAGCCGCGGCGAGAAACATGATCTAAGGCCAAGTCTGGGCGGTCGAGAACGGAGCTGCCCGATGCCATCCGGCGGTCAGGACTGGCGCCGCGGGGCGAGGTCCGGTAGCTGCCGGGTGGGCATGGCGGGCACGCTGCTGAGCGGTCCCGGCGTTCGCATGCCAGCGAGGTGGATGTCGAGGAACCGCTGCCAGGTCCCTGGACCGACCTCCTCCACGGCCTGCACCAGACCGCGCATAGCCCAGACCAGGGCCATGACGTCACCGGCGGTAACGCCTGGGTTCACCGTGCCGGCCGCTACAGCACGTGCGGTGAGTTCGTCGATGGCTACCCGTATCCGGTGCGCGGCGGAGGGGTCGGTGGGGCGATCAAGGAGCAGGTTCGCGTAGCGGGCATGGTCGGCGAATGACTGTCCGAAGGCGCACAGCAGTTCTTCGAGTCCGTACCCGTCGGTGCGCGCCAGCGCCTTTTCTGTGGCTCCCATCAGCTGCTCCACTGCGAGCCGCAGGAGCTCACTGATCAGGGCGTCCTTGCTGGCAAATCGGCGGTACACCGTGCCGATGCCCACACCCGCCCGTGCGGCGATCTCCTCCATGCCAGCATCGGCGCCCGATTCGCCGAGCACCTCGCATGCGGCGTCGAGGATGCGCTGGTAGTTCCGGACGGCGTCGCGCCGTACAGCCCGGGCGGGGCGCTGGAGTGTAACTGGCCGGGACGGCTGACCGCTCACCATCTGCTCCTCCCGGGTCGAGCAGGCCGCCCTGCGTGGCAGATTATTCGGCGCTAGCCCGCACGGCACGGTCACTCGCTCTTGTCTCCGACGATTGTCCCACCGGCGACCATGGCCATCTCGCTGTGCTCCGGCTCATCGGCCATTTGTCGCAGGCGCCGCGCCGAGGGAATGAGCAGGCCAGCGAGCGCTGCTAGCACGAGCGAGCCGGCCATGACAGCGAAGCCGATCGTGTAGCCGGACTCCTTCGGCAGTCCGGACGGCGCGAGCTGCGAGGTGACGATGCTGGCCATCATGGCCGCGCCGATGCTGCCCCCGATTGTGCGGATGTTCGCGTTCATGCCGCTGGCAACACCGGTCTGTGAGGTCGGTACTGCGGCGACGACTAGCGCGGCCATGGCCGAGAACGCAAGCCCGAACCCGATCCCCATCAGGGCGGTCGACAAGTAGATCTCCCACTCGTACCCGTGCGCGAAGGCGAGGACCGCCATTGCCACGCTTCCGATCAGGCAGCCAGCGATAACAAGGACCTTGCCGCCGAGCCTGCGGGCGAGCCGGCCGACGGACATACCGACGGCGAACATGGTGATCGTGGCGGGCAGCAGCATGAGCCCGGAGCGGGTGATGCTCGCGCCGAACCCGTAACCGGCGGCGGTGGGCGTCTGCACGAACTCGGGCAGGAATGCGAACGTCGCATACATCCCCATACCGATGAGCAGCGCGACAAGGTTGTTCGTCCACACGGCCGTCCGCCGCATCATATGCATGTCGATCAGCGGCGTGGTGGCGCGCAGCTCGGCGATCATCCAGCCCGCGGCCAGCACCACCGCCGCTGCCAGCAGGCCGAGCACCCGGCCGGAGGCCCAGCCCCAGGCTGGTGCCTCGCTCAGCGCGACCAGCAGCGCGACAAGCCATGCGGACAGCAGCACCGCTGGCAGCCAACTGATCCGTCCGGGGGCACGCACCGGTGACCCAGGTACGAACAGTACCGCGGCCACGGCGGCAACGATTGTGAGGATCATAGGCAGCCAGAACAGCCAGTGGTAGTCCAGCACGTTAACGATCGGGCCCGCCAGGACGATTCCAAGGCCAGCCCCTATCGCGGTCAGCGCGGCGAGAGCCCCGACTGCGCCAGTCACCTTCTCGGACGGGAACTCATCCCGGATGATCCCGAACGCGACAGGCACCATGCCGCCACCAGCACCCTGGATTACCCGTGCCACGATCATCACTTCGATGGAGGGAGCGAGCGCTGCGAGCAGCGAACCAACCGCAAGTGCCACGAGCGAGGCCACGAAAACCCGCTCCTTGCCCTTCATGTCGCCGACCCTGCCCAGGATCGGCGTCATGATCGATGCCGACAGCAGGTAGGCGGTAAGCACCCACGTCACCGTGCCCTGCGTGGTGTGCAGTTCGTGCTGCACCGTCGTCAGCACCGGGATAACCAGTGACTGCAACAGCGCGAACGCCGCGATCCCCAGGACCAGCACCGCGAATGTGACCTGATAATGCGCGCGCCTGCCACCCTTGACCATCAAGATCCCTTCAAAGCGGAATCGCTGTTCCGCTGGAGTCTAACAAAGCGGAATACTGATTCCGTCAGGTGAGAGTGCTCATCGGGTCTGCCTGGTTCCGAGGGATCTCGGCCTCACGCGGTCTCCGCCGCGCCGCGTCACCGGCCCAGGTTCTTCGACCGCAACGACCCTCTGGTCCGAGCGCTCGCCAGGAACTTCGGTGACGGGACGGGCGGTCGCGGTTTCGGGGCCACGATGTAGATATAGTCGCCGCCGGATGCCTGACAGGGCAGGCCCGCGCCCAGGCTCGCGCGGCGAGCCGCTTCGCGCTCCGGGCGGCAACCGGTGGGTCATTTGGCCACCAAGTCATTCCTCGCCCAGGCGACCGTCAGCGAGGCGGAACGTCCGGTCGCTGCGCTTCGCCGTCGCCTCGTCGTGAGTCACGACGAGGACGGTGGTGTCTTGCGAATGGGCGAGCACGCGTAGCAGTTCGATAATGGTGTCGGCTGTCTGCGAGTCGAGATTTCCTGCTGGTTCGTCGGCGAGGATCAGCTTGGGCTTGTTCGCGAGCGCTCTGGCGATGGCGACGCGCTGTTGCTCGCCGCCACTGAGCTTGCCCGGTTTACGCGACTGCTTACTCCCGGTGAGCTCGACCAGGTCCAGCAGCTCTTGCGCTCCCAGTTTGCGTTCCCGCCTTGCTACGCCCGGCGAATTCCATGGGGAGCATGACGTTCTCCGCGGCGCTGAGGTTTGGTACGAGGTTGTAGCTCTGAAAGACGAAGCCGACTTCGTGTGCCCGGTAGCCGTTCAGCTGGCGGCCGGAAAACTGGGTGATCTCCTCGCCATTGACTTCGATGCTGCCGCTCGTTGGCTGCTCGAGACCTCCGAGCAGGCTCAAGAGGGTGCTCTTTCCGCTCCCGCTGCGACCGACAATGGTGACGAACTCACCGTCAGCGACGACCATCGTCACGCCCCTCACGGCCGTCACCGCGCTGTCCCCGGAGCCGAACGACTTCGTCACTTGCCTCGCTTCAAGCATGGTCACTCGCTCCTTAGGGCTTCTGCCGGTTGGATTCTGCTGATGAGATACGCCGCAGCCGCACTCCCGAAGGCGGCAATCAGCAGGATGCCCGCCAGCCCGACGAGGATGTCAGGTGCACTGGCCGTCGCGTGCACGTGGGAGAGGTGGTCGAGCGCCGGGTTCTGCACGGTGAGCAGGTTTGCCGACGGACTGGAGCCGCCGCTGTTGCTGACCAGGCTGGACGTGATCGAGTTTGCGGCGAGAGTGCCAGCCAGAAGGCCAGCGGCTCCGCCGAGCACACTGAAGGTCAAGGCCTCGGCCATGAACTGCCACATGATGCGCCCGTTCGGGCCGCCGATTGCCTTGAGGATCCCGACCTCCTGTTTACGTTCCCGGACGATCATCACCATGATCAGAAAGCTGATGATCGCCGCCGCACCCACGGCACCGAACAGGCTGTACAAGGAGAGGCTTTTGACGCTGTTGAGCGGCGCCAGCGCCTGGTTGGCCTGGGCGATGTCGCTCGTGACGTCCGCCGCGGGACCGAGGGCGATGGTGATCTCGCCGGTGACGGCACTCAAATCCGTCAGCGAGTCCGCGGTGGCGACGGCGCTCGCCACGTCGCGGTCATGGTGGGTAAGGCGCTGCTGCGTCGCGAGCGGGACGATGACCGTGTCGTTGCCGTTGTCGGTGTCGCTGTCGAAGATCGCTTTCACGGTGAAGTCTGCGCTGTAGGCGCTGAAGGTGGAGCCCACCTTCAGGTGGTTTCTCCTCGCCATCGTCGTGCTCACCATGGCGTCATCCGAGTCGCCTGTCCCGTCGATCGCATGCCCGGCCACGACCGTGAGAGTCGAGGCGCCGATGTTGACAGAGTCGGCCGGCTCGTTCGTGCCGACGAAACCCACCGGCTCATTGGAGTTGCCTGGCAGCAGTGCGTCGCTGCCGCCGGCGGGCTGGCTGGCTTTGCCCTCAGGCTGCACGCTGCCGGGGAGCGCCTCGTCGAGGTTCACCACATATAGCAGGTGCGCCACCTTGCTCAGCTGGGCCGTCGTAAGGTACCGGCTGGACGTGCTTCCCGCGGGGTAGCCGGCCGGGGCGATGTTGACGGTGTTGCCGATCGAGGCGAGCGTGGCGTCGATCTTGTTCTGAACGCTTTTATGGCCGACTAGCATGACGAAACTCAAGCCGATGCTCAGGCCGAGGATGACGACGATCGCGATCGTGCGGGTTGCGTTGCGGAAGGCGTCGCGCATGCCCCTGCTGACGACGCTCATGAAGCGTCCGTCACGTCGCTGGTGCCGCCGGGGCCACACGACCTCGTCACCTGCCTGACTTCGAGCACGGTCACACGCTCCGCAGGACTTCGGCGGGCCGGATGCGGCTGATCAGCCAGGCAGCTGCCGCGCTGGCGAGTACGGCGACGAGCACGGCAGCGGCCAGGCCCTCAAGGATCACCGGCCACCCGACTTGCGCGTTGATGTCGGTCAGGTGGGTCAGGACCGGATTACCCGCGCCGAACAGGCCACGGGCGCCCGTGTCCGACGAGACTCCGCTGTGCGAGACGAGCGATGAGGTGACCGGGTTTGCCGCGATGATCCCGATCACCAAACCGACGACCAAGCCGAGCAGTGTGAAGGTGACCGCCTCGGTCGTGAACTGTGCCATGATCCGTCCGTTCGGGGCTCCGATCGCCTTGAGGACCCCGATCTCGCGCTTGCGTTCCCTCACGATCAGCAGCATCACGAGGAACAGGATCACGACGGCGGCCCCGACCGCCCCGACGAGGCTGTCGAGCGCGATGCGCTTCACGTCATTGAGGTCGCTGACCGCCTGCTCGGCATCGGCCAGGTAGCTCACCACGCTCGCCCGCGGGCCGAGGACGCGCTCGATTTCCGTGGTGACCTTTGGGAGTTGGTTGAGCGAGGAGGCGGTGACGATGGCAGTGAAGACTGGGCCGCCGGTGTCCCGCATCAGGTGCTGCAGGACCGGCAGCGAGGTTATGACCGTGTCGTTGCCCTGCTGGCTGTCGCTGTCGAAAATGGCCGCCACAGTGAGGGTCTTGCCGTAGGCGGTGAAGGTCGAGCCGACCTTCAGCCCGTTCTTCCGGGCCATCCCCGCGCTGATCATGACGTCGTACGCTGGGCTCGTGCCCGAGATCGCGTGGCCGCTCACGATCTTGAGCGTCGATGCCCCGATGTTGACCGCGGCCGTCGGCTCTGTCGAGCCGGAGAAGTAAATCGTGAAGAAGCTAATCGGCGGAGTGCAGGGTTTCGGCTCACAGGACAGACCCTGCGTGGCGAGCGCCAGGGTCCCGGGGTACTTGAGGCTGGTCGACCCCTGCTTCACCGGAGAGGGCCGAGGAGCCGTGGCCTCCCGACTTGGACCCACCGGGCTTCTTGACGTTCCCGGCGCCCACCGGCGAACCAGTGCCCGTCGCGCTGCTCGGCGGCAAGTCGCGGGCCTTCACCGCGCCGTTGAGGCTCTCGTTGATGCCCGTGACCCCGTGCAGGCGCGCGATCGGGCGCCAGTTCGGCGCTCGTGAGGAACGTCCCGAGCTGGCCGCCGGCTGAGTAGCCGGGCGGTCCGATCGTCACGGTGTTGCCGATCGAGCTGAGCGTCGTCGAGGTCTTCTCGCCGACTGCGCGGTGCGCGATCAGCATCACGACGGCGAGGCCGATCGCAAGCCCGAGGATCAGCATGATCGCGACGGTGCGCGTCGCATTGCGAAACGTATTGCGGACACCTCTGCTGGCGACGCCCATCGTCTCTCTAGCCTCCTGTGTCTCTCTGGCCCCTGCGGAGATCAGACGGTTCCCCGGGCGTAGCTTGGTCTGACCGGCTGCTTCGTGCCGTGAGGCCGTTCTACTGGACCGGCGGTTTCAGAAACCTAACGGCGGCCGCTGCACTGTCCCCGGGTAGCCCGGCTGGCGGCCCAGCTATTGATGCAAGGTTCTTGAAAGGGTGAGTGGGTCACGCTTGCCAGGACGATCGGCCGGGTCCGGACGGGCTTGTGCCCGCAGAGGGAGGAGGTTCGTGTGCGCGTGCTCGTGGTCGAGGACCAGGTCGAGATGGCAGAGATGGTGGCGGCCGGTCTCCGGCGCGCCCAGATGGCGGTCGACGTGGCGCTCGACGGGCCGAGCGGTCTCGAACGAGCGCTGACGAACGATTATGACGTGATCGTGCTCGATCGCGACCTGCCCGGTCTCCACGGCGACGAGGTCTGCGCGCAGCTCGTCGCGCGGGGCGCCGCAGCAGGGTACTGATGCTCACCGCGGCGGCGGATGCCGAGGACCTGGTGGAAGGGCTCGGCCTTGGAGCCGACGACTATCTCGGCAAGCCGTTCGACTTCCCGGTTCTCGTAGCTCGCGTCTGCGCCCTCGCGCGCCGCAGCCACCCGGTCGCGCCTCCGGTGCTGCGTGCCGGCGACCTGATCGTTGACACCGCGAAACGGCGAGCCGCCCGGGCCGGTCGATCCGCTCGCGCTCGGACCGAAGGAATTCGGTGTGCTCGAGCTCCTGATGGCGTCGGAAGGCAGAGCCGTCTCCGCCGAGGAACTGCTGGAGCGCGTCTGGGACGAGCTCGCCGACCCGTTCACCAACGCGGTCGCCGTCACGATCAGTCGCTTGCGGGCCAAGCTCGGCGATCCGCCCTTGATCGAGACGGTCTCGCGCACCGGGTACCGGATCGGGGCCTGACCGATGCCGGTCCGCCGTCAATTGCTCCGGATCGTCGTTCGGCCGCATCTGCCGCGCCGACGATCCGCTGCGGCTCACCGCGTCTTACGGTCTGCTCTTCACGTCTCGCTGGCCGGCACTCCTCGTGATCACGAACGTGCTCGTGCGGAGCGCGACCGGCGCGGGCTCGTGCCGCGCGAGTTTCGAATGGGGGGGTGACCTGCGCAAATCCTGGTCGTCGACGGCAAGGGCGGGACAGTCGTCACCGTCGGCGGAGGCTTCCTCGGCGGGGGGGTCGCAAGGGCGGCAGGCGAATGGGCTGAACATGCTCGTGAGCGGCCAGAACGCCAAGGACCTCCACACGCAATTGTTCGTCTACTCGTGGCTCGCGCTGGCGATCATGGCGGTGCTGTCCGTGGCGCTCGGCTGGCTCGTCGCAGGGCGGGTGCTCCGGCCGCTGCGGACGATCACGGCGACGGCTCGCAACATCTCCGCGACCAACCTGCACGAGCGGCTTGCGCTGGACGGCCCGGACGACGAGCTGAAGGAGCTCGGCGACACCTTCGACGATCTGCTCGCCCGACTCGAGGCCTTCATCCAATCCCAGCGCCAGTTCGTCGCCAACGCCTCGCACGAGCTCGCACGCCGCTCGCCTTGCAACGGACGGCCGGTCCAGCTGGCATTGAGCGGACCCTGACGCGAACGTGGAGTCCCTCCGCGCCGCGCACGAGCGGGTGCTCGTATCGGGGGCGCAGCAAGAGCGCCTCTCGAGGCACTGCTCACGCTCGACCCGCGGGCAGGCTGGACTCACAAGCGCGAGCCGTTCGACCTCGCGATCCTGGCCGAGCAGATCCTCCTCACCCGGCGGCCCAGGCACGGGCCCGTACGATCGAGGTGCGCTCCGTCCTCGCACCGGCCCCCGATGACCGGGGACCCGCGCCTGGCAGAGCGGCTGGTCGCGAACTTGGTCGACAACGCCCTTCGCGTACAACTCGGCCCCTGGCCGCATCGACATGATGACCGGGCGACGCGGTGACGTCGCCCTTCTGTCCATCACCAATCCGGGCCCCGTCGTTGACGCCGGTGCGGTCGATCGGCTCACCCAGCCCTTCGAGCGCCTCGCGACAGAGCGCACCGGCCACGGAGACGGCTCGGGGCTCGGCCTATCAATCGTCCAGGCGATCGTCAACGCCCACGCCGGCTCTCTGACGCTCCGTCCCCGGCGCGGGGGGCTGTCAAGTTAACGGCGCTCGATCTTGGTGTGTTACTTCCTGCCCGCGCTGAGGCGTCCGTCGAAGGTGATGTCGAAGGCGTTCAGGGCGGCTTTCCACCGGTTGCTCCAGCGGTTCCGTCCTCGGCCGGTGGGGTCGAGGCTGATGACGGTGAGGTAGAGGTGCTTGAGGGCGGCCTGCTCGGTGGGGAAGTGGCCGCGGGCCTTGACCGAGCGGCGGAACCGCGCGTTGAGGGACTCGATCGCGTTGGTGGTGCAGATGATCGTCCGTGATCTCGCGGTCGAAGGCCAGGAACGGCACGAACTCGGGCCAGGCGTTCTCCCAGAGCCGGATGATCGCCGGGTACTGCTTTTCCCAGGTGCCGCTGAACTCGGCGAACGCGTCGAGGGCGGCGGCTTCGGACGCGGCGGTGTAGACCGGCTTGAGGTCTTTGGCGAGCTGGCCCCAGTCGCGCTTGCTGGCGTAGCGGAAGCTGTTGCGCAGCAGGTGCACGATGCATGTCTGGGTGATGGCGGCGGGCCAGACCTGGCCGATCGCGTCCGGGAGGCCCTTGAGGCCGTCGCAGACCACCATGAGGACATCGGCGGTGCCGCGGTTCTTGATCTCGGCCAGGACCCGCAGCCAGTACTTGGCGCCTTCCCCGTCGCCGTGCTCCCCGGCCCACAGCCCCAGCACGTCCCGCTCCCCGTCGGCGGTGACGGCCAGCGCCACGTAGATCGGCCGGTTGGCGACGTTCCCGTCGCGGATCTTGACGTTGATCACGTCAATGAACATGACCGCATACACCTGATCCAGCGGCCGGGACTGCCACTCGGCCAGGCCCTCCAGCACCCGGTCAGTGATCTTGCTGATCGTCTCCCGGGACACCTCGACGCCGTAGATCTCCGCCAGGTGCGCCTGCACCTCGCCGGTGGTCAGGCCCTTGGCGACCAGCGAGATCGACCAGGTCATCCACCCCGCCCAGCCGCCGCTGCCGCTTCGCCACGATCGCCGGCTCAAAGCTGGCGTCCCGGTCCCGGGGCACCTCGATCTGCACCGGGCCCACATCAGTGAGCACCGTCTTCACCCGCTTGCCGTTGCGGGAGTTCCCGCTGCCGTTCCCGGCCGGGTCATGCCTGGCATAGCCCAGATGGGCGTCCATCTCGCCTTCCAGGGCGCTCTCCAAGCACCACCTTCGTCAGCCGGCCCAGCAGCCCGCCCGGGCCGGTCAGGCTCAGGCCCTCCGCGCGGGCCCGCTCCGCCAGCTGCCGGGCCAGCGCCTCATCCGCCGCATCCACCCGGCCATCATCCGCCGCCGGCCCCGCCAGCTTCGTGCCGTTCACCGCACCCGCCGGCTCTACAGTCGCTGTCATGGTGTTCCCTCCTCAGACGGCACATCCTGTCCGCCTGTCACAGGAGTTACACCGTTGTTTTTAGGGGGAGGACTAAGCGTGGAGGCCACCTTTCCCTTCATGGGGAACGCCATCGCGGATGCGGGTCGGGGTAGCGCCCCTTTGTGACCTGTGCGCCTCTCTCGACCCACGCGAATGCATGCATGGTCCGCGGCGAGCAGATGCTGCTGATCCGGCTGCATCGGTTCATCGTTGATCAGTGAGATTGGGTGTTACGAGGGGCTACGTCGATCCCGGCGAGGATGGGCTGGCGGCGGCGCGTGCCGGTATTCTGCTCATCTGTCATTCGTCGTTTGCGGCGGCGGGTGGCGGGAGGCTGGGCTTCGCGCTGCAGCTCGAGACCCTTGGTCAGCTCGTGAGCCAGAGCGACAGGTGCGCGGGCTGCAGCACCTGGTCCACGGTGGCGGACAGGTCGGCCTGGACCGCGTCCAGGTCGGTGGCGTCCTGCAGCCGGGCCGCAAACGATGCCCAGCGGGACGGCAGCCGCCCGTCGGGGAACAACAGAACCAGGAAGAGCAGCAGGAACACAGCCAGGACGGCCACGGGCACGCAGAACCAGCCCACCAGCCGAGCCGCAGGCAGCGAGCCCGGGGCCGTGACCAGCCCGTAGAGGGGATACTGCTCGGTCAGCATCTCGAGGGCGAGCTTGCCCGCGTCGATATACCGGGCGTCCAGGCCCAGCAGCGTTACGGCTAGGAGTTACGAGAAAGGGCGCCCCAGTCGTCGCGTGCCCCGCACCGTCGTTCTCGTCGCTGGCCAGCGACTGTGCGTCCCTCCGGATGGTTATCGCGGTGTCCCTCGCACAGGGGATGCGCCGCGGCCCGCGTCCCTCGTGGCAGTGGCCGCGAAGACGACTCCGTGGCGTGACGACGCGGCCAGCCTTACGTCCTAACCTGTCGCGCATGGAAGCAACCATCGAGATCAGCGACCTGCACAAGCGCTTGGGCGCGACAGTGGCGGTGGACGGGATGACATTCACCGTCGCGCCAGGGGAAGTGACCGGGTTCGTCCGCCCGAACGGCGCCGGCAACTCCACGACGATGCGGCTGATCCTCGGCCTGAACGCGCCCGACGCGGGCAGCGCACTGATCGGCGGGCAGCGGCACCAGAGCCTGCGGCACACTCCCGCTCAGGCTGCGTTCCTGCTGAGGCTGCCCACGGTGCCGTCATGATCCCCCGATCGCGCCTCCTCGCCAGTGCCGCAGTTCTCTGCGTGGTCGCGACCCTGGCGCTGGCCACGGCCTGCTCATCGAGCGTCAGCAGGCCACAGGCGGGACCTGCGAGCGGGACCGCCCGGTCCGCGAGCGGGCCGGTCGACTGTAGCTCTGTGGGTGTCTGCTACACGCCCCAGCAGCTTGAGGCCGCCTACGGCGTCCAGCCGCTCCTGCAGCGGGGGATCGACGGCCGTGGCGAGACCGTGGTGTTGCCAGAGCTCGCCGAAACGCAACTGGACCCGCCCTTGGTCACTGACCTGCGCCAGGACATGGCGGGCTTCGACGAGATGTTCCACCTTCCGGCCGCGCGGATGCGGGTCGTTACCACGCTCGCGGGCGCTAGCTCTCCCTGGCTTGCCTTCGGGGAGGAAGTGCTGGACGTGGAACTAGTGCACGCACTCGCTCCGGACGCCACCCTCGTCATCCTCCTGCTCCCGTCAACGTCCCTGGACAACACTCCGGACGCGGTCGCCGCCGCCGTCGCCGGGCCTCCGGCTGGGCCCTACCCTCGGGAGCGTCATGTCGATCAGCGCCGCGGGACAGATCGGCGGCGAGCACTGCGTAAGCCACGCGCAGGCCGGCAGGGTGAACGCGGCGCTCCAGGCGGCCGTCGACCGTGGCATGACGGTAGTCGCTGCCTCGGGCGATATAGGAGCGGCAGCCTATCAGTGCGATGTCTACTCGGCCCTGACCGGCACCGCGCCTGTCGCCCCGGTCAAGGGGGTCAGCCTGCTGGCCTCCGATCCGCTGGTCCTCGGCGTCGGGGGCACCAGCCTGACCGCCAGCCATGCCACCGGCGCCTGGATCAGCGAAACGGCGTGGGGCCTGGCGTCCGGAAACCCCGGAAACCAGGGCGGGTCATTCCAGGCCTCCGGCGGCGGGTTCAGCCAGTTGTTCGCGCGGCCCGCCTACCAGGCCGGCGTCCCTGGCATTGGCGCTGCCCGAGGGGTTCCCGATGTGTCCGCCGATGCCAGCGACCGCACGGGAGTGGCGGTCGTCTTCAGCAACGGAACCCGGGACACGGTCCAGAGCCACGGCGGGACTAGCGCCAGCGCCCCGATCTGGGCAGCGCTGATCGCGCTGGCCGACCAGTACGCGGGCCGCCACCTGGGCTTCGTCAACCCGGCCATCTACCAGATCGCCCGCAGTCCCCGCTACCACCAGGCCTTCCACGACATCACCACGGGAAACAACACCGTGCAGTTCCCGCCCACGACGATCACCGGCTACCAGGCCGGGCCGGGCTGGGATCCCGTCACCGGCTGGGGAAGCCCGAACGCGCAGGTGCTCGTGCCCCTGCTTGCTTCCTACGCAAGCCACTGACGAAGCCGGCCCTGGTTCCAGCGTGGTACTGCTAGTCATCGCCTCCGATCGCCGGGCCACTACGAGTTCAAGCTGGTTAGTTCGTGCCGGCCCGGGATCAGTGGCGAATAGGTGGCGGATAGGTGCTGAGCACGGATTCCCGGCCGGGGTGGTGCGGTGCAAGCTGCGGTTCAGGCACAAACGGCGCGGGCGCGCGCGACAGCGAGATCTCACGGCGGATCTCCCGCGGGCCTGCGCGGGAGGTCCGCCATGCACCGTCCAGCCCCAGCTACCGTCATCTCCCTGATCGCGCTGTTGTTCGCCATGTCCGGCACCGCGGTCGCCGCCACCGGCGGCGACTTCATCCTGGGCAAGGCCAACACCGCTGCGTCGGTGTCCTCGCTGACGAACACCAAGGGCACCGCGCTCAGCCTGTCCTCCAGCTCCACCACCCCGCCGTTGACGGTAAGCAACAGCGTGCAGGTGCCCAAGCTGAACGCCAGCGAGCTGGGGGGCACCCCGGCCAGCGGCTTCCTCGGTGTGAACGGCACCGCCGCCAACGCCAGCGAGTTGGGCGGCACCCCGGCCAGCGGGTTCATCCAGGGCGGCGGAAACATCAGCGATGGGCGCCTGAGCCTGCTCGCTGGCGCCGACGAAGAACTCGTTTCCGCGCCGGGCAGCGCCATTGTGGCGTACTGCGCAACCGCCGGAGACTCTCTGTACCTGTTCGGCGAACAACAAGCTACCAACGAGCTGGCGACCTGGTGGAACCCGGGAGGTGTCGGCCAGGCCACCATCAACGACAGCACTAATGCCATTGACCTGGACGGGACGATCCCGGTCACCGCCGTCATCGTGGTGCAGGTAGACGCCGGCAGCAACATCGTCACCTACACCGTGACCGAAAGCTACAACTCCAGCGCCGGGAGCTGCTCTTTCACCGGCCAGGTCACCAACAGCAACGGGTAACACGCCTACCGCTGCGCTGGTCGGCCCGCCTGGTGAGCCCTGACTCCGGCCCGCGGTCCGTCCTGGCAGCGGGCGCGGCGGTGATCACGAGCGTCGGGCAGGATGGGCTCATGGCAGGTTCGGGTGGTTCAGCCGGGCTGCCGGTCATCGATGTGGGCCCGCTGGCCGGTCGCGGGCCGGCTGCGATGCGGGCTGGTGTGGCTGGGCAGATCCAGGCAGCCTGCCGCGAGCGCGGCTTTTTCTACGTAACCGGTCATGGCGTGCCAGCCGGGCTGCTGGACCAACTGGCCGATGCAAGCGCTGAGTTCTTCGCCCTGCCGTTGGCGGACAAGCTGGAAATTGCCATGGAGCGCGGCGGCCGGGCCTGGCGGGGCTACTTCCCGGTCGCCGCCGAGTTCACCTCCGGGCGGCCGGATCTGAAGGAAGGCCTGTACTTCGGCACCGAGCTGCCTGACGATGATCTGCGGGTGCTGGCCGGGATCCCGCTGCACGGCGGCAACCTGTTCCCGCGGCAGGTCCCGCGGCTGCGCTCACTGGTGCTGGCCTACCTTGACGCGCTGACCAACCTCGGCCAGGCCGTGCTGGCGGGGGTGGCGCTCAGCCTGGGCCTGGATGCCGGCTACTTTGCCGCCGGGTACACCGCGGACCCGACCATCTTGTTCCGGATCTTCCACTACCCGCCGTCACCGCCCCAGACCCAGGACTGGGGAGTGGGCGAGCACACCGACTATGGGCTGGTGACACTGCTCGCCCAAGATGACAGCGGCGGGCTGCAGATCGCCGCGCCCGAGGGCTGGATCGACGCCCCGCCCATCCCCGGCACGCTGGTCTGTAACATCGGCGACATGCTCGACCGGCTGACCGGCGGCTGGTACCGGTCGACGCCACACCGGGTCCGCAACCTCAGCGGCCACGGCCGGCTCTCCTTCCCGTTCTTCCTGGACCCAGGGTTCGCTGCCGAGGTGCCGCCACTGCCCGGCCGGGCCGCCGCAGGCGACGACGGTCGGCGGCGCTGGGACGGCCAGGACCTGCGAGCCTTCACTGGCACCTACGGCGACTACCTCCTCGGTAAGGTCTCAAAGGTCTTCCCCCAGCTGCGCCGCGACGTCCTGGAATAGGCGCCGCTCCTGTCAGGGCTACGACCGGGCTGGCAGCCGCTTGGGCGGGTACCTGATTGCCGGCCGGAGGGCCCGGCGGTCAGGATCACCGGCGCACGGCCAGGTACCGCGTGAGGTGCCCGATCACCTCACGAGCGTCGTCTTCGATACCGTAAATGAACGTGGACTTGCGCCGCCGCAGCACGGGCAGCCCCAGCGCGTACAGTCCCGGGCTGTCGACCACCCCACCGTCGTGGCGCAACTGGCCCTTCGTGTCGACCACGGGCACGTCGAGCCAGCTGTAGTCAGGCCGGAAACCCGTCGCCCACACGATCGCGCGGATCTCGCCGCTTCGCAGGTCAAGCTGCAACCGCGTCGACTCGGGCACGCGGGTCGGCGCGAAGCGCTCGGGAGGGCCGGCCTCAGCCTCAAACCCGTCCGTCTTGGCCCACTCGTCGAACGTGTCCAGCAGGCGCTCCATCTTGAGGTCCGCGAGCGAGAACACGTTGCGCAAGCCGCCGGAGAACAGCGCATGGCCGTCACGTACCGCCGCCCAGCGGCCCACCAACTCGACGCCCATCGCGGCGAGCGCGTTGAGATCGAGCGTCGTCCGCTCCGGAGTCCCGGCAAGCTGGGGCGAGGGCAGCCGCCGGGCCCGCGTGAGATCCTCGACCTCGTCGTACCGCTGGTCCCACAAGCCCGACGCGTCCATCCACCACAGCACATCGCGTCCGCGGTACGTGCGCGGCAACCGCACGTGCTCTCCCACCGAGAGGGTCACCGGCCGGCCCGACCGCCTCAGCTCGGCGGCTAGCTGCACGCCGGTCGCCGACGCTCCCACGACGAGCACGCCACCGTCGGGGAGCTGGGCAGGGTCGCGGTAGTCGAACGGCGTCAGTTGCTCGACGGACGCCGGCACCGCGTCATGGAACTGCGGCACCGCTGGCTCATTGCAGGCGCCGCTCGCGATGACCACTGCCTGGGCGTGAATCTCGCCGTGGCTTGTCGTCACGTGGTATCCATCGTCGGCCCGTCGCACCGACGTGACGTTGACGCCCGTCCGGACGGGAGCGCGCGAGACCTTCGCGAAGTGCTCGATGAAGTCGGTCACTTCGCCCACCGTCATGTAGCCGTCTGGATCCGGGCCTTCGTAGCGAAGGCCCGGCAGGCGGCTCTGCCAGTTGGGAGTGAGCAGCCGCAGCGAGTCCCAGCGTTCGCGCCGCCAGGAGTTCGCCACCTCGCCGCGCTCGAGCACGACGTGATCGATCGACCGGTCGCTCAGGAAGTGGCTTGCGGCGAGGCCCGCGTGCCCCGCGCCGATGACGACCGTGGTATTGCGCTCGATGGCTTGGCCCCTCAGGCGACCTCGACGGTGACATTCGTCGGGTTCGTGAGAGCGTCGAACACGGCGGAGCGCTTCTGGGACTGGGCCACCAGCGCCTCGATCTCCTGCTTCGACGCGTCCGCGTCGATGGTGAACGTCACTTTGACGTCGTTGAAGCCGTTGCGGACGTCGCTGTCGGCACCGAGGATCCCGCGAATGTCGTGCGCGCCCTCAACCGTCGACTCGACCGAGCGCAGCTGGATGCCGCGGTTCTGCGCGACGGACGCCACACCTGCCGTCAGGCAGCTCGCCAGGCCGACGAGGAGGTACTCGATCGGCGTGATGCCGCCGTCCTCCGCCGCGAAGACCTCGGGGTGGTCGGCTTCGAACGTCCACTCTTCCTTGTGATTCTGCTCCTCCCCGAGACCGAAGAAGCTCTGGACCTTGATCGTGCTGTGGACGCCACCCTGCCACTTGGCGGACGCGCGCCAGGTGAACTGGGCGGCCTCCGGCGCACCCTTCAGCACTTCCCGCGCCTCCAGCAGTGCCTGCACGTTGACTCCGTTGGCGACCATAGTCATGTCGCGATACCCCTTCGACTCTTCCCAGTTTCTTTATTCCAGATTCCCTATGGAGATAGTTGACAATACACTGGCCAGGCCGGGTTCCATAGCCCTCATGGCGGAGCCAGCCTCGACGCTTGCGGCCGGCTCGGTCGGCACTGTCGAAACGCGGTACCTCGACCTGCCGAAGCCGGTGCGGCTCGACTGTGGGCAGGAGTTGCACCCGGTTCGCGTGGCGTACGAGACCTACGGCGCCTCCTGTACATCCTCGATCACAGGGGCGACCTCCAGTACTTCTACCTCGCCCGCGCACGTTCCTGGTCTGCCAGCGCAGCCGACCGCAGCGGCCCAGAGTTCACCGACCCTACCCGCGACCTCCGCGCCAGCCAGCCGGCCCGGACCTGAGTTCCTTGGCCGCCCATTCACAAGATCGCATAGAAACTCTGAGAAACCGCGTTTGACCTCGCTTGACCAGCGTCAAGTGACCTGGACTGGCTCCCGAAGATCGGAAGGGGCCCGGGTGAGAACCCGGGTCCCCTTCTGGCCTGAACCTTCTGGCCGGGACGGCTATTTGGGGCAAGTCGCCTTGACGGTAAACTGGTAATCAAGTCCGGTGGCTGGCTGCGTCGAGTCCCACACGACGAAATCAACGGTGTTGACACCGAGGACATAATCAGCGGCGGGCACCCCCGCTCCGAATGGCGTGCCACTCCCAAAGTTGGCGGCAGGCGGATTGACACCGTCGTAGGAGAACCCAGTGCCCACCGCTTGACGTTTGATGAAGTGCCCATTTAGGAACACACCGGCCAGGTTGTCCGCCTTCATATTCCCTTTCATCACGGCCGTAAGGCCCTTGCTGCAAGGCAGTTTGAAAGTGGCATCATATATGTAGAAGTTGCACGTAGCGAAACCGGAGGGAGCATTTCCGGCCGGACAGGCTGGGGGCCCCACGTGGTGGTAAATGAAGCCTCCGGCGTCCGGGGCGTCTGAGGTTCCCATCGCGTTCGGTCCGACCCAGTTCGTACCCGCCAAAGCAGATCCCCAGCTATTGGAGGCCGCCTGCGTTGCGTTAATCACGAATGGGTTGGAGGGGAAACCTGTTGCGCAGGCGGGGGACGGATAGTCGGAGTCGACCGTCACCGATGTATATCCCGCACCGTTCCCGTTCGACGGATACGCGCAGAATGAGGTTTTGGGGTCAAGACCGGCTGGGTTTGTGGTAGTCCCGCTGCCATCCTTGATGGTTATAGTATTTAGTGGAGCGGCTGACGCGGTCATCGCCGACGAGAGTGTCAGCGAAAGAACCCCAACAGCGCCAATGGCGGAGAAAACGCCAAGACGCCAAGTCATCGTCCTCATTTTCCTGCCCTTCTTCACGATTGAAGTGAACACGAGATATGGCAACCTTTTGTTGCCGCAAGATATGAAGAACCCACTGGACGCTTCGGCTTTCGATCTCCCGCCCTCGGTATTTCCCCAGCTTCGGTTCAGTTGATACGCTCTTTTGCAGCTGTTGTCAAGCGGTGCACCGGCCATGAGCGCGATTCATTTGTTAATTAGTGCGCATGAGTATGTGTGGCCTGGCATCAGCATGCGCTCTCAAAGCCGCGGGGACCGTTTAATGCGCTCATGCCTTGTATCATCTTCCGGCGCGGTGACGGCCAGGCGGCGCGGCGCGCATCCGGGGATGTCCGGGGCAGGTCTGAGCCTCGATCCACCGCGTGAATTCGGGTGATCGTTTCCGGGGCCGGGGCCGGAGGAAGTTGATCTTGGGGCGGGGGCGGGCGTGGGTTTCCTGCCGCTCACGTTTCTGCGGCTTGTCCACAGGTTCTGGCCGGGGATGCTGGTGGCCTGCCGGCGGCCGTTGGGCCGTGGGGGCGCGGTGACCGGGTCTGGGCTGGTCAGGCCGCCGCGGCGGGCGGGCCGCAGGCGGCTTCGAACAGGTTCATCCACTCGTGCTCGCGGTGCCAGCCTTCGGGCAGGTGCACGGTGATCTCGCCGCGGCCGTGGCGGGCGGTGCGGGCGGCGACGTCGATGAGGTCGCGGCGCAGCGTGGCGCCACGGGCTTTGGCGCAGGCGAGGCTGGCCAGGGACCCGGCGGCGCGCAGCAGGTTGTGGCTGATGGCGGCGAGGGCCAGCCAGGCCGCGTTCGCGGGGAACGAGCCCGAGGGCAGGTGAGCCAGCGGGCCGCCGGTCCAGTCCGCGAAGCACTTGTTCCACGATGGCGTGGTCGCGGTGCTGCTCCTCGGCCTGGAGCGTCTCGAACGGGGAGTCGGTGAACACGGCGTGGTAGCGCCAGACGGTGAACAGCTCGTCTTGGCCTTCGCCGGCCTTGCGGTTGAGGTCTTTGACCCGGCGGACGATCAGCCGGGCGGTGATGGCCTTGCCCTTCTTCGAGGTGAACGCGGTGTAGTTCGGTCTCGGCGACCTCGGCGTCGGACACCCAGCAGCGAAGCTGGTCATCCCAGATGGCCCGGGGGTAGCGGATGGGGGTCCAGGCGTCCTCGCCGATGGCCGCGATCGCCGCCTGGACGTGCGGGTTCATCTGCACGGTGACCGAGAAGAACGCCCCGGCACGGCGCACCGCGCCGGTGAACGCGGCGGAGTAGAACGCCGAGTCGGCCCGCGCCACCAGCGTCCCGGTGCACCCGGCATCGCGGGCGGTGCCGACCGCTTCGGGGCGAACGACGCGGCGCCGCGGGCGGAGCCCGCGTTGCCGCCGCGCAGCCGGGTGGCGGCGATCACCGGCGCGCCCAGCGGGGTGCTGATCGTGGCGGCCAGCGCGTTCAGCCCCCGGACCAGCACGCTCTTGCCCTGGATCTTGGTGTGGCCGAACGCGGCGCCCTGCTTATTGTGCCCGTAGACCCGTTTTTGCTGCGAGTCGATGTCGATGAAGGCCAGCGTGTCCTTGCCGGGCAGCAGCGGGGCACGGCGGGCCAGCTCAGCCAGCAGCAGCCGGTTCACCTTCCCCAGCTGCAGCACGTTCCCCCAGGTGAACGAGCGCAGGAACGACCCCAGCGTGGACGGCGCCCGGACCCCGCCAAACAGCGCCGGCATCGCCCCGTGCCGCAGCAGGTCCAGGTCATCGATGCTGTCCGCCCCGCCGATCATCCCGGCCACCAGGCAGGGCACCTTCACCTGCGCGTTCACCCCGCACCGGCCGGGCGATCCGGACATGCTCGCCGGCCAGGTCGCCCAGGCCCGCCCGCTGGGCCAGCGCCATCACCGGCACCAGGCCCGCCCGCGACACCAGATTCGGGTCATCAAACGTCGCGTGGATCTTCGCCAGGCCATGCAACAATCGCACTTGCGAGGTGTCCTCTCCGCTCGGGAACTGGAAGCTCTCAGCAACTCCCATCGTCCCAGTTCAGAGGGCACCTTTCGCGTCGACGCGCCCGAACGAACCCTATTTACGCGGTGGATCGAGGCTAAGGTCTGTCGAACGGAGAGCCGCTCACCTGCGGCAACATTCGGCAGGCGTCGCGGTGAGCCGAGACGAATCGAAGCACGTTGGCTCCCGCCATCGGCTCGCGAAGGTCTCGCGCATGTAGTTACCCGCCCACTGGCCTGCCTCGTGCTCGATCTGCCGGGCGATCAGCAGGCCCGCAACGGGTCCGGGTACGCGAGCAGGCCCGCGCCGCCTGGCCGTGAGGGCTGCGGGG
>CAWCKG010000036.1:0-12689 GCA_963795785.1 uncultured Actinomycetes bacterium
ATGAGCCGGGCACCTACGTGCTCACCGACTTCCTGGTCCGCAGCTTCGAGCGGACCGTGCTCGCGGAACTGGGCCTTGACCGGTACCCGGAGCTGTGGCCGGACTACTTCGGGCACTACCGCCGCCTGGTGTGGCTGGCCCAGGACCCGGAGCCGGGGCTGACCGCGCAGGCGGAGCAGGTGGCGGCCCGGTTCGGCCTGCCGCTCACCGTCGTGCCGACCGGGACCGCCCGCCTGGAACGGGAACTGGAGGCACTCGTCACCGGGGACGGTCCGGGAGCGAGCCGTGACCCGGGGCGGCCCGGGCCCGTTTGTGGTGGTTGGCGCAACCACCACAAAAGAATGTGGTCGCTGGCGCAGACCACCACGGACCGGGCCATGATCCGGGGCGGGCCAGGGTGCCGGGGGGGCGGACGGGTGAGCCGGGGCTGGCGCCGGGGCGGCCGGAGCCGGGCGGCCGTGATCCGGGGCGGGCTGCTGCGCGGCGGGCTGGCCAGCACCGCGCCGCTGCTGGAGCATCCGCGGTACGAGGTGTTCCCGGCCGGCCGGGTGGCGGACGACGTGACGGCGTGGGTCCCGGCCAGCATGACGGTGACCGTGACGGCCTCGCCCACCAAGGGCCTGGACGCCACGCTGGACCTGACCGAGAAGCTGGCCGGGCTCGGGTACCAGGTGGTCCCGCACCTGTCCGCCCGGCTGGTGCGCGACGACGCGCATCTGGCCGATATCGCCGCCCGGCTGATCGCGTGCGGGGTGGACGACGTTTTCATCCCGGCGGGTGACGCCGACCCCCCGGCCGGCCGTTTTGACAGCGCTTTGTCTTTGCTGGAGCGGCTGGCCGAAATGGGCAACCCTTTTCCGCGGACCGGGATCACCGGGTACCCGGAGACGCACCCGCGGATCGGCGACGACATCACGATCCAGGCCATGTGGGACAAGCGCCGGCTCGCCGCCTACATCGTGAGCAACCTGTGCTTCGACCCGGTCACGGTGCGCCGGTGGATCCAGCGGGTCCGGGCCCGCGGCGTCACGCTGCCGCTGTATGTCGGGCTGGCCGGGCCGGTGGAGCGGGCCCGGCTGCTGCGGATGGCGGCCAAGGCAGGTGCCAGCGAGTCCGCCCGGTTCCTCGCCGGGCACGTGGAGTGGTTCCTGCGGTTCGGCACGCCCGGCGGCTACCGCCCGGAGCGACTGCTGGCCAGGCTGGGCCCCACGGTCAGCGCACCGGCCGCCGGCGTCGCGGGGCTGCACCTGTTCACCTTCAACCAGGTCCAGCAGACCGAGCAGTGGCGCAGGGAACTCCTCGCCCGGGCAGGGGGCGCGCACGCCGCGGACCGGAATCTGGCTACGTAAAAGCAGCTCGAAATCACATGTAGTAATTGCGGGAAATACAATCGCTTGCACTGTCCCTGCGCCCGGAGTCCCGTTTCCGTTTTCGTTCCGTGATGTGAAATCGGCGTGTATAACCGGCGTGAGGTTTGGTTGATATCACCCGGGCAGCCCCGGCGGACACATGCGGGTCGGTGACCAGACAGCAATGAGCGACAGGTACCCAGACGGCGCTCCGGCGCGGCCGGGAGAGGTGACCTGGCCGCTGCTGTCGGGCCTGATTCCGCAGCTAGCCGACTCGCATGTGCCCCGGCACGAGACCGGGCTCGGCCTGGCGGCCAGCCTCGCTCCCGGGGACACCGCGGTGCTGATCCCGGCCGAGGAAGCGAGCCGGACCCTGGGCGGTCTCGGCGGCACCGGCAAGACGCAGCTCGCCCTCGCGGTCGCGCACGCCCTCTGGGACCGCCGCGCGCTGGACCTGGTCGTCTGGCTGACCCCGGCCAGCCGGGACGCCGTGGTGACCGGCTACGCCCAGGCCATGGCGGACCTGGGCGGGCTGACCGTCGACGGGCCAGAAGCGGCCGCGGCGCAATTCCTCGACTGGCTGGCCGAGACCGACCGGCCATGGCTGGTGATCCTCGACGATCTGGCCGACGCGGCCGTTCTTGAAGGCCTCTGGCCGCACGGGCCGCAGGGACGGGTGCTGGTCACCAGCCGCCGGCCCGACACCGCGGTGCGTGCGTACCGCCCGCGCGCCATCGAGGTGGGACCGTTCAGCCCCCGCGAATCGGTCGCGTACCTGTCCAGCAAGCTGCACGCCGACCCCGACCAGTGGATCGGCGCGCTCGACCTGGCCGGCGACCTCGGCTACCTGCCGATCGCGCTGGCGCAGGCGGCCGCGCTGATGGCCGACACCGGGCTGGACTGCCGCGAGTACCGGGCCCGCATCGCCGACCGGATGCAGCGCCTGGCCGGCGGCGCGGCCGGGGACTACCCGTCGATCGTCGCGTCCACCTGGGCGCTGGCCACCGAGTTCGCCGAGCAGATACCGCCGGCCGGGCTGGCCCGCCCGGCACTGACCCTGGCCGCGCTGCTGGATGCCAACGGCATCCCCGGTACGGTGCTCACCAGCCAGGCCGCCTGCGCCTACCTCACCCGCTACCGGCGCGGCGCCCCGGTGGACGAGATGCAGGCCCGCGCCGCCCTGTACAACCTGGCCCGGGCGGGCCTGGTCAGCATCGACACCACCAGCGCGGCACGCACCGTGCGGGTGCACAGCGTGGTCCAGGCCACCGTGGCGCAGAACCTCACCGCGGCGGAAAGCGACGAGGCCGCGCACACCGCCGCCGAGGCGCTGCTGCAGGTCTGGCCCCGCGGCGATGTCCCGGCCTCGTTCGAGCAGGCGCTGCGCGACTGCACGGCGCGGCTGGAGGAAGCCGCCGGCCGGGCGCTGTGGCAGCCCGAGCGCCATCCGGTGCTGCTGCGGGCGGGCCGCAGCCTCGAAGCGGGCGGGCTCACCGCGGCCGCCACCGGCTACTGGCAGCGGATGCTGGAAACCAGCCAGGCCGAGCTGGGGCCCAGCCATGCGCACACCATCCTGGCCCGGGACCGGCTGGGCGCGGCCCTATGAGGCGGCGGGGCGCCCGGACGACGCGGTGGAGGTGTACCAGGAGTCGCTGAACGAGCGGCAGCGGATACTCGGCGCGGGGCACCCCGATACCGTCGCCGCCCGCGCGAACCTGGCCCGGGCGTACCGGTCGGCCGGCCGCTCCCAGGAGGCGATCCGCCTCGCCGAGCGTGTCGTCGCCGAGTCCGAGCAGGGCCGGGGGGCGCGCCATCCGGACACCCTGACCGCCCGCGAGGAACTGGGCGAGGCCTACCTCGGCGCCGGCCTGGGCGACCGGGCCATCGCCACCTTCCAGCGCACCCTGGCGGACCGGGAGCGGGTGCTCGGCCCCGGGCACCCGGACACCGTCGCCGCCCGCGCCGACCTCGCCCACGCCTACCGCGCGGCCGGCCAGCCGGCCAAGGCGCTGCCGCTGTACGAGCGCATCGTGACCGACCGGGAGCGCGCGCTGGGCGCCGACCACCCGGAGACCCTGGCGGCGCGCGGCAACCTGGCCTATGCCTACCGCACCACCGGGCGGCTCAAGGATGCGCTGTCCGCCTACCGGCACACGCTGGCCGGCCGGGAGCGGGCCCAGGGCCCCGGCCACCCGGACACCATCACCGCGCGCGGCAACCTGGCCGACGCCTGCTTCCTGGCGGGCCGGTACAAGGAGGCCATCCCGCTGTACGAGCGCACGCTGGCCGACCGGGAAGCGCTGCAGGGCCCCGACCATCCCGACACCATCACCGCGCGCGGCAACCTGGCGTCCGCCTACCATTCGGCGCGCAAGCTGGCCCAGGCCATCCCGCTGTACGAGCAGAACCTGGCCGACTGCGACCGGGTGTTCGGGCCGGACCACCCGGACACGCTGACCTCCCGCAGCAACCTGGCGCACGCCTACCACACGGTGGGCCGGTACACCGAGGCCCAGGCGATGTTCGAGCGCACCCTCGCCGACTCCGAGCGCGCGCTCGGGCCGGATCACCCGCTCACCCAGACGGCGCGGGAGAACCTGGCGGCCGCGACCCGGACGTGAGCCTGGCAGGATTGACTGGCCACGGCGGCGCACACACGAGACCGGCCACGGCGGCGCGCACACAGAAGAGTGATCTCATGCTGATGACGGAGGCATTCGCCTCGGCGGTCGCGGTAATCGTGCCGATCTTCGCGCTCGCCGCGGGCGCCGAGGCACGCGGCATCAGGGAGCGGCTGCGCCAGCCCGACCCGCAGTGGGAGCGGGAGTTCGCCGCCTACAGCGCCGAACACGACCTGGACCACACCCAGGGGCCCGGCGAGATCTTCGCCTACCTCAAGGGCGTCCCCATCATGTCGACGCTCTACAAGGTGGAGCGTGGGATGGCAATCGGCGGCGCCATCGTCTGGCTGCTGGTCTTCCTCATGCTCGGCATCACCGAACTGAACTGCCTCATCTGGCTGGCCGACGGCGCCGTGCCGGGGGATCCTGGCCTGGCGCAGTTCTCGGTCGTCTCCATCGGCCTGGCGATGCTCTCCCTGATCGTGGCGCCCTTGGTCTACCTCGTCGTGCCGCTCGGGCTCTCCGTCGACCTGATCCCCAAGGGCCTGAAGGAGGCCGTCGGACAGAAGCTGGGTGACGCGCGCGGGCGGGGTTTCGTCAAGCAGGTGCTCACCGAACTCGAAGGCGCCGTCGAACGGGCCAGCGAGACCTACGCCGAGAAGAAGCCCACGGATCCCGCCGGCCAGGAAGCGCGCCCCGGGAACCGGATCAGTAACCCGGCGGGGGGCCGATCGCGGCGGCCTCGGGGCCGAACGCCTCGACGTATCGCGGGTGCACCTCGGCCCAGCGCTGCCCGGGCTGGAAAGAAAGCTCGCCCTTGTCCAGGTCGTCGGTGAGCCGGTCGAGGCATTCGTGCCAGCCCGCCGCATCCCGCGCCGCCTTGCCCAGCTCGCCAAACGTGTCCAGCAGCGTGAGCGTGCACCCATCGGGGCCGCCGGCCAGTTCCAGGCGGATCACGTCGGTGCCCCAGCGGAACTCCACCAGCGACTGCGGCTGGCAGGCGAGCACCTCGCCGTCGAAGTCCGGGCCGCGGCCCTCCGGGCTGGAAAAGGTGAGGGCTCCGCCCACCACCCATTCGCCGGCGACATGCTGCGGGAACCAGGCGCGCATGTGCTCCGGCTCCGTGATGGCCCGCCATACCCGCTCCTGCGGATGCGCCAGTTCGCGGGTGAAGCGTAGCCGCCACTGCCCGCCGAGGTCTTCCAGCTTGCCTGTTGTCATCGCCCTTCCCCTGTCTCGTCCTGGCCCATCTGGTACAGGTGCCGTTCGAGCTTGTCCAGGCTGGACTCCCACGCGGCGCGGTAGGGAGCCAGCCACCGGTCGAGTTCACGCAGGGGCCCCGGGCTGAGCCGGTAGAGCCGGCGCTGCTCGTCGACCCGCACCCGGACCAGACCGGCCTCCCGGAGCACCCGCAGGTGCTTGGAGACGGCCGGCTGATTCATCCTCAGCCGGGCGACCAGTTCGGTCACCGAGCACTCGCCATCGCGCACGAGGTCGAGAATCTGCCGCCGCCGGGGCTCCGCCAGCACATCGAACACCGAGGTCACCGAACTAGTATGCCTATCCAAGCATATTCCTGTCAAGGAATACGACAAGGGCGCCAGGCGGGCACCCGCAGGTGCCCGCCTGGCGCCAGGCGGAATCGGGCGGCTCAGCGCCCCGGTCGGTTAGGTGCCGGACAGGTTGCTGATGAAGCTGGGCCCAGGCGCACCGACCCCGGTCATGCTGTCGTAGCCCGTGGCCGTGCTCAGCGTGTTGTCCCGCGTGGCACAGTTGCCGGTCCCGTCGCAGTACACGATGGGGCCCTCGTAGGTGAGCTGGCGGAACGAGTCGATCGAGCCCTTCACCCCGGGACCGAGGTAGGTGGACGCGTGGTCTACCCGGTACTGGCCCTGGTTGCCACCGGGCACGATGTCGGTAATCGCGCCCGACCGGGTGACCAGGCGGTAGATCGCCGGGTTGGCGAACCCGATCGCCGCACCGCCCGCGTCGATCGCGGCCTGGTCCGCGTCCGCTATCACGCCGGCCAGGAGCGGCGAGGCGAGACTGGTCCCGCCATAACGGGTCTCGGAGTACCGGGCCTTCCCGTTCGGGAACGTCTGGTGCAGGCCGATGAGGAACCCGGTCGCCGGGTCGGCGTCCATGGAGATGTCGGGGTTCACCCGCATGAGGCTGGAACCGGTGAGGGCCTGGTTCCGCAGCGCAAGCGGGGCGGGCACCACCGGCGCCTGGTACCACGGCTGGGTGTAGTTGTAGCTGGTGAACCCGCCGCTGCCGCCGTCGAAGGAGGCCGGCAGCCAGGTGTTCAGCTGCGAGGCGGTGCAGAGGATGTTCACCAGGACCTGCGTGCACTTGAACGACCGGCCGGTGGCCCAGCCGAGCTGGCCCGTCTGCTGGCCGTTCTTGCCGACCTGTAGTGACGTGCCACCCACCGAGGTGACGAACGGGCTACCCGTCGGGAAGTCGGGGGAGGAGAAGCCGAACAGGTTGAAGTTGTCGCCGTTGTCCCCGGAGGAGAACTGGATGGTTATCCCGGTCGTGGCGGCGAGCATGAAGATGTCGTTGTAGGCGTTCTGCGTCGCGGGGGTGTCGAGGAGGTCGCCCGCGTCATCGCCCCAGGAGTTGGTGACCACGTCGGCCAGCCTGTTGTCGATCACGGTCTGCTCGGCCGCGAACAAGCCGGTGTTCAGGCAGTTCCTGGGCACCGACATACAGAATATGGGCGTCCGGCGCCGTCGAGTGGACCGCCTCGACATCGATCGCCTGCTCGGTCAGCCAGCCGCTGGCACCGCACAGGGTCTGGTTGTTGAAGGGCAGGGCCAGGCGCTGGCTGAAGCCCGCGTTGCTGAACGGGTTGCCCGCATCGTTCCTGGCGAAGTACGTGGTCGCGTCGCTCCTGATCGTGGCTGAGCCGTAGGCGTCGATGATGGCCACGGTGACGCCCTTGCCGGTGTTGGCCGAGGTGACGTTATAGGCCGAGCGGAACTGGCCGGGCTTGTAGCCGCACACCTGGTAGGGCACCTTGTCCGGGTAGCCCTGGCCGAACGGCGGGCGCACCGTAGCGACCTTCTGCCCGTAGTAGGTACCACACGGCGGAGAAGTGATGAAGGCGGCCGGGGCCGGCGGGAACGGGTTCGTAGCCGGTGCCGGGCTCGCGGTGGCGGCGGCGGCGTCAGGCGTGGCGACGTTCTGGTTGACGCCCATGGCACCGATCACGCTGCGGCCGAGCGACGCGGGAACCGACAGTTCCTTCGTGGCCAGGCGCACGGTGCGGCCGTTCAGCTTGAAATTCTCCAGCTTGGTCCCGAACGCCCGCTCCACCTGCGCGGCGGTACCCGACGCGGAGACGGTGATGCGGTCCTTGGACACGCTGCCGACCCTGAAGCCCGCGCCGGCCAGCCACTTACGGGCACTGGCGACCTGGCTGGCGGCCGGCGAGAACCTCGACTCCCACTGGGCCGTGCTGAGGTAGTGCCGGTAGCTCGGGCTCCCGGGGGTGCTGACCGCTCGGACCAGCGCCGCCGCTGCGGCAGCCTTGCGTAGTTTGAGTACCAGCGCGAAGTCCACCCGGGCGGACCCGGCCACGGCGCCAACCGGGCGCTGACGGGCCTTGGCCGAGACGACACTCCCCGCCAATACTGTCCGGCGGGGAGTGGAGGCGGCTCCCGCCGCCGACGCTCCGACCACCCCGCTGACCGTGGCCAGGCAGAGAAGAGCAGAAGCTCCCGCTGCGACCGCTGCAAATCTGCGTCGCGTGCGCATTTACAACCCCCTCAGGGAGATGGATGACGGTGCCGTTGCTGTTGACGGCACATGGTGCAGGCGACCGGCGCACCTGCCGGTGATCGATGCGGCAGCCGAGACACGGGCCAGCATGGTGCCGGGCCTGCGGGGTGGGAGACGGTATGCTCCGGCCGACCGGACAGCCATCCTCCGGACCCGGGTGCATGGTCACGCCTATGTAGGCCTCTCCCGATCACCTCTCGAACGCGTGACCATGTTCCGCGACGCGTGCATGAGGTAGCCGCTTTGCGATCCGTCCGATTCAAGCACCACCAGCCACGATTGTCACGGTCTTGCCTGCCTGTCTTTCGGCTTGCGTGAGATACCGCCCGCCACTGCGCACCACGAGGTGACCGAGAGCGCTCAGGCCGAGGCGGTCAGTGCGAACGGCACGGGCCCGGAGGGCGGCGACCAGCGCCGGGATCACCTCACCGAGATCCCCCAGCGACCGCATAGTCCGCGTGCGCCAGGATCGGCGCCCCGGGATCGGTGTTGACCACCACGATGTGCTTCGCGCCCGCGCACCCGGCCATGTGCTGGATGGCGCCGCTGATCCCGCAGGCCAGGTAGAGCTCCGGGGTGATCTTGGTGCCGGTCTGCCCGACCTGCTGCCGGTGCGGCCGCCAGCCCTCGCTGGTCACCACCCGGGAGACCCCGACCACGCCGCCGAGCAGGCCGGCGAGTTCCTCCAGCGGGGCGAAGCCGTCCGGGCCGCCGACGCCGCGCCCGCCGCCGACCACCACTCGCGCGGTGGCGAGCGAAGCGCCGGAGGTGTGCCCGGCGGTCTCGACGGCGCGCACCCGCAGGTCGTCACCGTCCAGGACGGGGGCGTACGGGTGCACGGGCACGCCCCCGGGCACGGGCTCCGCGACGGTCTGCGCCGGGACCGCCTCGGTGGCCACCGTCATCAGCGCGGGCGAGCCGGCCAGGCTGGCCTCTTCGAGCAGCAGGCCGGCCCAGCGGTGCCGGACGAGGAGGTACGTGCCGTCGCCGCCGCGCTCCGCCTGGACGCAGTTCGCGGCCATCGGCTGGCCGGTGAGCGCGCCGAGGTAGGCCATCACCTCGTTGCCGCGGTCTGTGGCCGCCGCGACCACGGCGGACGCGGCGGTCTGCGCGGCCAGCCCGGCGAGGGCCCGCGCCCAGGCCCGCGGCGCGTAGCCGTCCAGGTGCCCGGGCTCGACGACATGGGCGCTGGCCGCCCCGTGCGCCGCCAGCGCGTCGCGGGGAGCCTGGCCAGCGGGCCCGAACAGCACGGCCGCGACGGGCTCCGGGCCGGGCGTCGAGCCGTCCGAAGCGGAGCCCGCTAGCACGGAGCCCGCCGGTGCGGAGCCCGCCGGTGCGGAGCGGGCCAGGCCCGCGGCGAACGTCAGCGCCCGCAGTGACGCGTCGGCCGGCCCGTCGGCGTCGAGTTCCACCAGGCACAGCACGGTCATGGCAGCAGGCCCCATTCTTCGAGCACGCCGAGGAGCGCGGGCACGGCGTCCGCCCCGGCGCCCAGCACGGTGGCCTGCTTGCGCTGGGCCGCGGGCACGCGCAGGGACCGCTTGCGGAGCCCTTCCTCGCTGCCACTGCGGCTCGTACCGCTCGACCTCTGCCCGCTTGGCCCGCAGCCGCCCTGGCAGCGACGGGTAGCGCGGCAGGTTGATGCCCTCCTTGACGCAGATCACGGCGGGCAGCGCGAATTCGAAGGTCTCCTCCCCGCCGCCGTACTCCCGCCTGGCTCTGGCCACGGTCCCGGTGCCGGCCTGCGCGATCTCCAGGTTCTTGATGCCGGTGACGCATGGCCAGCCGAGAGCGCAGGCCACCCGGATGCCGATCTGGTAGTCGCCCGTGTCGGCCGCCTCGTTACCGCACAGCAGCAGGTCGTAACCCGGCCCGCTGGCGGCGTGGCGGCGCACCTCGGCGACGATGGCCTCGGCCGTGGCGATCGGGCCCCATTCGCCGCCGTCGGTCTCCAGCAGCACCGCCCGCTTGGCCCCGAGCGCCAGCGCGTCGCGGAGCTGGTCCGCGGCGGCCGGTGGCCCCAGAGTGATCACCGAGACGGTCCCGCCGAGCCGCTCGGTGATCTGGACGGCCTCCTCCACGCCGCACTCCTCGTGCGGGCTGATGGTGAACCCGGACAGCCGGGTGTCCACCTCCTGCTCGTCCGGGGTCAGCACGATCTTGCCGCCGACCATGGGCACGCGCTTGACGCAGACGCCGATCTCCATCGCGCCTCAGCTCCGCACCCGGGTGTTCTCCGGGTCGAACAGCGGCGTGGACCCGGCCACCGCGACCGTGACCGGATACTGCTCACCGAAGCATTCGACCGCGAGATGGGTGCCCTCGCGCGCCTGCTCCGGTGGCAGGTAGGCCATCAGCAGGTGCTTGCCCACCGACGGCCCCGCGCCGGCGCTGGTCACGTACCAGGGCCGGCCGTCGCGTCGACCAGGCGCTCGCCGCCGGCCGACAAGACCGGCTCACCGCCGAGCATGTACCGGAGCTGGCCGTCGGCCGAGGCGTGGTCATCGACGGTCAGCGTGCACAGCACCGCCGCCGGCGGGGTGTCCCGCTGCGCCAGGTAGGCCTCCTTGCCGATGAACGGCTGCGCCTTGACCCGCGGCCGGGTCATCCCGGCCTCGACCAGGTTGTAGTCCGAGGTCAGCTCGTTGCCATAGGCGCGGTAGCCCTTCTCCAGCCGGCCGGTGGTGCCGTACACGCCGATGCCCACGGGCACCAGGCCGTGCGGCTGGCCGGCGTCCCAGACCGTGTCCCACACCCTGGCCCCCTGCTCCATCGGCACATACAGCTCCCAGCCCAGCTCGCCGACGTAGGAGATGCGCGACGCGAGCACGGTCACACCACCCAGCTCCACCTCACGGCACGTGCCGAAGCCGAACGCCTCGTGGGACATGTCGCCCAGGGTGACCGGCTGGAGCACGTCCCGGGCCCGGGGCCCCCAGACGCCGAGCGTGGTCCAGGCCGAGGTGAGGTCGCTGAGCTGGGCTCCCGGCGGCAGGTGGTCGGTGAACCACTTCTTCTCTGCCATGCCGGTCGCCCCGCCGGTGACCACCCGGAAGTGCTCGGCGCCCAGCCGCATCACGGTCAGGTCGGCCTTGAACCCGCCGCCGGCGTCCAGCAGCGACGTGTAGATCACCCGGCCGTGGCGGACGTCGGCCTGCGCCACGACCAGCGACTGCACCGCGTCCAGCGCCGCCGGGCCGGTGATGTCGAAGACCGCGAAGGCGGACAGGTCGACCAGGCCGCACGCCTCCCGCATGGCCAGGTGCTCGGCATTGATGATCGGCGACCACCACCGGGCGTCCCATTCGGCCGTGCGCTCGCCGAGCCGTCCCGCGTACCGCGCGAGCAGCGGCTCGTTGCAGCCGTACCAGTGCGGGCGCTCCCAGCCCGCGGTCTCGAAGAACACCGCGCCGAGGTCCGCCTCGCGCTGGTAGCAGGGACTCACCCGGAGCGGGCGGCCGGACTCCCACTGCTCGGCCGGGTGGACGATCCCGTACATCTTGTTGAAGCCCTCGCGGGCGCGCGCCCGCACGTGGGCGACGGTCTGCTGGCAGGGGTAGAACCGGGCCACGTCGGCCTCGTGCACGTCCACGGTGGGCACCCGGCCCGACATCAGCTCGGCCACCACCCGCCCGCAGCCCGGCCCCTCCTTGATCCAGCTCGCCGCGGCCGACCACAGCCCCTTGACCTCGGGCATCTCGCCCAGCAGCGGGTGGCCGTCGGGGGTCATCGAGATCAGCCCGTTGATCGCGTAGCGGATGCCGGCCCGCTCGTCACCCAGCAGTTCCGGCATCAGTTCCAGGGCCTCGGCGAGCTGCGGGTCGAAGTCGTCGGCGGTGAACGGCATCTCGGTCGGGGACAGTGCCGCTTCCTCGTTGGACGGGATGTCGTCGGGGCTGACGATCATCGGCCGGTGCGCGTAGGAGCCGACCTCCATGTCGCCGCCGTGCTGGCGCTCGTACATGTTGGTGTCCACGTCCCGCACGATCGGGTAGGAGATCTCCCCGGCGGTGCCAGCGAACAGCGCGATGGGCCCGACGCTGATCATCTGGTGCACGATCGGGGTCAGCGCCAGCCGCGCCCCGGCCATCCGGGCGATGCGAGGGCTCCAGACGCCGCAGCAGATCACGCAGATCCCGGTCTCGATCTCGCCCGCGGTGGTGCGGACGGCCCGCACCTGCGGCCTGCTCCCGGCGTCGGTGGTGTCGATGCCGAGCACTTCGGTCCCGGCCAGCACGGTCAGCGCGCCGGCGGCCTGCGCCTGCTCCCGCATCAGGGTGCCGGCCCGGAGCGAGTCGACCACGCCCACGGTCGGGAAATGCCCGCCGCCGAGGATCACCGACTCGTCGAGGTACGGCACCAGCTTGCGTATCTCGGCGGGCGTGACCAGCGCGGCGGGAATCCCCCACGCCTTGGCCGCGGAGCAGCGGCGGCGCAGTTCGGCCATGCGCCCGGCGGTGCGGGCCACCTCGATCCCGCCGCTCTGGGTGAATACCCCCAGCTCCTGGTACTGCTCGGTGCTGTCGCGGGTCAGCTCCATCATCATCTTCGAGTACTCGATCGGGAAGATGAAGTTGGACGCATGCCCGGTGGAGCCGCCCGGGTTGGGCATCGGGCCCTTGTCCACCAGCACGAGGTCGCGCCAGCCCAGCAGCGCCAGGTGGTGGACGAGGCTGTTGCCGACGATGCCCGCGCCCACGATCACGGCGCTGGCCCGGGGGGGGCGACCCCCGGAACCCCCCGATGGCCCAAGGCCCCGTTCCTTCGTCACGGGCCTTGGCCGCTGGCCCGGGCCGGAGTCTCAGTCATGCCGCTGCTGCCCGCCAATCTCTCGTGTCACTGCACTATCTCCCCACACCGTCCGGCACGGACACGGCCCCGCCGCCGGACTGCTGGCGGCGGGGCCGGGTGTCATGCCGGGCGGGACGATGCC